>DASPRR010000418.1:0-12319 GCA_035624375.1 Thermodesulfobacteriota bacterium | reverse complement strand
GCCGTCGAATACATCGAAGGCGAAGCCATGCTCCTCTTCATGGACATGGAAGGGGTCCGTATTTCCAGCGGCTCTGCCTGTATTTCCCGTTCTCTCAAGGTCTCCCATGTCATGCTCGCCATGGGGGTGGATGCCGCCACGGCCCAAGGATCCCTATTGTTCTCCTTCGGAATGCAAAACAAGCCCCAGGATGTGGATCACATCCTGCAGGTATTGCCGCCTATCGTGGAAAGGCTGCGGAATATGTCCCCGGTGTATCGGAAGGCGATGGCTAAAAAAACCTGAGGACCATAAAATCCGAAAAAAGGAAGGAAAGAAGACATGTACACCGAGAAGGTTATGGATCATTTCAAGAATCCCCGCAATGTGGGGGTCATCGAGGGTGCGGATGGGGTTGGAGAAGTGGGGAATCCGGTCTGCGGAGATATGATGACCTTTTACATCAAAGTCAAGGAAAACGTAATCGAAGACGTGAAATTCCAGACCTTCGGTTGCGGAGCCGCCATTGCCGTTTCCAGCATGGTCAGCGAGATGGCCAAAGGCAAGACCCTTGATGAGGCTTCCCAGATCACCAACAAAAAGGTGGCCGAAGCGTTGGAGGGTCTTCCCAAACAGAAGATGCACTGCTCCAACCTGGGAGCCGATGCTCTTCATAAGGCCATCGAGGATTTTAAAATGAAAAAGGAAGGGACTGCCTACAAGGCGACCCCCAAGAAATGCTACTGTCCCTTCTGCGATGTGGAGAATCCCGACGAGGCGGAGTTCTGTACAGGGTGTGGGAAGGAATTACCGGACGAGCACGAACACGGGCACTAAATCTTTCCGATTTTTATGGCCCCTTGAATTCATAGGAGGGTTTCCCGTGACCAAGCAGGATATATTGAGGGTGCTGGATCACATTCTCGACCCCGACCTCAAGGACCGCAGCATTGTGGAAATGGGTTTCGTCCGGGAGGACGATATCGAGCTTCAGGAAGAAGAAATCCGGGTCTCGTACACTGTGGGAGGGCCCCTTTGTCCTTACAGTGCGGCGGTCGGGATCATCATTCATTACACCCTTCATGAGAGATTTAAGAAGCATATCAAGGTCCGCATGAAAGAGGGGCATTACCAGGAGGAACTCGTCAATCAGATTCTGGGAGACGAGGGACAATACGAGGTATGGTTGGAGAAGATCAAATCCCAGAATCTGCTCTCCGCCTGCCTGCGGGCATAGGTTTTTCCTTTTTGCTCTACACTTTTGGACCCTCGTTTTAGAACCGGGGGTCCTTTTTTTCTTGCCATGAGAAAGCCCCCGGGGGTTGCCTGTCTGATTGACAGCCCCCTTTTAGGGATGATAGATAGGCGACACGACCCTTTTCCATTCATGAGGAGAATGGGAGGGGGGACAAAAGCTATTTTGAAATCCGTTGAGGAGGGAAAATGAAGGTTTATCTGGGAGAGGTCATCCATCCTGATGCGGTAGCCCTTTTGGAGAAACACGCCCAGGTCGTTCGCCCGAAAGACCATTCCCGGCAGGCTTACCTGGAAGCGCTGAAAGAGGTAGACGGCATGGTAGCCCGCAAAGTTTATGTGGGAGCCGAGGAAATGGACCTGGCTCCCAAGATGAAAATCATCGCCCGCCATGGAGTGGGGCTGGATTCGGTGGACCTGGCGGAAGCTACGCGCAGGGGGATCCTGGTAACCAATACTCCCGGTGCGAACCGGGAGTCCGTGGCCGAGCTGGCCCTGTCTTTCATGCTGGCCCTGGCCCGGAGAATTCCTCAGGCCCAGAAAGCCATGGCCAATATGCCTAAGGGGGATGTCGGGATCTTCAGCGCCCTCTTGAAACAGTACAACCTGACGGGCATTGATTTGGAAGGCAAGTCGCTGGGGATCATCGGAACGGGCCGCATCGGTTCCACCGTCGCCCGGAAGTGCATTGCCGCTTTTGACATGAAGGTAAGAGGTTACGACCCCTATGTATCCGCAGAAGTCATGAAGACCTTCGGGGTGGAGAAGGTGGAGCGCCTGGAAAACCTGCTCCCCAAGATCGACTTTCTGACGGTCCATTGCCCCCTGACCCAGGAAACCAAGGGAATGGTCGGTAAAAGGGAATTGGCCATGATGAAAAAAGGGACCTACGTGATCAATACTGCCCGGGGCGGAATCGTGAATGAGAAAGCCCTCCTGGAAGCTCTCAACTCCGGGCCTATCGCTGCCGCGGCCCTGGATGTTTGGGAGATTGAACCCCCTGACCCCAAAGACCCTCTTCTGAACCACCCCCAGGTCCTGGGAACCCCTCACTACGCGGGGACCACCGAAGAAAGCCTCTATCGCGTGGGGATTGCCGTGGTGGAAGAAGTAGTTCGGGTCCTGCGCGGGGAACCTCCCCAATACCCGATCAATCCCGAAGTCCTGAAAAAGAAATAGCTAACCGCGTAGAATTGCTCATAGCTGATAGGTATTGTTTTTGACCTGAAACCCGAAACTCGAAACCTGATATTTTCATGATCCCCATCGTATCCATAGTTGGAACCTCCGACAGCGGCAAGACCACCCTCATCGAAAAGCTGGTCCCCGAGCTAAACCTCCGGGGCTATCGAGTTGCCACCATCAAGCACGATGTTCATGGCTTCGACGTAGACCGGGAGGGGAAAGACAGCTGGCGGCATAAGCAAGCCGGAGCTCATACGGTGGTCATCTCCTCCCCCCAAAAACTGGCTTTAATCCGGGATGTGGACCATGATGCCGAGCTGGCCGAGCTGCGGGACAAGTACATCCAGGATGTGGACATCATCCTCTCGGAGGGTTTCAAGAGAAACTCCCAGCCCAAGATAGAAGTCTTTCGCAAGGAGAGGCGCAGGGAGCTGCTTTGCACCCGGGAAGACAATCTCGTGGCCATCGCCTCCAATCAGCCCTTTGACATCGGCGTACCCTGTTTCGACCTGGACGATGCCCGTGGGATTGTCGACCTGATCGAAGAAAAATTCTTGGTGGGGAAAAAGTCCCCCCCGGTTCAGCTGAAGGTGGAAGGCAAAGATATTTCTTTATCGCCTTTCGTCCAAAAATCGATCATCGCAACGGTGCGGGGAATGGTCTCCGCTCTTAGGGGTTGTGAATCGCCCAAGAACGTGGAGATTCGAATCCGGGAAGAGTGAAAGGGACCTTCGATTTATGATCCCAGATCGATTCTTTTCCATTTATTCGATCTGCGATCTGAAATATCAAATCCCCAATGAGTTTAAAAATGGATGAATTCCAGGAACTGATGAAGGCCCGGCAGAGCGTTTATGATCTGCTCCGCTGTTTCTTCCTTCAGGAACCCACGGAGGCTCTATTCCAGGCGCTCCAGGAAGAGAATGTCTTGAAAAACCTTGCCGGCTACCATCCGGAGTTGGATGAGGGAGTGCATTTGCTGGGCGGAATCATCTTCTCCCCCCGGGTGCCGCAGCTGGTGCCCGACCTTTTCCTGGAATTCACCCGCCTCTTCGTCGGGCCTTCGGCCGTACCCCTTTATGAATCCGTATATCGCTCCCAGAGCGGTCTGATGATGCAGGAGGAAACTCTGGCGGTGCGAAAAAAATATATGGAAGCGGGGCTGGTTGTCCATCCCGATCGTTCTTTTCCGGATGACCATATCGGGGCCGAACTGGAGTTTGTCTTTTACCTCTGCCAGAAGGCTGCGGAAGCCCCAAAAATGGAAGAGCTTTTCCCTTGGCTCAAGTTGCAGCAGGTGTTTTTCCAGGACCATCTGAATCACTGGGTTCCTTCTTTGTGCGACCGACTTTTTCAGGAAGCCGACTCCCCCTATTTCAAGGGGGTGGCCAAAATGACCAAGGGATTCATTGCCTGGGATTTCGAAGAGTTCGTTTCCCATTTTTTCGATTGACGTTCACCCCCCACGGGGGCCCCCACGCAATGATTGGCAAAAGTATGGCAAAAGGCTTTTGCCCTTGCTAAAACCTATGAGGAAGAATATACTAAATGGAAGAAGTTTTAAGGAGGTGAGGAATTTGTTTGGATTGGGAACTCAAGAGCTGCTTGTCATTCTGGCCATCGTTTTCCTGATCTTCGGGGCCAAGAGGCTTCCGGAAATCGGGTCAGGTCTGGGCAAAGCCATTAAGAACTTCAAGGGAGGAGTGAAATCCATCGAGGAGGGAACCTCCGAAAAACCGCCAGAGGAAATGAAAAAAGAGGCAAAAGATTCTGGTGGACCCAAACCTGTCTGATTCTTTTCAGGGCGATTTTCACTCCTCGAATCCCTGAATAGTTGCTCCCCTTTCTTTTTTCTCCCTCAGTCATAACCCTGGTCCGGGGGGCGCCTCCCGGGTCCTGTTTCTTCGGCAATTTATCCCCCGGGGCGCAAGCTCGAGGTGGCCTCTCGTGGGGGATTCTCTCCTTTTCGAAGGAATAGAAAGATAGGATACCATGGACCCTGACATGGAAGGTCAAGCGTTCACCTGGGACTTGACCGATCTCTACCAAACTCCCAGAGAGCCAAGTTGGGCGGTCGACCTGAATCGAGGGGCGGAACGGGCCAGGCGGCTTCAGGCTTCCTATAAGGGGGGTGATCTTTCTCTCCTCTCCCCTGCCGCTTTTTTCCAAGCTTTGAAAGAATACGAATCCATCCAGGAAGAAGGGATAAAGCCCTTTCTTTATGCCAGCCTTCTTTTTTCCCAGGATTCCCAGAACAACGAATACAAAACCCTCCTGCAGAAAGCCAAGGAGCAGTGGAATGAACTGGAAAATCAGCTCCTTTTCTTCCGCCTTGCCCTGATTGGCCTCCCCCCGGAAAAACTCCAGGAATTCCTGTCCCATCCCCCCCTGAAAGCCTACCAACACGCCCTGAGCTTTCTTCGGCGCTTCCGGCCGTTTACCCGGGGGGAAAAGGAAGAGGAGATTTTCAGCCGGAAGAACCTGACCGGAAGGTCGGCTTTTACTACCCTCTTCGATGAATTCACCGGGGCCTTCTCCTTCCGCCTCGAAGCGGAGGGGGAGGAGAAGGAGCTCACCGGAAGCCAGATGCTCTCCCTTCTTTATTCCTCCGATCGTAGCCTGCGGGAGAAGGCTTTCCGGATATTTCTAAAGCAGCATGGGGAGAATCATTTAGTCCTGGGCTCCATTTTCAACGCCCTCATCCTCGATGCCCAGGTAGAAGACGACCTTCGCGGGTACCAGGGGCCTATGCACCGGATTCATCTGGAGAACGAGATTCGCCCCGAAGCCGTTGAATTAATGATGGAAGTGACGGAGGCCCACTATCCTCTGGCCCGGGAGTACTTCCAGGTCAAGGCCTGTCTTCTGGGCCTACCGAAGTTGGCGAACTTTGACCTTTATGCTCCGCTGCCCTCCAGCCCCAAAAAGATTCCCTTCGACGAAGCGAGAAACCTTCTCCTGCAATCTTTCCAAAGGTTCCATCCTCTCTTCGGTCGAATTGCAGGAGAATTCTTCGAAAAACGCTGGATCGATGCCCCTCCCCGCAAGGGAAAGTACGGGGGGGCCTTCTGCGCCGGCATGACCCCTTCCCTTCATCCATACATTCTGCTGAATTATACCGGTAACCTGAGGGATGTGCTCACTTTGGCCCACGAAATGGGGCATGGGATTCATTTCTACCTGGCCCGCAAGCAAACCCTGATGAACTTCGACCCTCCCCTCACCCTGGCTGAAACAGCTTCCGTATTCGGGGAGCTAGTCATGACCCAGGCCCTTCTCCGGGAAGAACGGGACCTGACCGTCCGCCTCGCTCTTCTCTGCATAGAGGTCGAGGACATGATCGCTACCATCTTTCGCCAGAACGTCCTGACCCGCTTCGAGCAACAGGCCTATCAAAGTCGGCGAGACCATCTCTTGAGCAGCGAGGAGATCGGGGACCTTTGGTGGAAGGCCAATGCTCGGCTTTTCGGGGACTCTGTCGAAATGATCCCCGAATATCGGTGGGGCTGGGCCTACATTTCTCATTTCATCCATTCCCGCTTCTATTGTTACAGTTATATTTTCGGGGAATTGGTCTCCCTGGCCCTGTTTCAAAAATACCAGGAAGAAGGCCCTCCCTTCCTGAATCGGCTCATCCGCCTCCTGGAGAGGGGTGGGTCCGGGAGTCCTCATGAGCTTTTGAAGAAAGCCGGGATCGACATCGGGCGGGAGGATTTTTGGGAAAAGGGGTTTCGGGTGATCCGTCAACTCATCGACGAGCTCAAAAGCCTTGGCCCTTGGGATAGAATCTGCGTGGGGTCGACCTCCTAACACCCACCCCCTTGCTCCCTGCTTCTCCCCTGATCCAGGAGAAGGCCGAGGGAAGGGAATTTTTTTATTGGTAACTCCGAATAATTCCGCTAAAATCACAGGGCAATCAACCCCAGGAGACATGGATCCGGCAGTTGGAGGAAAGGGCTAATGGCGCGGAGAATTCGGCGGGGAGTGGAAATTTTTGGAAAGACCAAGAAGCTTTTTCAAGACCGAGAAGGCAGCATTCACCAGGGTGCCCCTTCTCTCCCCGTGGACGGCTTTCCCCGCTATGACCTGGAAACCGGCCAATCTGAATTCCCCAAGGAAATCCTCCTGCAGAATAGCCTAAAAATCGCCTTACAGGTGTTACAAACGGAGCAGGTCCTCCCCCTTGCCGATCTGGCCCACCGAATTGTGGAGGAGCTGATGATGAACCCGAATTATACCTATCGGGAGCTGCTTTCCGCCTTGAAGGAGGACCCACGATTTAGGGTGACCAGCGGCCAGTTGGTCAGCCTTCCTTCAGTGGAAAACCCTGCAGATATTTTCTTCCGGAAGATTGCCCGGATGAAGAAAACCAGGGGGGGTCGTTGAAGCCCGGGGGGTTATTCATGGAAGGGAAGGGAAATGAACAAAGGAAAGCCGGTCCATACTCGCAAGGTTGAAATCAATACTTTTGACCTGGGAAATCATCAGGTTCTAGTGGAAGGAGAACTGCTGGATACCCGGCCCTCTTCCCTCGAAGCGAAAGAGAGCAGGGCAAGAACGATCCATCACCTTTTGGCCCGGGTCCGGGTCCAGGGGCCAGACCTCACCATCACCGACGCGGATGCAGAGATGAAAAGGATTCCCAGGGAGGGGTGTCCGGAGGCTCTCCCGGCAATTCAAAAATTGGTCGGTCTCCGGATTATCTCTGGATATACCCAGAAGGTAAAAGACTTGATCGGGGATGTGAAAGGGTGTTCCCATCTGACCAATCTATTCTTGACTATGGGACCGGTGGCCGTGCAGGGATACTTCGCCGCCTACGGAAGGAAAGGGGCGGCCCGGACTCCAGACAACCCGGCCTTCGCCCGGGTGCTCAACAGTTGCCATGTCTGGCGGGAAGATGGCCCTTATGTCCGTTCTCTGATGACCGCGCTGCAGAAGGGAAAAAAGGAATCCTAGGATGCTTTGGTGGGGCAAGTTCATTCTCTTTTCTGCCGTGGCTCTTTTCTTCCTGGAATTTGGGGTCGAGGAGATGGTCCGGGCCTACCTTCTCAAGAATCCGGCTGAGTTCCTGGCTTCCTTTTTCTCCGCCAGTTTCATCATTTTGATCAGCGGGACCCTCCTAGTAGGGTTCATTTGGAGGATGATCTTAAGAATCAGGGGGGAAAAAGGGAAAGGGCAAAACTGGGAAGAAGACAATTTGGAACATTGACTTTTTCCCACCTTTCGCCTTTTCCCTCTTGACCCTTTTCCCCGACTATCATTACGGGAGGAATGAATCATGAACGCCAAATTCGATTTGAGCGGCAAGGTGGCCATCGTCACCGGAGGGGGTCGCGGCATCGGCCGGGCCATTGCCCTGGGGTTGGCTAATTCCGGGGCCTCGGTCGCCGTTGCTAGCCGGACTCAGAAAGAGGTCGATGCGGTGGCCGAAGAGATTAAGAAATTGGGTGGAAAAGCCCTGGCTGTGGGCACGGACCTCACTGCCAATGAGCAATTGGATAACCTGGTCCATGTGGCGGTCAAAGAGTTCGGGAAGATCGACATCTTGGTGAACAATGCCGCGCGCAGCTTCCTGCGCAGCCTTATGGACCTGCGGGAGGACGGGTGGGACAAGGTTTTCAACACCAACGTGAAGGCGGTGTGGCTGTTGAGCCGGCTGGTGGCCCGCAAGATGATGGAGCAGAAGAGCGGGCGGATCATCAACATTACCACCGTCGGGGCGGAGAAGGCCGAGCTGGGCATGGCGGCCTACGGGTGCAGCAAGGCTGCCCTGAAGATGCTCACCCGCTGCATGGCCCGGGAATGGGCCCAATTCGGAATCCAGGTCAATGCCGTGGGCCCCGGCCTGACCAGGACGGATTTCAGCAAACCCATCTGGTCCAACCCGGAGGTGGCGAAGCACGTTTCTGCGGCCATTCCCATGGGCCGGCTGGCTGAGGCTGAGGAGATCGTGGGTTCGGTTCTTTTCCTGGCCTCGGACGCCGCCCGGTTTATTACCGGCCATTCGATCTATGTCGACGGGGGAAGCCTGACCACTTGATTTTTGGGTTATGCCTCGGTGCTTGTCAATGAAACCAACTCCCTCCTCCTCGAGAGACTGCGTGGTAATGAGGCATAAAAAGTCATTCCCGCGAAAGCGGGAATCCAGTTCATGGAAATTGTCGAGGTCTGCAACTGACTGGATGCCCGCATCCGTGGGCATGACGAATAATAACCCAGTCTCCGATGGAGGACGACCGGGGGCATCGCTTCGGTTTAACTCCACCCATCTGAAAGGAACCGGTTTCGCCTTTGGCAGGATATGATCCAAACTCAGGAAATCGGCCCGGTAAAAATCTTTTTCGGAAAGCTTCCCTCCTACCCCTACTGCAATACCCTTTTGGTGAAGGGCCGCCAGACCCTTCTGGTGGACCCCGCTTGCGAGGAAAAGGCCCTCCGGCACCTTGCTGCGGGAGAAAGAATCGACTTCCTTTTCAACACCCATTACCACCCCGACCATATTCGCTACAATCCCCTTTTCGACGGCATTGAATTCTGGACCCATCGGGACGACGCTCCCTGTTTCCGTTCTCTCGATTCCATGGCCGAATGGGTGGGGGTGAAAAATACCCCTTACGAGCAAAACTGGAAGGCTTCCCTGGTGAATGATTTCGGGTTTCGGGAAAGGAAGGAGGTTAAAGAGATAGAGGATGGAACGGCCTTGGACCTGGGGGGTGTTCTCCTCGAGTTCCTCCACTTTCCCGGGCACACCCCCGGCCTCACCGGTTTCTTGATCCCCGAATTCCAGGTTCTTTTTCTGGCCGATATGGAACTATCTCCCTTCGGCCCCTGGTATCATAACCAACGGGCCAGCATTCAAGGCATCATCGATTCGGTCGAAAAAATCCGTAAAATCCGCACTCAATATTACATCCCATCCCATGGGCAGGAAATCTTCCGGGGGGACATCGGCCTGCGGCTGGACCGGTATTTGGAGAACATCGAATCCCGGGAAAGGAAAATCCTCGAAGCCCTCTCTCCTCCGAAGACCCTGGATGAACTCGCTTCCTTAAGCCTGATCTCCGGGTTCCGGCTGTCCCGGGGACAGGTTTGGTTCTTCTTCGAAAGGAACATGGTTGAAAAACATTTGATTCGATTGTTGGAACAGAAGAAGATATCCAGGGTGGGGGACAAATTCCAAAGGGAAACCCATTGAAGGATACATATTTTCCCTTTATCTTTTCCCTCCGACGGAATAAAATTTAGTTCATTGCCCGCCCATCATGAAAGAAAAAGACCGAAAGCCGGAGAAAAAAAAGATCTTTGTTAGGGATCAACTCGGGGGAAGGAAAAAGCCAACGGTTGAATCCCTGGAACGTCTCCGCCAAAAGGCTGAAGAAAAGGGATGGATGAAGAAAAAATGAGCGATCAGCATTCAGCTATCAGCGATCAGCATTAAACCATCAGCAAGAGTCGTTGTTTGCTGAAAGCTGAGTGCTGATCGCTGACCGCTTTATTTTAGGAGGGAATTCATGAACTTTCCAAAGGACCTGAGGTACACCAAGGATCACGAATGGGCCCGGCTTGAAGGGAATGTAGCAGTAGTGGGGATAACTGACTACGCCCAGGACAAGCTGGGCAGTATCGTGTTCGTCGAACTTCCCCCGTTCGGCAAGTCCGTGAAGAAAGGTGAAACGGTGGTCACCGTGGACTCGGTGAAAGCTGTTGCCGAGGTCTATTCCCCTTTAAGCGGGAAAGTGGAGGAGGTCAATGAATCCCTGAAGGATATACCGGAAATCATCAACCAGGATCCCTACGGCCAGGGATGGATGGTGAAGATCAAGATTTCCGACCCTGCCGAATGGGGTGCCCTCATGACCCTGGAGGCCTACCAGGCCTTCGTGGCCGAAGAAGAGGCGAAAGGATAGGAAATGCGCTACCTTCCGATGGCGGATAGCGACGTGGCGGAGATGCTCCGGATGGTGGGCATCAGCCGGCTGGAGGATTTGGCCGATGTTCTCCCCGGCGCTCTGCGTCTGAAAAGAGACCTGAACCTCCCCCCCCCTCTTTCGGAGATGGAGCTTGTCCAGAAGCTCCGCTCCCTCAGCGAGGCCGGGAAATCGGGGAAACCCAGGATTTCCTTCCTGGGGGCCGGGGCCTACGACCACTTTACTCCCTCCGTCGTGGACCACGTGCTACGCCGTTCGGAATTTTACACGGCCTACACTCCGTACCAGCCGGAAGTAAGCCAGGGAACGCTCCAGGCCGTATTCGAGTTCCAGACCCTAATCTGTCAGCTCACCGGAATGGATATCGCTAACGCCTCGGTCTATGACGGAGCCTCCGCGCTGGCCGAGGCCGTGTTGATGGGCCAGCGGATTAAAGGAAAAAAGAAATGCCTCCTGGCCCGGTCGGTTCATCCCGAATACCGGACGGTCGCTCATACCTATACTCATCCTTTGGGATTGGAATGGGTCCCGGTTTCTTTCTCTCAAGAGGGGAGTCTGGACCTCCAGGCATTGGAAAAGTCACTGAACAAGGATGTCAGTTCGGTGGTCATTCAACAGCCCAATTTCTTCGGCTGCCTGGAAGATGTGGAGAGGGCCGCTCAGTTGGCCCATGCCCATGATGCCCTGTTGGTTGTGGCGGTGGCCGAGCCTCTCTCCCTGGCCTTGCTCCAGCCTCCGGGATCGCTCGGGGCGGACATTGTGGTGGGAGAGGGGCAGAGTTTTGGCAATGCGGTCAGCTTTGGCGGGCCTTACATCGGGTTCTTCGCCAGCAAGGAGAATTTTCTTCGCTCCATGCCGGGAAGATTGGTGGGGGAAACGGTGGATTTGGAGGGACGCCGCGGGTTCATCCTGGCGGTCGCCACCCGGGAACAGCACATCCGCCGGGAAAAGGCCACCTCCAACATCTGCACCAACCAGGCCCTGTGCGCCCTGGCGGTCCTCGTCTACCTGACCATCATGGGGAAGGAAGGCCTGCGGGAGCTGGCGGAGATCAATCTCAGCAAGTGCGAGTATGCCAAGAGAAGGCTGGCGGAGACCCGACCCCTGCGGTTCACGGCGCCCACCTTCAACGAGTTTGTGCTCACCTTGAAGAAAGACCCGGATCAAATCCTTAAGAAACTTTCCGAGCAGGGGATCATCGGAGGCCTCCCCTTGAAGCGGTTCTATCCGGAAATGAAGAATGAAGTCCTGATCTGCGTGACGGAAAAACACAGCCGCGAGGATATCGACCGGCTAGCCCAAGCTCTGGAAGGTTGAGGGGAGAAAAATGAAAGACAAATGGCTGGGGGCAAGCGGGCTGGTTTTGAACGAACCCCTGATCTTTGAAAAGGGAGCGAAGGGCAGAAAAGCCTATTCCTTGCCCAAGCTAGATGTGGAAAAGGTCAACCCGCAAAAGGCATGGCCCCAGAGGTTCATCCGCCGGGAACTGGAAGGTTTCCCGGAGATGAGCGAGGTGGATGTGGTCCGCCACTTCACCCGTCTCTCCCAGTGGAACTACGGGGTCGATTCCGGGTTCTATCCTTTGGGCTCTTGCACCATGAAATATAACCCCAAAGTAAATGAGGATATCGCGCGCTTGCCCGGTTTTGCCGGGGCGCATCCCTACCAGCCCGAAGAAATCTCCCAGGGAGCCCTCCAATTGATCTATGAACTGGAGACGTACCTTAGTGAAGTAAGCGGCATGGATCGAGTGACCCTGCAGCCCTCCGCCGGAGCTCAGGGTGAGCTGACAGGGATGCTTATGATTCGCGCGTACTTGATGGACCGGGGGAATCCGCGGAAAAAGGTCTTGGTTCCCGACACGGCCCACGGGACCAACCCGGCCAGTTCCAGCCTCTGCGGGTACCAGGTCGTTCAGGTGAAATCTGACGAGCGGGGAAGGTTATCCCCCCGAGCAATCGAAGAGAAGA
>DASPRR010000411.1:0-8229 GCA_035624375.1 Thermodesulfobacteriota bacterium | reverse complement strand
GCTCCATGACCCGGAGATCGGCGACCCCCGGCAGCGGTTGCTGCCGCCCGCCTGGGAGAGCGGGGGGAAATGGACCTATCCCCTGGGGACCGACACGATGGGGCGGGATGTGCTGAGCAGGCTGATTTACGGCTCAAGGGTCTCCCTGTTGGTGGCTTTTGCCGCGGTAATCATCGCCGGTTGCATCGGGACTTTTTTGGGGCTGCTGGCCGGATTCTTTGGGGGGTGGGTGGATCAGGTCATTATGCGCTTTACCGATGCCTGGTTGAGCATTCCCACCGTCATGTTCGGGGTCCTCATGGCGGTCATCTTGGGCCCCGGGGTTTGGAATATCGTCATCATCCTCGGGGGCACATTTTGGTCGAGATATGCCCGGGTAGTCCGGGGGGAGACCCTGAGCATGAAAACCCGGGATTTTGTCCAGCTGGCCAGAATCGCGGGATGCGGGAAAGCTCGCATCATCTGGAAGCATATCCTTCCCAACGTCTTCAGCAGCGTGATTACCCTCTCTTCTTTACAAATCGGGATCGTCATTGTTGTGGAAGCCTCTCTCACCTTCCTCGGAGTGGGGGTTCCTCCGCCCAAGCCCGCCTGGGGACTCATGCTCGCAGAGGGGAGGGGAGGATTGCTGGCCGGGTACTGGTGGTTGGTCGTCTTTCCCGGGGTGGGCATCGGCCTATTGGTCTTTTCCTTTAATGTGATCGGAGATTGGCTCCGCCGCTATCTGGACCCCTTTTATCGAAACATCGAATGAGGGCCATGGAAAAAAAACCCCTGTTGCAGGTCGTCGGATTGACCACCTATTTCTTCTCCTTCGCCCGCACCCGAATCGTAAAAGCGGTGGATAACGTGTCTTTCGAGGTCTATCCGGGGGATCGCCTGGCTTTGATCGGCGAGTCGGGTTGCGGCAAAAGCACGGTAGCCGCCTCGCTCCTGCGAGTCTTGCCCCCTTCCGGCGAGACGGTGAGCGGGAAAGTCCTCTTCGAGGGAGAAGACCTTTTGCAGAAGAGCAATCAGGAGATGACCCTGGTCCGGGGGAAGAAGATCGGCATGATCCTGCAAGACCCCATGATGTCCCTGGACCCGGTTTTTACCATCGGGGAGCAGATCGGGGAGACGCTGGAGCGCCACACTGGCCTGCGAGGGGACGCCCTGATGCGACGGGTGAAAGACCTCCTTTTGGCGGTTCGGATTCCCGAACCGGAGCGGAGGATTCGACAGTGGCCCCATGAGATGAGCGGCGGGATGCGCCAGAGGATCGTGGGATCGATCGCCATGAGCTGTGAGCCGAAACTGCTGATTTGCGACGAGGCGACGACCAACCTGGACGTCACCATTCAGCTGCAATATTTGAACCTGCTCAAAGACCTGCAGAAACATACCGGGGTCACGTTGATCTTCATCACCCACAACCTCGGGATCGTGGCTGAGCTGTGCGAGTATGTAATCGTCATGTATGCGGGCAAGTTCATGGAACGAGCCCCGGTGATTGATGTCTTCGATTCCCCGGCCCATCCCTATACCAAAGCCCTGCTGGATGCGGCCTTTGGGCTCCAGGACCTGAGGAAGCGAAAGCCCATTCCGGGTGAGCCCCCGAATCTGGCCCTTCTGCCTCCCGGGTGCAGCTTCAACCCCCGGTGTGAGTACGCCGATGACCGTTGCCGCAAGGAAGAACCGTCCGAGGTGGCCCTGGGCCCCGCCCGAAGCGCCAAATGCTGGTATCCGGTGAAGGGGTGAGGAGCGGGAGGGCTGCGGAAGTTTCTGGATGGAAGAATCAGTGCTCCATGGAACCAAAAGAGTTTGATTATTTGCTGCGGGCCCAGAATCTGAAGATGCATTTCCCGGTGAAAGCCGGGATCATCTTCGATCACGTGGTCGGATGGGTCAAAGCCCTGGATGGGATTGACCTGGCCATCAAGACGGGGCAAGTAGTAGGACTGGTAGGAGAGTCCGGCAGCGGGAAGACCACCCTGGCCAAGGTCCTGCTCCTTCTGGAGAAACCCACCGAGGGCGAGGTGCTCTTCCGGGGGAAGGGCATCCATTCCCTGGATGATTCGGAGCTGAAAACTTACCGCCGCACCCTGCAGGCGGTCTTCCAGGATCCTTTCGCCTCCCTGAGCCCACGCCTAAGGGTACAGGAGATCATCACCGAGCCCCTGCGGGTATCCAGCAGCCTGGGGAAGAAAGAACTGGAAAGCAAAGCGCTGGAAGCCCTGCACGTGGTGGGGCTGGACACGGGTCTGCGGAGAGTCTATCCTCATGAACTGAGCGGAGGCCAACGGCAGCGCGTGGCCATTGCCCGGGCCATCTCTACTGAGTCGAAGATCATCATCCTGGACGAACCGACTTCGGCGCTGGATGTCTCCGTCCGCCTGCAGATCGTCCACCTCTTGATGGACTTGCAGAAGAACCTGGGACTCAGCTACCTTCTCATCGGGCATGACCTGGCCATGGTGGCCTATATGTCCACGGACATCGCGGTGATGTACCTGGGAAAGATCGTGGAGTTCGGGGAGAAGAAGGAACTTCTACAGAACACCGCGCACCCTTACACCCGGGCGCTGATTTCCGCTTCCCTGCCCGATCATCCCCGGCTGAAACAGGAGCGGGAGATGATATCCGGAGAAATCGCCAGCCCGCTCAATGTTCCGGCTGGCTGTCGTTTTCATCCCCGGTGCCCGAAGAAAAAAACCGTCTGCACGGAGCTGGAACCTTGTTTGACGGCTGTGAGGAAAAATCATTGGGTCGCCTGCCACCCTGAGGAGGCCGGGACCTAACATCTTAAAATCATCCGGGGAGGAGATATGCCCGGGAAAGTAGTGGCCCGAGCGGGCCTGGATTTCACCATCGCCGAGAAAATGCTGGCTGAGAACGGAGGGCAACTGGCCCCGGCACCGCTGTGGACCGAGGAGGACCTCATCCGATATGCCGCTGACGCCGATGCGGTGATCGCGGCCGCCACGGAGCCCTACACCCAACGGGTGATTCAGAATTTGCGGAAGTGCAAGATCATCAGCCGGATGGGAATCGGGTACAATAACATCAACGTGGAAGAGGCTACCCGACAGGGGATTCCCGTCGCGGTGGTTTTGGATGCCAGCGTCCACGAGGTGTCCGACCAGGCCATGGCCCTCCTGTTGGCCTTTTCCCGAAGACTCTTCCCCCTGGTCCAGGCCGTCCGCAAGGGAATCTGGAAAGCCGGAAGTATGGAGATCGTCAAAGTGCGGGGGCGGATGTTCCGGCTGAATCAGCAGACCCTGGGCTTGGTGGGGGTGGGAAGGATCGGGCGCCGGATGCCTGCTAAAGCCCGAGCATTCGGAATGAGGGTCCTGGCCTACGACCCTTACCTGTCTGTCCAGGAGCTTCACCAGCGGGGAGCGGAGAAGGCGGATTTCGAACAGCTTCTAAGCGAATCGGATTATGTATCCATCCATGCTCCCCTCAACCCGGAGACGGAGAAGATGTTTGGCCTGAAGGAATTCAGAAAGATGAAACCCACCGCGGTCGTCATCAATACCGCCCGAGGGGCCATCATCGATGAACAGGCCCTCCATCAGGCCCTGATGGAGGGGGTGATTGCCGGCGCCGGGCTGGATGTATGTGAGCCCGAACCGCCCCTTCCGGACAGTCCTCTTTTCCAGCTGGAACAGGTATTGATCACCGGACATTCCGCCTTTTTTTCGGCGTCATCCACATTGGAGCTTCAGCAAAAAGCCACTGAGGCGGTCATCCTAGCTCTGCGGGGGGAGTGGCCCACGGTGCTCGTCAACCCGGAGGTGAAGGAGCAGAAAAATCGACGGATTGGGTAAAAAGTAGGGGCATGATGCATCATTCCTCTACGAGCTACTAATACTAATGCATTAAATAAAACGACATCACCCCCACCCTAACCCTCCCCCCTTGGAGGCTGTGTCATAATCCGTTCATGGTTCGACAAGCTCGCCACGAACGGATTATGAGCGCATTAAAATTCAGCAACTTAGCCGTTCGCCCTGAGCTTGTCGAAGGGCGAACGGGGGATTACGACACAGCCTCTTGAGGGGGAGGGGAGGGTGGGGGGTAAAATAATATATTTCGTTTGCATTAAAAAAAAGAGAGGAGAGAAAAATGAGCCAAGGAGCAGGTGAAACACCCTGGAAGGTTCCGGGGAAGTGGTCAGTATGTCCTTACGTCTTCGAGCCGGAGGTGCAGGCCAACTGGAAGGTCCCCCCGAAGGTCACTGTCCACGATGTGACTTTGCGGGACGGGGAACAGACGCCGGGGGTGGTCTTTCGGAAAGAGGAAAAGCTGAAGATCGCCCATGCCCTCGAGGAGGCAGGTATCCACCGCATAGAGGGGGGGATGATCGCCACCTCCCAGGAGGATTTTGAAGCCATCGCGGCCATGGCCAAGGAAATCAAGAACTCGGAAGTGGCCTGCTTTGCCCGGGCCCGCCGGGATGACATGGAGGCGGCGGTCAAGAGCGGGGTGAAGCGGGCGGTTATGGAGATCACGGCCCAGGACCCGATCATCAAAGGCATCTGGGGCAGTCGGGGCAAAGCCGCCGAAGAGATCATCAAATTGGTAAAGTTCGGAAAGGACAGCGGGCTGAAAGTAACTTATTTCCTCATGGAAAGCAGCCGGGCCAGCATCGACCTCCTGCGGGACATTATCATCCCCGTGGCCGAAGAGGCGAAGCCCGATCATATCGCCCTAGTTGATACGCGGGGCTCGGCCTATCCTCCGGCCTTTGCCTGGCTGGTGACCCAGGTGAGAAAATGGGTGAAGGTGCCCATCGAGATCCACTGCCACAATAACTGGGGATTTGCCACCGCCACCACCCTGGCAGGGGTCACCGCCGGCGCGGAAGTGGTCCATACCTGCGTCAACGGCATGGGCGGCAATGCTCCCCTGGATGAAATCATCATGGGCCTCGGAGCTTTCCTGAAGGTGGACACCGGAGTCAAGACCGAAGGCTTCCGCAGGCTTTCCGCCATGGTGAAGGACTACTCCCGTGCGGAATGGTACAAGCCCTTCGTAGGGACTCTGACCTCCCAGGTGGAGGTGGGAATCGCCACCCGACAGATGTGGGACCGGCGCACGGAGCACGGATACGGGCGCGCCGAACCCCTGAATTACGAGGTCGTAGGGGGAAAGGCCATCGATGTGGTGCTGGGGAAAAAGAGCGGCCGGTACTCGATCATGCTCAAGGCCTACGAAATGGGCATCCCGATGCCCTCGGAGGAACAGGCGACTGCCATGTTGAACCAGATCAAGAAGATCTCCGAGGACAACAAGCGGCTGGTCAGCGATGAGGAGTTCAAGAAGATTTATTCCCAGGTCATGGGCGCGAAATGACGGTGAGGAATTCACCTGCCTAACCTGGCCAACCCGGGTGCAAAAAGAAAATTGTAGGGGCGGCCCCCTGTGGCCGCCCGAAGAAATGGGCGACCACAAAGGGTTGCCCCTACAGGTTCTTGGCAATCTTGCGCACAAGTCAATTTTTGAGGGACAAAAAATAAAAGGAGGTAGATATGTCGGAATTTGGATTTATGGGAGTTGATTGGGAAGAGCGAATCGATTTTGGCCGCATGCGGCGGGAGCGATTGCAGCGGGCCAGAGATGCCATGGCGAAGGCGGGAGCCGACCTTCTGCTTATTTTCTCCCTGGAGGATGTGCGATATCTCACCGGGTTCCGATCCCACCTCGGCCCGGTGGCCCTCCTGGGTATGGCGGGAGCGGTTTTACCCCGCGGAGGGGAACCGCTGCTCTGCACCCATGACATTGTCCATGCCCGGACGCGCATGCCCTGGATCAAACCGGAGAACGTGATGGATCGTCCATTTATCCGCACCGAAGGCGGGACGAAGAAATTTGCAGACGAGGTGAAGGCTAAGGTAGGAAAATTAGCCGAGGGAAAGATCGGCGTGGACATCTGGACTTTCGGGCTCTCCCAGTGGCTGCCCAAGTGCTTCCCCAAAGCGCAGTTCGTCGACGGGCGGGAGATCATCAATAATGCCAAGATGATCAAGACCCAGGACGAAATGGAGTGCCAGTTGATCGCCAACATGATCACCGAGGCCGGGTTCCAGGCGCTGCTTGACAATCTGAAACCGGGGGTGAAGGAATGTGAGCTTTTGTCCATCGCCTGGCAGAAGTTCACCGAGCTGGGAAGCGAATGGAGTCAGTGCTCCAACATCGTCTGTTCCGGCCCCTACACCGCTCCTTACCGCCGATTCACTTCCGATCGGGTCATCCGGGAAGGGGACATGGTGATCGTGGACATCGGCGCCTGCTTTAACGGATACTGGGGGGATTTCACCCGGACCTACGTCTGTGGGAATATCCTGCCCACGAAGGAGCAAATCGGCCTCCACCAGGAATCGTACAACACCCTCTTCAACGCCTGCTCCGAGGCGGTGGTGGGGAAGACGAACGGGGACATCGGCAAGCATCTGAACTCCTCGACGGGAAACCCCAATTCTGACGGCCTGTCGGGCGGTCACGGGGCCGGGGTAAACCCCTGGGAACCCCCCTGGGTAGCCAATCTTTCGCCCGACGCCATTATCCCCCTGCAGGAAGGCATGCTTTTCAGCATCGAGCCCTATGCGGGCAAACCGGGCATCGGTGGGTTCCGGCTGGAGAATCAGGTTTTCGTGGGCAAAAAGGAGCCCAACATTTTCACTAAACTGAGCTTCGACGAGCGGCTGGTGAAGGATGTCCATCCCCTGGATAAGTCAACCGGGAGGAAAAGGGCCTACCCGAAATAAAACGGTCGGTTTCCCTAAAGGGGCTACGAAGGAGTCACGATTCGTGATCGAGAAGTAGGGGCAATTCATGAATTGCCCCTACAGCCTTGCAGGATCGCATAAAGATTTCACCCTCTTCGCCTCAGAATCTACGTCGGGATGAGGGGAAGCCCTGTTATTCCCGCGAAAGCAGAATCCAGGTCCTTGAAATTGTTGCTGTCTCCGCCTGCCTGGATGCCCGCCTCCGCGGGCATGACGAATAACGTCACGGCCTCCAGAGGGGGAGAGAGAAGCCTTTCTCGTTGCCCGGGGGAGGGACAAATTCACGGCGCCAAAACCTGGCGGGAGATGGATGGCCGTGAAGTAGTTCCCCGACTTCCGCAAAGCGACACCGGCAACTTGGGAATACTTCTATAGGAACGAAAGAATTCTCTATTCGGCTCTACTGAATTAAATGATGGGCCGGCCACGGAGAAACCAGCGCCTGTTTTGGCGCCGTGAATTTGTCCCTCCCCCGGGCATGCCCACCCTCCTCAAATTCCCCCTGCCTGAATTTTTTCACAGCTTCAGGGTAGAGAAGGGGAAAAAGGGTTGGAGGAGATGAACCATGAATGAAAAACCTGTGGGAATCGCCATCGTGGGAATCGGAATGTGGTGCAAGGCCCTGGCCACGGTCATGCAGAAAAGCGGGGCCTTCAAGATGGTCACCTGTTTCACGCGGACGAAAGCCAAGCGGGAGGAATTCTCCGCCGCTTTCCAGTGCGATCACGACAGCTCCTACGAAGATGTCCTGAAACGGCAGGACGTGGAAGCGATTCTCCTAACTACGCCCAATTCGGCCCATGGCGATATGACGGTCATGGCCGCGGACCATGGGAAGCATGTCCTGGTGGAAAAACCCATCGCCAACCGGGTTTCCGACGCCAGGCGGATGATCGAGGCCTGCCGGAAAAACGGGGTGGTCCTTTCGGTGGCCCACAACCAGAGAAGGCTGGCTGGCTATCGGAAGATCAAGGAGATGATCCAGGCCGGGAGTCTGGGGAAGGTCATCATGGCGGAAACGAACTTTTCCCACAACGGCGGATTCCGGTTGACCCCCCAGATGTGGCGCTGGTATGAGAAGGAGTGCCCCGGAGGTCCCATGATGACCCTGGGGGTCCATCCGGCAGAGACCCTTCAGTACCTTCTCGGCCCCGTTCAATCCGTTTCCGCCTTCTTCAACCGCCTCTGCCTTCAGACCGAGATCATCGACGTGGGGGCGGCGGTTCTGCGGTTTGAATTGGGGGCCTTGGGGTATCTGGGCTCCAACTTTGTTACCCCCTGGGTGAATTACTGCAATATTTATGGGACGGAGGCCAATCTTTATCTGACCGTGGAGCTCCCGGCTCGAAAACCCGATGAAACCCCCGGACAATACGGCAATACCTGGAATTATGCCGACCGAAACTCAGCCCTTTACCTGAAAAGGAAGGGAGAGGACCAAAAGGTAAAAGTGGACCTG
>DASPRR010000399.1:0-3037 GCA_035624375.1 Thermodesulfobacteriota bacterium | reverse complement strand
AAAGGAAGGGTTCCTGAGTATTACCTTTGAACCTTACGCCAGGGAAGGGGGGGTTCTCAACCTGCCCGACATCGCCGCGGTGCGCAAAGTGGTTGACCCGGTTCCTGACGACCGGGTGATGGGAGACTTGGACGCCCTGGTGGCCTACGTCAAGAAGCATCCGGCGGCGCGGGCCGACCGAGTCGGGGTAACCGGATTTTGCCGGGGTGGGATGTACACTCTTCTCTTTGCTGCCCATAGCCGCGAAGTGAAAGCTGCGGTCCCCTGGTATGGCCCGATCAAGCCGGCCAAAGCACCCGGAATCCGAACCGCAGGGCCCCTGGATTTGGCTGCCCGGATCAGCGCCCCCGTCCTGGGGCTTTACGGCGGGGAGGACCTGGGAATCCCCGTGGCCGACGTTAAGGAGATGGAGACTGCCCTCAAGGCAGCCGGCAAAACGGCCGAGTTCGTGATTTATCCCGGGGCGCCCCATGCCTTCTACGCGGATTACCGGCCCAGCTACCGGGAAGAGGCGGCCAAGGATGCCTGGGGTCGTTGCGTGGCCTGGTTCAACAAATATCTAAAAATTTAGATATAAGGTTTTGAATTTTTTACTAGTCACCCGATCGGGCCTTCGGCTCGAGCGGAAGCCAGTGCCGGCCTCCAGGAATAGGGATCGCCCGGCCGATGCTTTTTGAACCCCAGCCCCTTGCCCCCGGGCCACGGCCAAGGAATCCAGGAAATGTCAGGCTCTGCGAGTCCCCCGGCATAGCCGGGGATTTTTTGGACGGAGGTTTTTTACTTCTGCCCAAACGAAGCCAAGCCCTGAAGGTTGAACATGAACCAGAACTTCCTCTCAGCCGGGCCTCCGGCAACTCCGGGCCTTTCGGAATAGTCGAGTTCCAAGCTCCAGCATTGGTGGCGGTATAAAACGGTGTAGGTGGTCTGCAGGTTTTGATGAGCAAAAAAGTCGTATTGCTTTCCATAGATAAGGTCCAGGAAAGAAAAGACTCTGATCCGGAGAGACGTATACACCTGATCTGAGATCCCCTTCCCCCAGGTATGCTGCAGGGTTAACCCGTCCCCCCGCCAGTCGTTCAGGCCCAAGGAAGTATAAGACGTCTGGAGTTGATTGGTGTTGGGGTCGTAGTTGGTAATATTTTCCAGGGTTATGTATTTTGGGTCCCGAATCCGCAGTTCCGCGGAAATAGGTCCGAAGGGTCTTCGGGGCTGGGTCGACAACCCCGCGGTGCGAATGGCTTCATTGATATCGTATGTCTCCCCGATTTTGAAGTATACGTATTCGTGATACCGGCTGGTCGATCCCTGCACAATCTTTCCAATGATCCGGTTGGTGAACCCGTAGAAAATGGCGTTGGTCTTGGGCACCGGCTGGTCATAGTAGGGGATATTGGTCTGATCCACATCGGGAATGTAAGTATAGGTGATTTCAGGCCGAAGGACATGCTTGATCTTCGGAACCCCCTCAATTCCCGTATCAAAGACGCGATACATGTCTGCGGCCAACCCGGTCTGGAAATCCCACAGCGTACGGCTGCGAGATTCATCGCCCTCACTGACCCCCGCGTACCACGTCTCCCTTCCTCCCAGCTCGCTGTTGAACTCCACCCCCCCCCATTTGAGCGGAAGGGAAATGCGGGGAAAAAAGTCCACCCGATGGCCCGTCGTTCCCTGCTCCCTCCAAAAGTATCCGTAGCTCGAATCAAAGTTGAAAAACAGGGGAGAGGAAAGCACGGGTCGCCGGATTCCGACGAAATTCGTCACGGGATAATACTGGAGGGTGGTTTTATCCTCCTGTCGGAGGTCTACGGTACGGCGGGCTTCCCCATAAAAACTGTACCGTTCCCAGTTCTTGGTCAGCGAGAGGAAGGAATAGGCCTGCTCGGCGGATTGAGTTCCATAGGTCGTTCCGTAATCCACGAAATATTCGCGGTCGCTGAAGGCCCTCAGGCGGGTTTTGGCGAAGAAGGTAGGGTCTATATATTCCTCATGGCGGAAATCCACCTGCCAGCGGTCCGGCTTGCGGTCCAGGGGGTCGGTGTATTTTTTCCGGTACTCCTCGCTCTCCAGGATGTGGTAAGCGTAAAGGGAGCCGCTGCTGTCTTCCTTGCGGATATACCGGTATTCAAGGCCTTCCCCGATTCCTTTCTGGGTGGCCAGATCCAGGTACAGGGTGGCATCCATGTTCCGAGCGATGGCCCAGAAATAAGACAATTGCAGCTTGGCGCCGGCAACGTTGGAAAACCCGATCAAGGGGAACAGAAACCCGGACTGGCGCTCGGCCTTCACCGGAAAGAAGAGGTAGGGGGAATAGAGGATGGGAAGGTTTTTGACCTGGAAGGTGGCCCCCCAAAGATCTGCATACTCTTCGAGGGTGATTAGAGCCTCGTTTCCGGTGAAGCGCCAGGCCGGCCAATCACCGTTACAGGTGGTGAAACTTCCCCTTTTCACGCGGTACGTATTCTCTCCCACCCGTTCGATCTCTTCTCCCCTGAGATAGTAGTTCTGATTCTTCAGGAAAAGGGTCCCCTCGACGACGATCCCCAGGCCGGTGTTTAGGTCAACCGCCATCCTCTCGCTTTTGAGGGTGTCTACCCCCTGGACCAAAGTCACATTCCCCGTGGCCTCGGCCTCTTTCGTCGTCGCGTTCACCACCACTCGATTCGCAGTCAGCTTTTGCTTCTCCTGCCAGATTTCCACCCGTCCCTCGGCCACATAGGTATTCGTGGCCTGGTCGAAGGAAACCGAATCCGCCCGCAGCCTCCAGGGCTCTTGGGGACTTGCATATTTGGGGAGGGGGATCATCTGGGAGTGGGCCCTCGGGAGAAGGGCCAAAAGAAGGAAGACCAGCAAAGAGGAGGTCAGGACCCACCGTTGGCCGAGACCCCTACTCTTACCCGGTTTGAAATCCGAGCCTCCTACCAACGAATAGAAAAAGCGCATAGCACATAGAACATAGGGCATAAAGAAAAATAAGAGGGGCGCACAGGGCAAAGCAAAGAATCATCAGAAACCGCATTTTGCAAAAAGCATAGCG
>DASPRR010000398.1:0-4275 GCA_035624375.1 Thermodesulfobacteriota bacterium | reverse complement strand
CTTGTCAAAATTTTTAAAAGTCTTACCTTCCTGAACCTTAATCTCCTCCATTGCCGCCGCCATTGAATCCTTTAATTTCTTTTCATCCTCGGGAGCATATTTCCCAAGCCCCTCCGAAATGACCGTGTTCATGGCGGCCGTCGTTTCATCGATCTCTTTTGTAGGTTTTTGGCCACAGCTCGTTAAGAATGCAAGTAAACCAACAGCCAAGACAACCACTCCAATTCTTTTCATTTTCTTCTCCTCTTCCCAAAAGGGTTTGATAAATACCTGATAAAACAATATCTATCTAAATCGAAGGCGCATGTCAAGTAATTTTTCAGCCCGTGTTTCAAGCCAAAGCACTGGGATGAGATTCCATATGGAATTTGATCCTTCCCTCTATGGTAAACTGTTCGAAAGAAAAAAAGACGATTCAAAGCTCAGGAAAATCTGAGGAGGGCTATTGAGTTTCCAAAGGAATTCCGTGCCAATGGATGGATGAGGAAATACGAGAAATAATTGAGATCCATTTCCGAAAGAGAAATCCACAATTTACTTAGGAGAAAGCGATAGAGATAGGAGAGCTCTGACTTACTGTTCTTTTGCGGCTTTACTCTCCCCTTCCAAAATTCTAGGTTATTTCCCTGCCTAAGGTGTGCCCCCGGCGCAAGGGTAGGTGTGCAGAAAAAATCAGCCGGGGGATTTCTCTTCTCATCACCTACCTACCCTGACGGGAACTAACCCCTATCCCCCTGATTTCGCAGCTTGACCCTCTTCACCTGCCGTGTTACGTTGGATTACAATCCTTATGCTGGAAATTTCCATGGAAAAGAGAGGAGCAGTTATGAAGATTACCTGTGTGCTTGGAAGTCCCCGGAGAAACGGCAACAGTGAGGTCCTGGCGAAACGGTTCGGGGATACCGCCGCAAAGCTGGGCGCCCAAGTTCAGACCTTTGTCTTAAATGAACTCCATTACCGGGGCTGCCAGGCGTGCATGGCCTGCAAGACCAAATCGGATAAGTGTGTTCTCCAGGATGACTTGACTCCTGTCCTGGAAAGCGTCCGGGAAGGCGATGTGCTGGTCATGGCTACCCCTGTTTACCTGTGGGATGTCAGCAGCCTTCTCAGGGGTTTCATTGAACGGACCTACTCCTACTTCGTCCCCGATTTCGCAACCAACCCGAATCCCAGCCGTTTGAAACCCGGCAAAAAGCTCGTATTCATCCAGACCCAGGGGCAGCCCGGCGAAAACATGTTCGCCGATCTTTTTTCGAGGATTGAGCCTATTTTCAAGCGATACGGCTTTACCGACAACCACCTCATCCGGGGATTGGGGGTGCGGAAACTCGGTGAGGTGGGGAGCCGGGAAGAAGTCATGAAAAGGGTGGAGGAAACCGCAAGGAAAATAGTGGGCTGAAGCAGAACAGGGCAAAATCTATAATCCCAAATAGGCTTTCTTGACTTTTTCATCCTCAAGCAGGTTCTTGGCCGGTCCCTCCAGGATGATCCGCCCGTTTTCCAGGATGTAGCCGCGGCCCGCCGTAGCAAGACTCATGGAGGCGTTCTGTTCCACCAGCAAAATCGTGCTGGAGCGGCGGTGGATCTCCTGGATGATTTCAAAAATTCGTTCCACCACCAGGGGGGCGAGTCCCAGGGAGGGTTCGTCCAGCATGAGGAGCTTGGGATTAGACATCAGGCTGCGGCCGATGACCAACATCTGCTGCTCACCCCCACTCAGGGTGCCGGCCATTTGGTCACGGCGATCCTTCAGGATGGGAAAGAGGTCATAGGCCTGGGATATATTCTTCTGAATTTTTTCCCCGTTCCGGCCGTGGACCCAGGCTCCCAGGATAAGATTCTTGTAAACGCTCATCTGGGGGAAGATCTTCCGGTCTTCGGGAGTCAGGGTAATCCCTTCCTGCACGATCTGATGGGCGGGCAGCGCATCGATTCTCCGTCCCGCAAATTCAACCGAGCCTTTGCGCGGTTTTGCCAGTCCGGCGATGGTCTTTAGAAGGGTGGTCTTCCCGGCCCCGTTGGCTCCCAGGACACAGACAAATTCCCTCTCCTTGATCTCCAGGGAAACCCCGTGCAGAATCTGGGACCGACCGTAAAAGCTCTCAACCTTGTCTACGCGAAGCAGCATATCTTTCGCCCAGGTAGGACTTGATGACCTTTTCGTTCTGGGACACTTCGGCCGGCGACCCCTCGGCGATTTTTTCCCCGTAGCTGAGGACCATGACCCGGTCGGAGATGTTCATGACCACGCTCATCTTGTGTTCGATCAGACAGATGGTGATACCGGATTTCCGGATCCGGATGATCAAGTCGATGAGCAAGCCGATCTCCTCCATGTTAACCCCTCCCACGGGCTCATCCAGAAGGAGCAGCTCTGGAGCGGATGCCAGTGCCAGGCCGATGGACAACTGTTTCTGACTTCCCTGGGGAAGGGCCCCTGCGGGGATCATTTTCTGCCGGGCGAGGCCTATGAACTCAGCCAGCTCATGGGCCTTTTCCAAGGCTTCCCCTTCCCTCTGCCTGGCGCCGGGGCTGCCGAAGATGCAGCTCAAGATTCCTGATTCCCGAGTGGCCCTCTGCCCGATGATTAGATTTTCCAGGACCGTGTTCCTGTCGAAGAGAGTGGTCAGCTGAAAGGTCCGAGCGATCCCTTTGCGGCAAACCTGGAAGGGCTTCAGCCCGGTGATTCGATCCTCTTTGAAGGATATCTCTCCGCCGGTGACCGGGAGAAAACCTGTAACCAGATTGAAGGTCGTCGTTTTCCCGGAACCGTTGGGGCCGATGATGCTGAAGACCTCCCCCCGGTAAATCTGAAAATCCAGGTCCTGGACCGCCCGAAGGCCTCCGAAATCCTTTGACACACCTTGTGCCCGAAGCAGGACTTCGCTCATGAAGCCCCCTTTTTCCGAGCTTGGCGAATCCGTGCCATCCGCAGGCCCCCCACGATTCCGAAGGGTAGGAACCGGATGATCAAGATCAGCAGCAGACCGAAAAGAATCAGCCGAAAACCGGCCAATGGCTGAAGAATCTCCCCCAGGATGGGAAGAAGGATTCCCCCGATGACCGGGCCGGCCATGGTGCCGATCCCCCCGATCATGACGTAGATGAGCATCTCGAAGCTGAGAAGGTAGTGGGCTTGTTCGGCCATCAGTGTCCCCATGTAGGCGGAAAAGAGGCCCCCTGCCAGGCCAGCGAAGAAAGTGCTGATGGTGAAGCTGAGAATCTTGCTCTGCATGGTGTTGATGCCCACAGATTGGGCCAGGTCTTCATTCCCTCGCACCGCCACCAGCCTCCGCCCGGCCAGGGATTTCACCAGACGGGAGATAACCCAATAAGTGAGGAAGACGAAAAAGAGCACCAGGTAGTAGCAGGCGATCGTAGTCTCGAAGGAGATATTTCCCCCAAATGGCAGGGGGATCGGATTCGGCCGGGGCAGGCCGAAAAGTCCCCGGGCCCCGCCGGTAAAGTCATCCCAACGGGCGATGACATAGTAAATCGCGATCCCCAGGCACATGGTGGCGATGGGGAAATAGTGCCCCTTTGTCCGGAGGGTGGGCAGCCCGGTCAGGAATCCCATGAAGGCGGTAATCGCGCAGCCGAGGGGGAGGGCCAGCCAGAAGGAAAAACCCAACTTTTGGACTAAGAGCGCCGTGGCATAGGCGCCGATCCCGAAGAAGGTTCCGTGGGCCAGGTTGAGTTGCCCTGTGTATCCCAAGAGGAGGTTGAGAGCCAGGGAAGCGATGACCCAGATCCCGCACATGACCATGATGTGCTGGGGGTACTGCCCGGTAATGACCAGCGGGGCGAGCATTAAAAGTACGGTCAGGAGGAAACAATAAGATTTCTTACCCATGAATAACCAAAATGCCTTCGCCGTTCCCGGTTGCCTGTTGCCGGTCAGAATGCATAATCCTGAATCCTGATACCTGTATCTTGAAGCCTGCTTTCTCTAATGCGCCTTTCCGAACAATCCCGTCGGTTTGACCGCCAGGACGAAGACCAGAATCCCGAAGATGAGCGCCTCCACGTAATTCGTCGTGACATAGGAAGAGAAAAGGGTCTCCGCCAGTCCGATGAGGTATCCGCCCACCACGGCTCCAAAGAAGCTTCCCATTCCGCCGAGGATGATGATTACGAAAGCCATGCCGATAACCGGCCCTCCCATGGTGGGATAGATCAAGAGGATCGGAGCGATCAGGCTCGCGGCCACGGCCGCTAGCGCCGTCCCGATCCCGAAGGTAATCCCTCCCACCAGGCTGACGTTGATGCCCATCA
>DASPRR010000369.1:0-4122 GCA_035624375.1 Thermodesulfobacteriota bacterium | reverse complement strand
TGTCCCGGACTGCCGGCCTTTTGCTCATTCCCTACTTTCTCTGGGTCTCTTTCGCTACCGGCCTCAATCTTTCCATCTGGTGGTTGAACCGCTAAGTTGGCTCTGGCGAGAGGGAACGGTCCAATGAAGGACCCCCACCCTCTGGAGACTGTGTCGTAATTCGTCATGCCGGCGGAAGCCGGCATCCAGGATTCAAATAAATTTAATAAAATCGAACACTGGATTCCGGTCGGAGACTCGACTCTACGAGCTTTCGCCGGAATGACGCCCTTCCCCTTATTTGCGACACAGCCTCTTGGCAGAGAGGGGAAGAAGCTTTTTCCCCTTGACAGTATAATTTCCGGGTTCATACAATCTCTCCTATGTAGGTTCCCATCCCGCGAGAAACAAGGAGGTAGCTGATGAAACGACTCTCTTCTCTCTTTCTCCTCTTCTTCTTTGGCGCATTGATTCTTGCTCCGGCTCAGGGGCAAGCCCAGCCAGCGGATTACAAATCGAAGATCAACTGGCAGGCCTACAAGGGGCAGACGATCAACGTGCTCTTTTCCACCCACCCCTGGCAGGAGACGATTACCCCCTTCATCCCTGAGTTTGAGGAGCTGACGGGGATCAAAGTGAACATAACCAAGATCCCCCACGACGAAATGATCGTGAAAGTCCCGGCCGGGTTCTCCTCGGGAACCTTTGCCTTCGACGCCTTCATGGGCCGATACTACGACTCGCCCAAATTCACCGTGGAGAAGTGGACCGCCCCGATCAAGGAGTTCCTGGAGGACCCCAAGTACACTGATTCTTCCTGGTACAATTTCAAGGACTTCTTCCCCGCGGCCCAGGCCATCACCACCTATGGCCGGTACCAGGACCGGTTACCGATCACCGCGGAAGCGAGCATCACGGTCTACCGCAAAGACATCTACGGGGATCTCGGCCTGAAACCCGCGGCAACTTTTGATGAGCTGCTCCAGACAGTGAAGAAGATCAGCGAATCAAAGAAGGCCATGGGAATCACCGTGCGCGGCGGTCCCGCCCTGTGGATGCCCCTGTACGGTATCATCCGGTCCTACGGCGGGGACTGGTATACCAAGGACGATGTGGTAAAGATGAACTCTCCCGAAAGCATCGCTGCGGTCAAGATGCTTGCCGAGCTGGCCAAATACGCCCCCCCGGGAATCGCCGGATTTGGATGGGACCAGATTAACACCGCCATGCTGAGCGGCGTGGCCGCGACCTTCATCGATGCCTCGGTCATTTATCCCCGGCTCATGGACCCGACCAAGTCCACGGTCGTTGGAAAGATCGCCTGCGCACCATATCCCACGGGACCGGCCGGCCGGGTGTCCAATGCTCACTTTTGGTCCATCGCCATGTCGAACCTTTCCACCAAGAAGCCGGCGGCGTGGTACTTCCTGCAATGGGCCACTTCCCGGCCGACCCAGAAGAAGGTGGCCATCAAAGGCATTCTGCCGCCCCGGGCGGCGATCTGGACCGACCCCGACTTTACCAAAGCCTACCAGCCCGACTTCATCGACGCCATGAACGTGACCATGAAGACCGCGGTGTGCCTGCCCTCGGGCACGAAAGCCGGACTCTCCATCCTGGGGCTGCTGGACGTCCAGACGCGCAAAGTCCAGGAGGTCATTCTCGGGCAGAAAGAAGCCAAGCTGGCCATGGATGAGCTGACCGCGGACTGGAACAAAATCATCGCCGGAACCAAGTAGCGCGGGCCACCGCCCCCGCAGGATTGATCGTGCCTTCCCCCCCTTTGGCGACCGCCCGGGGGCCAAAGGGGTTTATGTTTTTTCGCGTCTAGGATAGGGAATCCATGGGAAAGTTGAAAATGGACCTGGAGCGGGGCGCGGCCCTCATCCTCACCCTGCCGGTGCTCCTCTTCCTGGTGGCCATCTTTGTCTATCCGCTGCTTTACGGAATCTACCTCAGCTTCCACTCCACTTCCAAAGGCCTTTCCAACCTTCAATACGTGGGCCTGAAGAACTATTGGGACATCCTCACCTCCCAGCTCTTCTGGCTGGGCATGAAGAACACGGTGGTCTACACGGTAGGCACGGTAGGCTTCACCGTGGGCTTCGGGCTGGGGATCGCCCTTCTCCTCAACAGTATCGAGAAGGGGGTGTGGATTTACCGGGCGATCCTCATCCTGCCTCTGGGCATGAGCGCCGTGGTTTCCGGCATGACCTGGCAGATGATGATGAATCCCCTGAGCGGGATCATCAATTACCTCCTCCAGTCGATGGGGCTGCCCACCTCGCTTTGGCACACGGGCATCAACTCGGCCATGATCTCGGTGATCATCATCGAAAGCTGGCAGTGGACCCCCTTCCCGCTTTTCGTCATTTACGCCGGCCTGCAGATGCTGCCCCAGGAGCCCTTCGAGGCGGCCCGGATCGACGGGGCCTCGGCCTGGCAGCAGATGCGGTTCATCACCCTACCCCTGGCCTGGCCGGTGATCGGGATCGCCCTCACCTTTCGTCTCATCGGCGCCTTTCGCTCCTTTGACATCCTCTACGCCGTGACCAAGGGAGGCCCGGGGAGGGCAACGGACACCCTTATCATCCAGGCGTACCAGGAGAGCTTCTCCTACTTCCGCTTCGAGTACGGGCTCGTGGTGGGGATCGTCATGATGCTCATCACCATCGCCATGTGCGCCGCCCTTCTCCGGCGGGTCACGCGGAAGACTTAGGAGGGACTCATGGACCCGCGCACCAGGCAAAACCTCATCGAATTCCTGAAACACGCCGTCATGATCCTCATCTGCGCCGTCGCCCTTTCGCCGATCCTCTGGATCGGGACCCAGGCCTTCAAATCCTATTTCGACACCATCGCCGTACCGCCGAAGGTCTTCTTCACCCCCGTCCTGGAGAACTTTCGCCAGGTCCTGGTCAAGCCCGGATTCCTGGCTTCGATCTGGGACAGCTTCATCATGGCCGCGGGGTCTAGCATTCTCGGCCTTCTCCTGGGCACTCCCTGCGGGTACGCCCTGGCGCGCCTGCGGTACCGGGGATCGGAGGGGGTCGGGTTTTTCCTGCTCATCACCCGTATGGTGTCTCCCATCGTCATCATCATCCCCCTGAACCGGGCTTTTCAGTTCTTCGGCCTTATCGACACCCACGTGGGTTTGATCCTGGCTCACACTTTCATCAACATTGGGCTGGTGGTATGGATGATGCGGGGGTTCTTTCAGGACATCCCCGACAGCCTGGAGGAGGCGGCGAGGCTGGACGGCTGCTCCAATATCCAGGCCTTCTACAGAGTTGCCCTCCCCACGACGGCCCCTGGCCTGGCGGCGACGACCATCTTCTGTTTTCTCTTCTCGTGGAACGAACTCATGATGGCCCTCACCCTCACCAGCCTGCAGGTGCGCACCACCCCGGTTTTCATCATCAGCGAATTCGTGGGTTACCTCGCCGTGGAATGGGGGTTGTTGTCTGCGGCCGGGATCCTGATCGTGCTTCCCATGCTCATCTTTGTCGTGGCCATCCAGAAGAATCTGGTGCGGGGTCTTACCATGGGAGCTGTCAAGTGAGAAAGGGGAAAGTCATGACGGAAAAGAAAGAAATCCTGTACTGCGGCGATGCCACCCTGGCCACCGGAGCCTGCTATCTCGGCGGGGTAATGACCCTGGCGGGGATCGGCTTCGACTATGTGAAAATGGAGATGCACTTTCCCGAAAGGCTGCTCCAAAAGGACTATGGTCTCATCATCCTGAGCGATTATCCCAGCGGAAACTTCCCAGCAGGCGCCCTGGATAAGATCGCCCTCAAGGTGGAACAGGGGACCTCTTTGCTGATGATCGGAGGATGGGAGTCCTTTCACGGGCTGATCGGCAATTACCATACTTCCACCCTCGCCCCCGTCCTACCGGTCGAATGCCTCAAAGAGGATGACCGTCTCAACTGGTGCCAGGGGCTGGTTCCCGAGGTTGTCTCCCAGCATCCCATTCTAAAAGGCCTTCCTTGGGACCAGCCCCCTTTGGTCTGCGGATGCAACCGGGTGAAAGAGAAAAAGGAGGCCACCGTGGTCCTGGGGCTGCGGAGGCTGCGGATCGACAAAGGGAAACTCGCCTTGGATCAGGAATTCCTGCCTTTTCTGGTGACGGGAACCTAC
>DASPRR010000386.1:0-2307 GCA_035624375.1 Thermodesulfobacteriota bacterium | reverse complement strand
AAGAATTATTTCCGCGCCTTCCGGGAGGCCCAAGGGGTCTGGGACTTGTTGGAAAAAACCCAGGAACTGGACCCGCAAAATTTTGATGTCTATTACCCCATGGGGGTCCTTCACTATCACCTGGCCCAGCTCAGCGGGATCGCCCGGTGGATCACTTCCTTATTCATTGCCTCCGGCGATCGGGAGAGAGGGCTGAAGGAGTTTGAGACCGCTTATGAAAAAGGTCGCCTCATGAAGGACTTAGCCGCATCCAGCCTGTTGTCAGCCTACTCCGGTTACGAGAAGCAACCTGCTCGCGCTCTTCCCCTGGCCAAAGCGCTGAAAGAAAAATACCCGGACAATTATAACTTCTCCTTTGCCTTGATCAATATTCTTTCGGACCTGGGACGATTCGACGAGGCGGGGGCTGTTGTCCGGGAGATCGGAAACGAAATCAAAGCCGGGAGGCCTCCCTACCGACCTGAACTATGGCCGCGTTACCAACAATCGCTGGGGAAGATCTCTCTCGATCAGGGGGAATACGACAAGGCGACTGAATACTTCAAGCAGGCCCTCAAGGACACGGCCCCATACAACAGCCGGGTCCGGGCCTGGGCCCTGGTCCGTCTGGGAATGATCCATGACGCCCGCAAAGAAAGGAAACAGGCCGAGGATTATTACCGGACGGCTCTGGATTTGGAGGGGGCCGAGGGATCGGCGCAGCGGGCCGCCCGGGAATACCTGGAAACGCCCTATTCACCCCCCGCGCGCAAGGAAAATATGCAAGGGAAAAAACCATGAAATCGCGGTCACCCTGGTTTATCTTGCTCATCGTCCTTTTGGCCAGCCTGGCCGCGCCGCTGAACCAGTTCAAGGTGCCGCCGGTGATGCCCTTGCTCATGGAGGCATTTGGCGCTTCCGCTGCCCAGGCCGGGCTTCTCATGTCTCTTTTTGCCATCACCGGCCTTTTCCTCGCCATCCCGGCAGGATTTATCTTTCAGAAGCTGGGCTACCGGCTAACGGGAATGATCGCCATTCTCTCCCTGGTCGTCGGCGCGGGCTGGGGGGCCTTCAGCCGGGGATTTGACATCATGCTGGCCAGCCGGATCGTCGAGGGGGTGGGGATGAGCCTCATGTCGGTAGTCGCCCCGGCAGTTATCGCCCTGTGGTTTTCCCCGAATACTCGGGGAAAAGCCATGGGGGTCTGGGCTGTCTGGGTTCCCCTAGGGTCCACGATCATGTTCCTCTTGGCTCCACCCCTGGCAGGGCGATGGAACTGGCCGGGGGTGTGGTGGTTCGGATGCCTTTATGCATTTTGGGTGGGGCTTTTGTATTTGGTCTTCCTCAAATCCAAGTCAGAGGAGCCCTCTAAACCAAAAGAGGGGGCTTCGCCCGGCAAGATGCAGGATCACGGTATGGCAAAGGTCCTCTCCAACCGCGACCTTTGGCTGAGCAGCCTCCTCTTCTGCTGCTTCAATTTTGTCTTTATCGCCTTTATCACCTGGGCTCCCACTTTTCTTCATCAGACCCGGGGAATGTCCCTGGCCCGGGCCGCGTTCCTGGTCAGCCTTGCCAGCATCCTGACGATCGTCGCCTGCCCCACGTCAGGATGGGTTTCGGACCGGACCGGCACCCGCAAGTGGGTCGCGGTAATTCCCATGGCCCTCATGGCTCCTCTCTATCCGCTCAGCTTCTTGGTCGGTGAAAACTGCTTTCCGGCTTTGGTGGTCCTGTTGGGCTTCATCAGCGGGTTCGTTCCAACGGGGGTCTTTTCCGGGGCCGTGGAAACGGTGGGAGACGAGCGTCTCAGCGGGATGGCTATGGCGGTTATCCAGATCGGGCAGAACGCGGGTATGCTCCTGGGACCGCTGGTGTTCGGTTGGATCATTGAATCCGGAGGAGGCTGGCAGACGGCCTTCTGGGTGTTGGCTCCGGTGAGCATCCTGGGAGCCGTGGCCGGCTGGATGGTCCGAATCAGGTAGGGGCGGGTTTGTAACCCGTCCCTACGTTTATTTGACCTCTTCTGCGGCTTGCTGGATCAGGTTCCAGGCCCGGACCACATGACGCTCTTCCGTATGGGTCTGGCCCACACAGAAGCGCAGAGTGAGACGGTCCTTGAGTTTGGTGTGGGTTAAGTAGACCTTTCCGCTCTGGTTCAGCCGATCCATGATCTTCTGGTTGACATCGTCCCCTCTCACATGGCGTAAGCAGACCAGATTCATGGGAGGGAGTACGGCCAGTTCGAACCGCTTGTCCTCTTGAACCCACCCGGCGAATTTTTGGGCCCACTCTACATGCCGCCGGATGAGGGTACGCAGCCCTTCCACC
>DASPRR010000384.1:0-6791 GCA_035624375.1 Thermodesulfobacteriota bacterium | reverse complement strand
CTCCGACAGCGTGGTGGACCTGGTAGAGAAAGGAGCGGTCACCAACGCCCGCAAGAGCATCCTTCCGGGCAAAATCGTGGCCGGGGAGCTGATCGGGACGGAAAAGCTCTTCCGCTTCGGCCACGAAAACCCCCTCCTGGAGATGCATGGGGCTGGGGTGAGCCACAACGCCGAGCTGATCGGAAAGATCGGCAACTTTATCGCCATCAACTCCGCCCTGGAGATTGACCTTACCGGACAGATCAACGCCGAGTCTCTGAACGGGGTCCAGATCAGCGGTGTGGGGGGGCAATTTGATTTCGTTGAGGGGGCCTACTTCTCCAAAGGAGGAAAATCCATCACCGCCTTGACCTCATCCGCCGCCAAAGGCAAGCTTTCCCGTATCGTTGCCAACCTGCCGGCCAAGGCCGTCGTCACCACTCCCCGCTACCTGACCGACATCGTTGCGACCGAATACGGAATCGCCCACCTGCGCGGAAAATCCAACCGCCAGCGGGCCGAAGCCTTGATTTCCATTGCCCATCCGGGTTTTCGGGACGGATTATGGGAAGCCTTCCGAAAGGAACAGGCAAAGGGTAAGAAAGGATTGGAGTAGGGACGGGTTTGAAACCCGCTCCTACGGGATTCGGAGAAACAAGAGAAATTATTGGATGCGAATAAACCTAAACGTCGCATAAAATTTTAATGGAGTAGGTTCGTCATTCCCGCGAAAACGGGAATCCAGAAAGAAATCCTGGATTCCGGGTCAAGCCCGGAATGACGGATGTGACGGATGTAATGGGTAAACACAGATGGACACGGATTTTTGACAGAGTATTTCTAAACTTTAGGCATCTCCGGAGGACGCATGACCCTTTCTTTCATACGGAACAAAGTAGTCGAGGTCGAACCGTTGGCCGATGGCTCCCTCTCCATTTTTTGGCGTCTGGCGGACAGTTTGACCGAGATGGAAATGACGATGAAGGTCCGGCTCCCCGACCTGGAAATCACCGAGGCCTGCGCCCGAATCATCCGCTCCCCTCACGGAGAGTGCGCATCGGCCCCTGACTCCATTCAAAAAATCGTGGGTGTAAGAGTCGGACCCGGCCTGCGGAAGATCGCCGGCGGCCTCATGGGAGGCTCGGCCTCTTGCGCCGAGCTGACGGAGGCAGTCCTGGAGGCGGCCAACGCGGTCATCCTCCACTTCACCGTTCCCCAGATTCAGGCCAATGCGAAAGGGACGGAGGAAGAAAGGAAGAAGCGTTACCAGGACATGCTGCGATTCAATCCGCGGCTGGTGCGCAGCTGCATCGCCTTCGCCGACGACAGCCCGTTGATGCAAGGAATAAACGGATAGGTGAAAAGGGGAAAGGGCGAAAAGGGTCCCTGGAGATTCGGTTCATGATTACATTCAGTCGCGCCATAGTTGTGACCGGTGAATTCTTAAGGGAGGATTTCCTTCGTTTACGGGGGATCCTGGAAGATCACATCTACGCCATGGAAATTCAGGTGGATGTCCCGCTGCCGGAAGGGATTATCTCCTCCATCCAGGGGTTTATGAAGCGCTACACCACACCGGTATGTCCCAAGGCGGTGGATGTGCTCCAGAAGGCCGTGGGAATGTCCCTCCGGGACCCGGGTTGGATTTCGAGAGTCCATCGGGAAATCGGACGGCAAGGGTGCCAGCATTTTGCCGAAATCCTCGTGGAGTGCGGCCGGTGTTTGGACTCCGCCAGGATGTCTCATGATTTGGGAGATACCCTGAAGGCTCAGCCATCCGCCTCCCCCTGGGAGATCGCCCGTTCCTGGGTGAAGACCCATCCCGAGGCTCAAGGTTCCTGCCTGGCCCGCCCTAAAGGGTAAACCTGCCATGCGTGTTGATCTGCATATTCATACCCGTCCTAAGTCCCCCTGCAGCGCCATCGATCCTTCGGCGCTCCTGCAAGAAGCCCGTCGAGCCGGATTGGATGGGATCTGCCTCACCGAACATCAAAACCCGTGGTCTCCCGGAGAAGTAGAAGAATTGATGAAGGCCGGTGGAATCCGGGTCTTCCAGGGGAACGAGATCACCACTAACCAAGGGGACATTCTGGTTTTTGGTTATGACCGCGACGTAAAGGGGGTCGTGCCGATCCAGGACCTGCGCAAAGAGGTCGAGCCGGTCGGAGGGTTGATGATCGCCGCCCATCCCTTCCGCGGGTTTCTCCTCTTCGGAATTAGCCAGCTTCAACTGGACCTGGAGCAGGCCTGTAAGCGTTCCGTATTCCAACACGTGGACGGCCTGGAGATTCACAACTGCAAGGTGACTGACCCGGAGAACGACATGGCCCGCCGGGTCGCCGAACGCCTGGGGCTCTTGGGAGTGGCCGGAAGCGACGCCCACCGGCTGGATGAGGTGGGGAAGTGCGTAACCATCTTTGAGCGGGAAGTCCGGGCGGAACAAGAACTCATCGAAGAGATTCGGGCTGGGCGGTTCACTGTCGAAGTCCGGCGGTAGAGGCGGAGGAAGAATGCCGACAAGTTGTGACTGGGGAAAGCTGGTCCGACGGATGGAATTGCTCCTTCGGCTGAAATCCTTTCCTGTGGCCTTCAAACTGCTCAAGAAAAAGGAGATGCTCTCCGGGATTCCTTACCTTAGGAGGATGAGTCACAAGAGCACCCTCTGTCAGCTCATTTCCATTGTCCGCAATTTCGACTGGACCGTGGGCGCCGACCTAGGGGACTTCCTTTCCCCCATGTGTCCCTCGATCATCGGACTTTCCGACCTGCCGGAGGTCTACAAGGATGGAACGTTTCGCTCGGTAGTGTGGACTAAAACCCGTGAGGATGGCCGAAAATATGAAGCCTCCATCCCCCGTCTGCCCGCCGGGGAATACGAGGCCGTAGCCATGGCCCCGCTGGTCTATAATCCTTTCGATCCCGACATCATCCTCCTTTACGCGAATCCGGCCCAGATGATGCTTCTTATCAATGCTCTGCAATTTGAAGACTATGAGGTCATGGAATTTTCCTGCGTCGGGGAGTCGTCCTGCTCGGATGTCATTGCCAAGTGTTATCTCCAGGGGAAACCGTCACTCTCCATCCCCTGCTACGGCGAGCGCCGCTATGGGCATGCCCAGGACGACGAGCTGGCCATGGCTCTCCCGGCCGCCATCCTAGAAAAGGCCCTGCGGGGATTGGAGGCGCTTTACAAAAGGGGGATTCGGTACCCCATCAGCTATGCGGGAGCCGAAATGGACGTCGCCCGCGCATTCCCCATGGCCTACGGAGGGATGAAACAATTGGAAGAACTCAGGGGAAATGACAACCGGATTCTGCTGGGAGTCACCGGGGGGATCGCCAGTGGGAAATCGACGGTGGCCCGGATGCTGGAAGAGTTGGGAGCCCCGATCATCGATTTCGACCTCCTCAGCCGGGTCGTTGTCGAGCCCGAAAAGCCCGCCTGGCAAGAGATCGTATCCTACTTCGGGGAACAGGTTCTGCTTCCCGATAAAACCCTGGACCGAAAAAAGCTCTCCGAAATCGTCTTCCAAGACCCGGAAAAAAGAAAAAAGCTGGAGGGATTTACTCATCCCCGGATTCACCAAGAATTCGTCCGGCTGGTAAAGGAATACACCGCCCGGAACCCCGAGGTCATTATTCAAGCGGTGATTCCTCTCCTGATCGAAGCCGGCCTTCAATACCTGTTCCACAAACTCCTTCTGGTCTACATCCCGCCGGAAATGCAAATCCAACGCCTGATGGAGAGAGACAAGACCTCCCGGGAGGTGGCTCAGAGCATCCTCGGTGCCCAATTGCCCATCGATGAAAAGAGGGCCTATGCGGACTATATCATCGATAACTCCGGTTCCCTGGAGGAGACCCAAAAGCAGGTGAAAGAAGTCTGGCAGAAGTTGAAGGAGTACCAGAAAAGCAAGCCGAGGACTTAGGTTACGAGGCCGAAGAAGCCGGGCCCGATTTTCTTCTCTTCCCTCTCAAAATGTGATAAAATAATTTAAAATCCGGATAAATCATATCGGCCCATAACCTCTAACCCATAAGGGGGAGGATCATGGTACTCAAAAAGCCCATTCCTTAATGCGGAATGGGCTTTTTTGTTGGGGGGTCATTGGATGACCTAGGGGAGAACCAATCAACCAAGAAGGGAGGAGGGCGATGATCCAGATCGAGCTGACTCGTGAAAACGTCGAGATGCTCCGAGAAATCCTCGCGAGCCACCTTTCTGAACTGCGTATGGAGATTGCCTGCACCGATCGGAGGGACTTCCGCGAATACCTGAGGAAAAGGGGAGAATTCTTGGAGGGGTTCCTTCAGGACCTGGAGAGAGAGCTGGCTTCCGCGGGGAAGGGGTTGATCCATATCGATCGTCTCCGGAAAGTGGAGATTTTTCAAGGCCTCACCGACTGGGAGCTGAAGATTGTGGCTCAATTTTTCCAGGAAGAGCGAGCGAAAGCTGGAGTGTCCCTCTGCAAGGAAGGGGAGATAGCCGACCGGCTCTTCATACTGGAAGAAGGAGCAGTGAACCTGATGACCAAGAAGGGGGAGTCCTACGAGCTTCGGACCCCCGGGAAAATCATCGGCTGGTCATTTTTGGTCTCCCCGAATCTCTACACGGCCACGGTGAACACCCTTACCACCTGTTCCCTTCTGGTTATGAAGAGCCCCGATTTCTACTATCTCATCCACAAGGAACCAAAAATGGGGGTAAAGGTGATGGACAACCTGGCTCGAGTGGTGGCCAGTCGGCTGAAGGGAGCGGAAGAGGCCCGCGGGGAGGAAGGTGCTCCGAACCGCAAGATTGCCTGATTACCAACCCGAAAGGAGGTGCCGTCATGGCGGTCATCACTGTATCCCGGCAGGTGGGAAGCTTGGGAACGGAGATCGCCCGGGAAACAGCCCGGTTTTTGAATTATGAGTACGTGGACAAAGAAAAACTTGAGCAGCTGTTGAAGGGTTTTGGATTTCCAGAACCGGAAATGGAGAAGTTCGACGAAAAGAAGCCACCCTTTTGGGACTCCTTGTCTCTGGAGAGAAGAAAGTTCCTCCATGCGACCCAGGCGGTCCTGTACGATCTGGCCAGCAAGGGCCGGGTGGTGATCGTCGGGCGGGGCGGGCAGGTTTTGCTGAAGGAGGTCCCCGGGACCCTCCATCTTCGAATCATTGCCCCTTTTGAAAAACGGGTGAAACGGATGGTCGAGACCGGAGGATTCGACGATAAGCAGGCGGCCCGTTTCCTCCGGCAGAGCGACCAGGACTCTTTCGGGTACATTCAAACTTTCTTTCATGCGAACTGGGATGACCCTTCGGTGTATGATTTGATCATCAATACAGCCGACCTTTCAGTTGAAACGGCCTCCAAAATCATAACCGACGCGGTTCTTTCTCCTGATGTAACCGGAAAGGAAAATCTGGCTCGGGAAAAATTGGGTGAATTAGCCCTGGTGCAGAAAGTCGAAGCTCGGCTGATGGATGTCCTGGGAACCGATGTCCGCAACGTCGAGGTTGGGGCCAAGAAAGGGACGGTGCTGTTAAGGGGTATGGTCATCTCTGCCCGAAGCCGGGAGAATTGTGAAAAAGCGGTTACCGCTCTAGAGGGCGTCCAAAGGGTGGAAAATCAATTGACCATCAGCCAGTTCTACCGATACGGACCTTAAAAAGGAGGCCTTTTCTACTGTCGGTCTTGGGCTGGAAACCAGGGGAAAAACAGGCAGCCCTGGCTTCCAATTCGGAGGCCAGGGCTGTTTCATCATTCAACTCAGAAAAACAGGGTGACGCGTAGTCCTTGGGAAGGAAAAAGGTATGCCTAAAGGGGGAACTTCCCTTTTGGGATACCCGGGCGATTTATTTCTTGAAAATCGCCTTCGGAATCATGGCATGGATTCCTTTATTGCCATCGACAATCTGGGTTACCCGCAAATCCACTGCCATACTGGATAGAGAGTATGCATCATCCGGCGTTAATCCTTTGGTCTTGGAGATAAATTGAATGGCATCCCGGAGAGCAATTTTTACCGCTTCATTCAGGTCCTTATGGAACCCCATGGCAATCCAGTGAGTTGGCGTTTCCGCCATGGGACGCTCGAGCTTTAAATCTTTTCGAACCACAAATTGGAGGACCGCCTCCTCCATAGCCGTCTCGATCGCGGTGACATTGACCTCCCCATCCCCCTGGCCCGCATGGGCGTCGCCTGTCGAGAAAAGAGCGCCTTTCGCGCTGACCGGCAGGTAAAGGGTAGTTCCAGCCACTAGTTCCTTGAGATCCATGTTTGCACCAAAATATTCCGGCACCGCGGCGGGTCTTTTTTCTCCTGGTTTAGGCGCCACTCCCATCACTCCCAGGAAGGGTTTAAGAGGGATGACAATCCCAGGGGCAAAGGTAGTCTCCATCTTCTGAACATCCAGTTGGAGGGTCTTGAATTGTCCGATGGGAAAATCTTCGGGCAATCCCCCAATATTCATCTTCGCCGGGAAATGATAGTTCACCCCGCAACTAGCGGGTATCAATTTTTGGATCCGCACCTCCAGCACATCGCCCGGCTCGGCTCCACTGACAAAAATGGGCCCGGTCAACGTATGGGGGCCCATCTTCCGGTCTATGTAGGTCTGCCGTTTGGCGATCAGCTCTTCAAGAGTCATCCCGCAACGCAGCTGGCCATCCATGAGCCACATAGTGCTCAAGGTCACCGTGTCCCCTGAATTCACCGTCAAGACGGGAGGAATGGTAGCATCAAAAAATCCGGTATGAGCTGTCTGCGGGGAGCCTTTTAATGTGTACATCTTTCCACTCGGGGCCATGGTTGCGCATCCTCCCA
>DASPRR010000383.1:0-6064 GCA_035624375.1 Thermodesulfobacteriota bacterium | reverse complement strand
GCAGGAACCTCCGGGCCGAGATAGCGTGCGCGCGGGCCCATGTCGCGGTGCGTCAGCTTGAACCACGCCCGGGCAAACGCGTCTGCGAACTGACCCGGATTCTCCATAAAGCACCGTGAAATCTTTTCGTAGGCGGGGTCGAACCTCAAGGAAAGGTCAGTGGTCAGCATGCCTGGCGCGTGACGCTTTGACGGGTCGTGCGCATCCGGCACGGTACCGGCGCCTGCGCCACCCTTCGGCTTCCACTGATGCGCACCGGCCGGGCTCTTCGTCAATTCCCATTCGTAGCCGAACAGGTTCCTGAAGAAGTTGTTGCCCCACTTTGTTGGCGTGGGGGTCCAGGTGACCTCCAGGCCGCTGGTGATCGCGTCACCGCCTTTGCCGGTGCCGAAGCTGCTCTTCCAACCGAGGCCTTGCTCCTCGATACCGGCCGCTTCCGGCTCAGGCCCCACATGGGACGCAGGGCCGGCGCCGTGGGTCTTGCCGAAGGTGTGACCACCGGCGATGAGCGCAACCGTCTCTTCGTCGTTCATCGCCATGCGAGCGAAGATCTCACGGATATCCTTGGCTGCCGCGATCGGGTCCGGGTTGCCGTTCGGGCCTTCCGGGTTGACGTAAATTAGACCCATCTGCACGGCAGCTAGCGGATTTTCGAGGTCCCGCTCTCCAGAATAGCGCTTGTCGCTACCCAGCCATGTCTTCTCGGCGCCCCAGTAGACGTCCTGATCCGGTTCCCAGACGTCCTCGCGACCGCCACCAAAACCGAAGGTCTTGAATCCCATCGTTTCCAGGGCGACGTTGCCAGCGAGGACCATGAGGTCGGCCCAGGAAATCTTCCGGCCGTACTTCTGCTTGATCGGCCAGAGCAATCGGCGCGCCTTGTCCAGGCTGACGTTGTCCGGCCAACTGTTGAGGGGCGCGAAGCGCTGCTGGCCCCTGCCACCACCGCCACGGCCGTCACCGGTGCGGTAGGTGCCGGTGCTGTGCCACGCCATACGGATGAACAAAGGCCCGTAGTGGCCGAAGTCCGCCGGCCACCAGTCCTGCGAGTCGGTCATCAGCACCTGCAGATCCTTCTTCACGGCCGCCAGGTCGAGGCGCTTGAACTCTTTAGCGTAGTCAAAACCCTCACCCATCGGATTGGATTTGGAGGAATGCTGGTGCAGGATCTTGAGGTTCAGCTGATTGGGCCACCAGTCTCGGTTGGACGTGCCTCTGCCGGTTGCTTGTTTGTTTGCTCCACCCGTTACCGGGGACTTTCTGTCGTCATTCATAACGTTACCTCCTATCGTCGTCTGATTTTATCCACTATGGTGCTACGAATATAGTTTTCCTTGCCCATCTAGTTCTAATACAAAATTAGACAATTAACACGACTGTCTTTTCCATGGTTTATCCCCCTTAATGGATTGGATAAGGTGTGACTATCATCTTTCTTTTCCAGATATAAATTATATGAATAGAGAATCAAATACATTGAAGACCGTATTTTGTCCCAAAAAAGATTGTATTTTTTGAGAAAAGATGGATGTATGTAGAGGAGGCGTATGCCACAAGTTGGAACTTCGATTGGAAATGCTGTCTCACCCGGGGAAGAGACTGATGATTTTGCTTTGAAATGTTGAGTGGATGGGGAAAATTAGAAAAACAACATTTCGGGAAGTAATGCTTTTTGAGTTGTCCTTTCAGATGATAACGAAAGAAATTCGTCCAAAAGTTAAATAATTTTATCGTTGAAATCTGTGCAGCCGAGGGAATAGCCGACGTGCTCCCAGCGGGTACTTCTGCAACAATGGCGGTAGGTTAGACCCCGTACCACCGGGTGAGAGCATCCAGCGGCTCGCGCGTCCGGTCGAAGTTGTTGACTTTAGCCTCCGTTTCGGGGTAACCGATGGCGATGGCCAGGGCGATCACCTTGGATTCGGGAATGCCGAGGGGTCCTCTCACAATCTCGGGCCAGGCGACCGGAGTGGTCATGAGGCAGGTACCCAGGTCATAGGCAAGAGCGGCCAGGGCAATCGTCTGCGCCAGCAGGCCGATATCCAAGATGGCCTTGGGGCAGATGGACCTTTCGGTGTAGACAATGATGGCATTGGGGGCTCCGTAGAAGCGCGCTCCATAGAGCAGATAAGCGGCCCTCTTGGCGTCAATCCCCGGTGTCCCGGCAGGGAACTGGTGACTGTCGATACGGTTTCTAGCATTTATCGCCCGCTGGCGATAGGGCTCGGGAAACTCGGGAAACGGAATGTCCGGGGTGAAAGTCTTAAAAGTCAGGCGATCGGTATCCCATTCGGTCCTCACCTTCTGGGCGAGAAGAACATTTATCTCCTCCATGGCTTTGCCCCCCAGGACGGCAAACTCCCACGGTTGAGTGTTGCTCCCGGAGGGCGCCCATCGGCTGTTGTCTAAGACCTCTTCCAAGATTTTTTTGGGCACCGGAGTCGGTTTGAAACTGCGAATGGACCTTCGGATACGGATGGCCTCGAGAATATTCATGATGTCCTCCTGATTCGATATCAGACCCAATAGGCGAAATAGACCAGACAGACCCAATAGGTCTATTCTCTTCAGGCCAAATAGGCTTTCCTCAGCCGTTCATCCTGGAAGAGGGTCTCCGGCTTTTCTTCGAACACGATTTTCCCCAGTTTGAGGACGTAGACCCGTTCGACGATCTTGAAGGCCGCCCGGACATTCTGCTCCACGATCAGAATCGTCGTCTCCAAGGCCGTGCTCAAACCGTGAACCTTCTCCATGAGTTCTTTGACCACCAGCGGAGCGAGTCCCAGGGAGGGTTCGTCCAACATCAGGAGTTTCGGCTGGGACATCATGGCCCGGCCGATGGCCAGCATCTGACGCTCTCCCCCGCTCATGGTTCCGGCTTCCTGGGTGGCCCGGGTGCGAAGGATCGGGAAAGTTTGGTAGACAAGCTCCATGGATGAACCTACGGCTTTGAGGTCCCGCGTCACATAAGCCCCCAACTCCAGGTTCTCCCGGACCATCAAGTTCGCAAAAACTCTTCCCCCCTGGGGTACCAGGGCCATTCCCGAGCGTACCCGCTCCTCCGGAGAAGCATGGGTGGACTCTTTTCCCAGGTAGAGGACATGGCCTCCCCAGGCCTTGACCACTCCCAGAAGGGTCAGCAGCAAAGTACTTTTCCCGGCGCCGTTCCGCCCCACGACGGCGATCCTTTCCCCCTCCTTGACATGCAGGGAAACCCCTTCGAGCACGGTTTTTTTGGAATACCCCGTCGAGAGATGATCAACGGACAGAAGCGGATGAATCTTTCCCAACGCTACACCCCCAGGTAAATCCGGACCACTTCTTCGTTCGCCAGAATCTCGGCCGGGTTTCCTTCGGCGATGATCTTTCCAAAATTGAGGACAATCACCCAATCCGAAATGTCCATCACCGCCTCCATATTGTGGTCGATGAGCAGGATCGTCTTTCCCCTGGAAACCAGCCCCCGGAGAAGCGACTTGAGGTGTTCGATCTGCTCGTCGGAGAGGCCGGAGGCCGGCTCGTCCAGCAGAAGGAATTCTCCGTCCGTGGCCAGCAGCCGGCCGATGGAGACCAGCTTCTGGTCGCCCCAGGAGAGGTTTGCCACCCGCTCTCCGGCCTTCTCGGTGAGACCCAGGTAATCGAGGATTTCGCGGGTCCGTTCCTCCAACGCCCGTTCTTCCCGACGCAGCATCGGCCGGGGGAGGAAGACGCCCCACAGGCTTTCCCGGCGCTTGCCCGGCAAGCCGAGGAAGACATTGTCCCAGACGGAGAGCTGGTTGAAGAGGCCGAGATGCTGGAAGGTCCGGGCCATTCCCAGGGAAACGATGTCATGAGGCTTTTGCTGGGCCAAATCCCTGCCTTTAAACACGATCCGGCCATCATCCGCGGGCAAGAACCCGGAGATCAGGTCAAACACGGTGGTCTTCCCCGCCCCGTTGGGGCCGATCAGGCTGGTGAGGCTTCCTTTCTCCACGAGAAACGAAACCTCCGCGACCGCCTGAAGACCCCCGAAAGCTTTCGACAGGCGGTCCACCTGGAAAAATGATTTGTCCCGGTCCATCAGCGCGCCACCCCCGAGGTGATCCGCTCCGGCAGCAACCCCTTGGGACGCAGGCGAAGGAAAATGATCATGAGCGTTCCGTACAGGATCTCCCGGATGGGAGAGGCCACCGCGGTGGGGACGTCGAAGAAGCGCAGCACCTCCGGCAGGGAAATCAGAACTGTCGCTCCGATCACCGACCCATACACGTTTCCTGCCCCCCCGATAATGACCAGGGCCAGGATGAAGATCGATTCGTGGATGGTAAACGTAAAGGGATCGATGTAGGTGATCAGGCCGGCGTATAAGGCCCCCCCCACGCTGGCGAGCACGGCGGTCAGCGTGAAGATCGAAATCTTGTACCGGTTCACGTCCTTGCCGAGGGAGGACGCAGCGGCCTCGTCCTCCCGGATGGCCCGGAGGACCTTCCCGTACGGGGACTCGCCCACGCGCCGCGCTATCCATACACACAGCGCCAGGAATCCCAGGGTGAAAAGGGCGTAGCTCGGGGGCCCCAGGAAAGAAAATCCGAAGACCTCCGGACGGGGAATGTGGCGGATGCCGAAAGGGCCCCGAGTCAGGCTGATCCAGTTGAGAAAAATGTTGTAGATGATGATCTGAAAGCCGAAGGAGGCGATCACATAGTAATCCCCCTTCAACCGGAGGGTCGCCCACGCCAGCCCCCAGCTCACCAGGCCGGCGACGGCCATGCCCACCAGAAGGGTCGTAAAAAAATTGAACCCCCACTCGGTGAGCAGGATCGCCGCGGCGTAGGCCCCAATTCCCATGAAAGCGGCCTGGGCCAGGGAGAGGATGCCGGTATACCCGACGGAAAGATTTAAGGAAACGGTGAGTACGCCATAGACCGCGATCAGGGTGATCACATAAATAAGATAGATCACGTCCTACCCTTCATACCGAGTCATCCGGTGCCCGAAAAACCCCCGGGGCCGGAAGAGAATGAACAAGACCAGTACGCAAAAGGTAATGGTGTTCTTCCATTCGGAAGGAATCTGCCAGATCCCCAGATTTTCCGCGATCCCGATCATGAATCCGGCGAGGGCCGCGCCGCCGTACGAACCCACGCCGCCCACGATCATCGCCACCGTGGCCACCAGAACGGCGTTGACCCCGATTGTCGGCTCCAGACCCTTATCGACCACGTGGAAGGTGACCGCCACCGCCACTAGGACGGAGCCGAGAAAAAAACTCACCAGCCGGACCCATTCCGTAGGAATGCCGGTGATCGTTGCGCCCAGAGGATCATTTTCCACGGCGCGCATGGCCTTTCCGACCTTGGTACGGCGCATGAAAAGGGTCACGCCAGCAAGGGCAGCTCCAGAGGTTATGACGGTCAGAATATCCAGGGGAGTAAAAGTGAGGAGCCCCACGGGAATCCCGTTTTTTAAAACCTCGGGAATTTTCACCGTCCGGGGGTCGCTTTTCCAGATGAGCAAAATCAGATTCTGGAGAATGACGTACCCCCCGAAAGAACTCAGCAGCATTTCCATGGATCCCGCGCCCATTCTCCGGAGGGGAGAATAGATGACCCGCTCGGCGAGGACCCCCAGGACCCCTGCCAGCAGCACCGCGGCCAGAATGGAAACGGAAACCGGCCACCCCCATCCCATGGCAAATTGGTAAAGGAAATAGCCGGCAAAAACATAGACGCTGGCATGCATGAAGTGGAAGATCTTGGTGGGGGCGAATATGGCGGTGAAGCTGATTCCCAACAGGGCATAGAGGCTTCCCACAATGATCCCGTTGATCAGTAGCTGAAGAAAAAGCCAGAACTCCATGGATTTCCCTTTAGAGGTGGCCTATCGTGCGCGAGGGCAGGATGAAGGCCGTAGGGGCGATTCTCGTAGAGTCGAGTCTCCGACATGAATCGCCCCTACGATTTCTCCGGGTGCCGAGCCTCATTTCCATTTCACATCTACAAAAGCGCCCTTCTGGAACTCACGAATCACGGCCCCGGTTGTGGTGATCCCGTCCTGATCAAAGGTCACCGGGCCAGAGACCCCA
>DASPRR010000342.1:0-4650 GCA_035624375.1 Thermodesulfobacteriota bacterium | reverse complement strand
CTCCGGCAGATCTGGGGCCCCGCCTATGTGGAACAGCCCCATTTGCTCCGGGTCAACATCAGCAACCTCCGCCGCAAGATCGAGCCGGAACCTACCCGCCCCCGGTATGTCCTGACGGAGCTCGGCGTAGGATACCGGCTTAAATTAAAGACCTAGACCTTAAATTTGAAAGAGAAGCGGCTTCCCGCGATCCGATTTACGAGATTACTTCGATTCCTTTTTCAGGACGACGGCCTTGAGTCTTTCTCCGGCCCATTCCAGATGATCCCTGAGGGCGGCTTGGGCTTTACTGGGATTGTGTGCTTCGATGGCTTGGACGATGGCCTCATGCTGTTCGGCGACGCGGTCATAATCAATGAATACCGAGGCTTTCTGCTCCATCATGCTTTTCATGGGATGGCGAAGTTCCGCCAGGTAGCGGGCTAAGATACTGTTGTGACTGGCTTTGGCCAAGGCGGCATGGAAAGCCAAGTCCGCTTGCACCGCCTTTTTCCCCAATTTCTTCGACGACCTCAGCTGGGTTTGGTAGTACTTGATCTCGGCGATTTCCTCCTTCGTGGCTCTCTCCGCGGCCATTCCGGCCATGGCATGTTCAATGATCATCCGGGCCTCCACCAGTTCATGGATCCTGTCCCTCCAGTTCATCAGCATGCCCCACCGGAGCGGTTTGGTCAGAAATTCTCCGGTGGAGAGGCTGACGGTCGTCCCATGCCCGGGTCTAACTTCCAGCAGGCCCACCAGGGACAGGGCGGCAATGGCTTCCCGGAGGGAACTCCTCCCTACCCCGAACTGATTCATGAGTTCCGGTTCCGGCGGAAGTTTTTCTCCAGGTTTCACCTTTCCGCTGGATATGCCCGCAAGAAGCTGGTCTATGATTTGATCGGTCAACCGTTTTCTTTCAAGAGGCATGGCGGAAGTTCTCATTTCTGATTCCTCTTTGGGGTCCTTAAGCAGCCCCTGAAATGGCCTAGCCTATGCAATTTGTTCGGTCAAGGGAGCTTCCTGCTCTTTGCCGGTCGGCACCTGGAATTCATATTATCATCTGATGATCAGAAGATCAACTTTTTTCCTTGACACCGCCCCCTAATCCGGCTAAAAGAAGGTAATCCCGCAGGCATAGAAGATAGAAGGAAGAAGTGGCGGGGGGCAGGTTCTAAAGTTCTTCATAAAATTAGAGTCGCGCGCAGGTGGTTTTCGGGGTTTGGAGCGAGGGAGTGCCAAGTTAGGCTTCTGAATTGGAAACCCGCAACTCGAAATTGGGAATAACGATACAAAGGAGGGCATGAAAATGAAATCGTTTAGAATCGGTCTTATTTCGATTTTTGTTTTCGTGATGATTGCTGGGTTTTCAGGGCCAGTGAACGCCCAGGTAAAAATCAGGTTCCAGACCTGGCACTGGAACGAGACGCCCTGGGTGAATTCCTTGAACGAATTCATGAAGACCTTCAACCAGGCGAACCCCGGCATAGAGGTTGTGAGGGACGACAGCCGCTATGCTGACAAAGAATCGGTATTCATCGCCCAGTCCCAGGCCAAAGCAGCGGCGGATATCCCCCATTTCAGCTACCGGGCCATCCGCCACCTGGCTGACCGGGGGTACCTCTTGGACCTGACACCCTTCATCGAAAAGGAAGGCGGCCAGAAATACCTGGACCAGTGGGACCCAAAGGCGCTGGAGGTCTGCAAATACAAAGGGAAGATCTACTGCCTGCCGGATGATTTGAACCCCATGGTCTTGATGTACAACACCCTCCACTTCAAGGAGGCCGGATTGGACCCCTCCAAGCCCCCGGCCACCTGGGAACAGTTCCTGGACTATGGAAAAAAGTTGACCCGCGCGAGCCGCTACGGCGTGGGGATCATCGCGGCCCGCCAGGAGGGCCTCTTCATGCGCTTCAACCCCTGGCTCTGGGGAGCCGGTGGGGAATATGTGACCGCCGATGAGAAGCGCTCAGCCCTCGACACCCCCGAGGCCCTGGAGGGCTTCAAGTTCTATGTAGAGTTGTTCACCAGGCACAAACTAGTCCCGCCCGGGGTCATTGAGCAGGGGGCGCAGGAGGTCCGGACCCAGCTCGCCCATGAGAAGGTCTCCATGATCATCACCTTGCCCGCCGCCCCGGGGATCGTCCAGGCCATCAACCCCAAGATGAAGGTTCGCGAGGTGATGGCCCTGGCGCCCGTTCCCGTGGGTAAGAAGAAGGTGACCTCCACCTGGTTCAGCATGCGGGTGATCAGCTCCTCCACGAAGAACCCGGAGGCGGCCTGGAAGGTGTACAAGGCGTGGTATGATAAGGACAGCCAAATGCGCAACTTTAAGATCGCCGGCGTCCTCTCCTCCCGTCTCGACGTCCGGAACTCCCCCGAGGTAAAGGCCGATCAGTTTGCCCGGGTCTTCTCGGCCCAGACCCCATACGTGAAGCTCGAGCCGCTCACCTCCGAGTGGCCCAAGATCGGCGATGCAATGATCACTGCCATCCAGGAGGCCCTTACCGGCGTGAAGACCCCGGAGGCTGCCCTGAAGGGGGCCCACGAAGCGGCGAATCGGGCGCTCGGCGTTCAGTAGGACCTCGGCATCCCTCAAATTTGGACGAGTCAGGGGTCATCCCCTGACTCTCTGCCTTTTTGCGGGGGCTTTGAATGACATCCGTCCGGACATGGCAGGATCGCCACGTGGGATACCTTTTTATCCTCCCTGCCACGCTCATGCTTGTAGCGGTCCTGGTGTTTCCCGCTTTCATCACCTTGAAGCTTAGCCTTACCCCCGAAGGGGGAAAAGGCTGGACTTTCACCCTGGCCCACTATCATAAAGCCTTCCGTGATCCGGTCCTGCTCCAAACGTTCAAGAACACCTTTGTCTTCGTTGCCTGGAGCCTTGCCGGTCATCTGGCGGTGGGCCTGGCGCTGGCCATGGCGTTGAACCAGGCCCTCCCTGGTCAGACATTCTTCCGGCTGGTGGCCCTTATCCCCTGGACCATTCCCGACGTCGTCGCCGGGATTATCTTCCGATGGGTATTGAATCCCATCCACGGGTGCCTGAACCCCCTCATCCAGATGGTTTTTCCCGCCTTTCCGGCAGAGTTCCAGTGGCTGTCCAGCCCGACGCTGGCCTTCCCCAGCCTGATCTTTGCCAATGTGTGGCGCGGTTATCCCCTGGTGATGGTCATGCTCCTGGCCGGGCTCATGGCTATCCCGCGGGATTTGTACGAGGCGGCGGAGGTGGACGGGGCGGGCCGGTTCAAGCGTTTCATCCATGTAACCCTCCCCGGTCTCAGGACCATCATCATCATCGCGCTGGCCCTAGACATGGTATGGGAGTTCCGACGGTTCGCCCTGGTCCTCACCATGACAGGGGGCGGGCCGGGCACGCTCACCGAAGTGCTTTCCACGCTCGTGTACAAGACCTACTTCCAGTTCTTCACCTTCGAGTACGCTTCGGCCATGGCTATTCTGATGAGCGCCGTGCTTTTCATCCTCAGCCTGCCGTACATCTTCCTGGTCGGGAGGGAGCGATGAATATCCACGCCCGGGGCACGGTCAAGCGGGAACGGAGGCTGGAGGCCACGATCTCCTACGCTCTACTCGCCCTGTCCGCGGTCTTCGCCCTCTTCCCGGTGATGTGGATGCTTTCCACCTCCCTCAAGAGCGAGGCGGAGGCCCTGAGCCTTCCCGTCCGGTGGATCCCCCAAAGCCCGACTTTTGGCTCCTACGTTGAGATGTGGACGCTGAAGCCCTTCGGAGTCTATTTCTGGAACAGCATCGTGGTCTCAGGGTTGACCGCCCTCCTCTCTACCGCGGTTGGGGCTCTGGCAGGATACGGTTTTTCCCGTTTCCAATTCCGTGGCCGGACTAGCCTTCTCGCCTTCTTCCTCGCGACCCAGATGATCTCCGGCGTGCTCGTCATCGGACCCTATTTCCAGCTGCTCGCCGCCGTGGAGCTTTACAACACCCTCACCGGCCTCATCATCGCCTATGTGACCATCTGCCTGCCCTTTGCCGCCTGGATGTCCAAAGGGTATTTCGACTCCATTCCGAAGGAGATGGACGAGGCCGCTCTCGTGGACGGGGCCTCCCGCTTTCAGATCTTTTGCCGGATCGTCATGCCCATCGCTGTCCCGGGAACCGTTTCAATCCTGCTGTTTGGTTTCCTCCTCGCCTGGCAGGATCTCCTCTGGGCCCTCTGTCTCATCTCCATCGACGAGAAGCGGACCGTAACCCTGGGGGTGGCCTTCACCGTAGGGGAGTTCATGATCAAATGGCCCATGCTAACCGCTGCCTCCCTCATCGGGAGCCTCCCCACGATCATCCTCTATCTTTTCCTGCAGCGGTTCTATGTCGAAGGGTTGGCCCGGGGCGCGGTGAAGGGTTAGGGGGATAAGGTTGAAAACAAAGGACTAGAGGGGGGGCTTTGATGGATTAATGGTTGGGATGAAAGCATTGGAAAAGCGGCAAGGCCCTGTCCCTTGATTTCAACGGCAAATTAGTGAAGGAGGTAATAAAATAATGAAGACGGGAAAGGAGGAAGAAAGGATGAAAGGCATCAGATTCGGTTTGGTTCTCTCGACGATTGCGGTTTTTTGCTTTCTTGTTGCCTGGGCGGGGATGGCCCCATTGGTTCAAGCCCAGGATAAAAAGGTCATCCGTGTGGGGAGC
>DASPRR010000341.1:0-4784 GCA_035624375.1 Thermodesulfobacteriota bacterium | reverse complement strand
AGGGAGGGGCAGGCAATAGCCCCTAAAAAGGCATCGGTTTTTCAATCGGTGTATGCTTTTTTGGGGGGTGAACAAAGGGGGAAAATTTCAATTTGGTTAGAAATAGGTTAGAAATAAAAGAAAAAGGGGTTAGACCTTTCGGCTTAACCAATTGTTTTTATTTGGCTGGGGGACAAGGATTCGAACCTTGATTCACGGAGTCAGAGTCCGTTGTCCTACCGTTGAACGATCCCCCATCAATTTCTCAAAATCAAAATATCCGAAAAACAAAAGAGAGTCAATAAGAAAAACAGGTTTCCGAAAGGCCTTGATTCCTTCCTGTTTTGTTGCTAATTTATGGGCAAAATTAAGGATTTAACTTTGGGATGGTTTGGGGTTCACGGGATAGGGCAGGACCTTGTCCAATGGATCAGCGCCCTGAACATGGAGGAAATCAAAAAGAGAGCAAGGATCGGGTAAATGATAGAACCGGCTGGGTCCGGCCCAAGGAACGGCTGGCTTTTATTCTCCAGCGGTTTAGAAGGAGGAGATTAGACATGGTGGCTTCAATATGAACCGCCGTCGGTTTCTGCAGAATTCCGCCCTTTGGGGTGTTTCATGGGCTTTGGGGGGATTGATTTCTTCCTGCGCCCAGGCCCCAGCGAAACCAGTTGTCGATCAGGCGATTCTTCGAGGCCTGCAAATCATCGATCCCCACGCTCACCCGGATCAATTCCATACCCTTCGGCCGGGTCGCATCGATGACAGCTCCACTCTGGAAAAAATCAGAGCCGCAGGGATGGCGGCCAGCGCCTTTGCCGCGGTAGGGGACCTGGAATTTTTCAACCGAACATCGGCTACTGCCTATTACCCAAGTACCAAATCCCAATTACAGCGAGTCCACGATCTGGTGAAGGCGGGAAAGGTGAAGCTGGTCCTAAAAGCCGCCGATGTGCCGGCGATTCGGAATCCAGGTGACCCTCCGGGGGCCATCATGGCTATCGAGGGAGGAGACCCTTTGGATGGCAAACCGGAGCGGGTCGACGAATTCTACCGGATGGGCGTCAGAATCATTACCGTGGTCCATTATCGAAACAATGAACTGGGTGACGTGATGGTGCCCTATGGGGCTTTGAGCCCCGGACCTTACAACAATGGCCTGACGCCAGCTGGACAAAAGGTGATCGAGCGGATGCAAGAAGTGGGGATGGTGGTGGATGTAGCCCATGCTCACCTGACCACTTTGAAAAGCATTGTGGAAATGAACCCCAACCCCCTGCTGGATTCGCACACCAACCCCTGCCCCATCGATGAACCGCGGCGGTGCCACCGGCAGCGCTCCTGGAAAGACATGGAACGGGTGGCCAAGACCGGCGGAGTCGTCTGCACCTGGCCTTTCGCGTTCAACCGCCCGGACCAAAAACGGAGGACCTTTTTGGACTGGGCCCAGGAAATTCTGGAGATGAAAAAGAGATTGGGAATGGACCATGTGGGCCTGGGAACGGATGGAGGGGGGAACATCCCCCGACTCATTGAGGGTTACCGCGACGTCCGTGATCTAAGCCAATTAGTCGCTGCCATGCAAGAGGTTGGCCTTTCCCCGGAGGATATCAAGGCTTATATGGGGGGTAACGTCTACCAGCTCCTCCTGAAATGTATAGGATAAGCTAAGCGGTTCGGAGCCCCCTGTGTTATTTTGCGGAGGAAGAACATGGAAGGATGGAGCGAGGAGGAAATCAGGAATAAGGATTTGATGTCTCCCTGTGGGTTGTATTGCGGCGCCTGCGGCGTCTACATCGCCACCCGGGATAAGAACGAGAAATTCAAGGCGGTTATGGGGAAGCTTTACGGGACAAAGCCGGAAGAGACCGAATGCCTGGGTTGCATGCAGGAGGACCCGCCCAGGAAGATCTATGGTTATTGCAAATTATGCAGAATCAGAAACTGTGTGAAAGGGAAAGGCTTTTATTCCTGTCATCAATGCAAGGAATGGCCGTGCGATCTGATTAAAAAATTCGGCTTCGGCACGGGAGTGAAAGTGATGAAGAGGACGATCCCGATCTGGCGTGCCAAAGTGGCCGAGCACGGGGATGAGAAGGGGAGCGTGGAATGGGCCCGGGCAGAATGCGAGCGGTATCACTGCCCTTCATGCGGGAAACCCCTATTCAGGGGCGCTCAACGCTGCCGAGAATGCAAAAGGTCGGTGGCAGATGAGCTGGATGGGTCCTTATGAAAGAACCGGCTGGAAAAATTTAGAATTTGCGGTTCCTCGCCAGAGAAGATATCCGACAGGAGGGGAAAAATGAAAAAAGGAACCTGGATTTTCATCGCTGTGGGAATCTTATTGCTGGGGATTTCCTTCCCCGGGCTCTCCGGAGCTGCGGAAAAGGTGATCAAGCTGGGTCATGTCCTGGATACCAAACATCCCTACCATATAGGCTCGCTACACTTCGCCAAAAGGGTGGCGGAGCTGACCAAGGGCAAGGTGGAAGTTCAGGTCTATCCCAGCTCCCAACTGGGCAACGAGCGGGAGCTGGTGGAGGCCATGCAGGTCGGCACCATTGAAATGGGCGCTTCCACCTCGGCCGTGGCGGCCCGGTTCGTGAAGGAGATCGAAATCTTCAACCTTCCTTTCCTCTTCCAGGGGTTCCCCCACCTCTATAAAATCCTCGACAGCCAATTCGGAGAGGAAATCAACCAGGCCAGCCAGAAAAAGGGCCTCCGGATTCTGGCCTGGTGGGTGGGGGGATCGCGGAGCATCTATGCCCGGAAGCCCATCAGCGACCTGGCCTCCATGAAGGGGATGAAGATCCGTACCATCGAGAGTCCGGTGGTCGTGGCGACCTGGAAAGCCCTGGGACTGATCCCCACGCCCATCCCCTTCGGGGAAGTCTATACCGCCCTCCAGCAGGGGGTGGTGGATGCCGGGGAGGGGAATGTCATCAGTTACGAGAGCATGAAGTTCGACGAAGTGGCACCCTACCTTTCGCACATCAAGTACCTCATCACGGTCCAACTCCTGTACATCGGAGAGAATTTTTTCAAAGGCCTCCCCGCCGAGTTTCAAACCGCCCTCATCCAGGCCGGCAAAGAATGCGTTCCGGTGGAACGAAAAGCCAACGAAGAGGCGGAAGAGAAGATCATCGAACTGCTGAAGACCAAGAAGAAAACCGTGGTGATTCCGAACCTGGACCCCTTCATCGCTGGCGTGCAACCCGTTTACGAGCAGTACGGCAAAGCGATTGGTATGGACAGGATCAAGTGGATTCAGAGCTACAAGTAGATTCGGAAGCTTCCTTGGCTTAGTTTCCCTTGGAGGGGAGCCAAGCCTCCCCGGGCATGCCCGGACTCTCCAAATTCCCGCTGCCTAAATTTTTTCATTGCTTCAGGATTGGGTGGGGGGAGATGAAGCAGGTGAGTTTGGGCGAGAACGGTGGACCGATGAAAATCCTGAGCTGGGTAAGAGTGATCTATCAAAACCCTGTGGGGCTGGCCTGTGGCGTCTTGATGGCGGCCATCACAGCGGTCGTTTTTCTCCAGGTGGTGTCGCGTTATGTGTTCAGCTATCCTTTTGACTGGCCGGAAGAACTGGCCCGGTATCTCTTTATCTGGGTGGCTCTCCTGGGGGCGGCCCTGGCCTTGAAGCGGGGCGCGCACTTCAGCATCGACGCCCTGGTGAAGAGGCTTCCCGCCCGGTGGCGGCTGATCGTTCCGCTTTTGATCCACACCTCCCTGGGAATCTTCACTTTGGTCGTATCCGTCAAAGGATTCCAATTGGCCCTGAGAGTCCGTGAACAGCTGTCTCCCGGGATGGAGGTCTCGATGACCTACGCTTATCTCTCCGTCCCGGTCAGCTTTGCCATCATGTTTAAATATGTCGTTTCGGAGGTCTATTCCCTGTTTAAAAAATAGGCTCCTCGGGTTTGGTTATGCTGTTGATCCTGTTTATCCTTTTTTCCCTTTTCATGGCCTTCAATGCGCCGATCTCTTTCTCCCTTGGGCTGGCCAGCGCGATAACCGCCCTGATGAAGGGTAACGTATCCCTGATCATCATTCCCCAGAAGGTCTTCACCTCCCTCGATTCTTTTCCCCTCCTGGCCATCCCCCTTTTTATCCTGGCCGGTTCCTTCCTGGAAACTGGAGGGGTGGGGATGAGGCTGGTGAACCTGGCCAACGTGTTGGTCAGACATATCAGCGGGGGGCTGGGATTCGTGGTCATCGTTTCCACGATTTTCTTTTCGGAGATCTCCGGCTCCTCGGCCGCGGACGCCGCGGCCATCGGTTCGGTTACCATCCCAGCCATGATCCGCCTGCAGTATCATCCCGCTTTTGCCACGGCCATTGTGGCTGCCTCCGGGGGCATGGCCGCTCTGATTCCTCCGAGCATTATCGGGGTCATCTATGGCTGGCAGGCCAATGCCTCCGTGGGGGCCGTCTTCCTAGGGGGCTTTCTGCCGGGGTTCATCATGGGCGGGGGGCTGTGCGTCTATACCTATTTTTACGCCAAAAAGATGAACTTCCCCACGGAGAAGAGAGCGACCCGCGGAGAAGTGTGGCTGGCCTTCAAAGAATCCCTTCCGGCGCTCATCATGCCGGTCATCATCCTCGGGGGTATCTTCACGGGAATCTTTACCGCCACCGAGGCGGCTGCCGTGGCAGTGGTCTACGGTTTTATCGTGGCCCTTTTCTATTATCGGGAACTGAAGTGGGGGGATATCCCGCGGGTTCTCGTTGAATCTGCGGTCACCACCGGTTTCGTGGGTCTCCTCCTCGGGCTAGCCAGCGTCTTCGGCTGGGTCCTGACC
>DASPRR010000329.1:0-4532 GCA_035624375.1 Thermodesulfobacteriota bacterium | reverse complement strand
GTTCCTCCCTCTTCGGCCCCTGCACCACGACGAAATACCAGTCCTGCCGGTTCATTCCCGAGGGAGCCCACATAGCCAGCTCCAGGATTTTTTCCAGTTTTTCCCTGGGCACTGGTTGGGCCTTGAATTTTCGTATGCTTCTCCTCCCCTTGATCGCTTCAGCCAATTCCATATCCGACCTCCATTTTTTTGATCCGCAGATTTTCGCAGATTAAATTTTTAATATTCTTCCGTGATCCTGAAAGTCTGCGGCCGTCGGCACCCAATGAATTACTCCAGAACCTCCACGCAGGCTTTCAGGCAGATGTTACAGGTGAGGCCGGTCCCCCGGTAGGTTCGGCAGGCGTGGGGATTAATGGCATACGCCTTTCCTTCCTTCGGAGTCTGCAAGGCTCCCGCCGGACATGCCCGGATGCAGGCATCGCAGTTGACACAGGAATCCTTTTTGACAACCGAAGAGGGCTCGATTTCCGCATCGGTCAGCAGGCCGGCCAATCGGACTCGGGGGCCGTATTCCGGGGTGATCAGCATGCTGTGCCTTCCCATCGTTCCAAGGCCGGCCAGTTCGGCCGCATGCTTGTACGAGAGAAGGGTGACCAGGAAACGCTGATCCATTGGCGCTCCCGCGGCTGGAAGGGGAAATACGCGGTAGCCCTCTTTGCGAAGCGTGCCCGCCAGGTCGTACACCGCTTTGGTCAACCGCCCGTTCAGGTATTCACAATGAGGACCGAAGAACTCTCCCCCTTCTGCCTCTCCGACCTCTTTGCCTGGCTTCAGCAAGGCCACCAGCTCCTTGAATACCTCCTTGCCGAAGACGACGACCGATTTTGCCCCGGGCAACAGGGCTTCGGCCCTTTTTTTCAGCTCCGTCGAATGGGATTGTTCAATCGAAGCCACTCCCAGGAGGTCTACATCCAGCTTTTTCTTCGTTTCCGCCACGAAATGGCGATCGAATCTGGTCATCTTTCATATCCTTTCCAAAATTGATGATTCATTAGACAGTCATTGACCCTGGATCATTGAACATGATCATTGAACATTCATTATTGCCCATTGTTCATTTTCCTTCTTCCGGTCCGGGAATCTTCGATTCGCAAGGGACTCCAGCCTGGCAGAACCCGCAGCCATACCCCTCAAAACCATGATGGGAGAGGACATAATTGCGGGTCATATCCAGGAAGCTCTTGCACTTCACTTTATCATGACCGGATTTGGAGATGGCCCGAATGGGACACCGGTCAATGCATTTGCCGCAGGTTCCGTGGGAGAAAAAAAGGCAGTAGGCCCGGTGATTCTTGTAAGGGCGGGGAGTAGGCGGAATTTGGGCCCTGGCCACCACCGAGCCGGCTCGCATCGCTTTTCCCCGGGGGGTGATCAACCCGTCGCAGAGGCCGAAGGTCCCCAGGCCGGCGGCATGGGCGGCATGTCGCTCGGACCAAGTTGAGGCAAACCCAAAGCGGTCCGAAAGCCTCATTCCCCACTCGGAAAAGAGCATGGGAGCAACCGCTTCAACACCGGCTGCCTGGAGGCTGTCCACCACATGCTTGCGCAGTTTCACGTTCACTTCTTCGCCGAAGATTCTGGCTCGGGTCCAGCTCTCCGAAGGGAACACCCACTCCATTCGCATGTCGGCTTTGGTCGGACCCATCTGCGGAAGGACCCAGCTGATGATCGTCAGTTCATTCGCCCCGACCTTCGACTGGGGAAAGGCCATTTTGAACAACTCCAGGGGGGTCCAGTGGAAGGGTCCTACGTATTCCTCCTTGTAGGCCTGGTAGATGGGATCATCTCCCCCAGAGAACCCCACGAGCGGGTCGTCCCAAGCTTTGGCCTTCGCCGGATTTTTCAGGGTGTTTTCCGGCGAACGGTTGATGAAATCCTTGATGATGCTCTCCACCCATTTCCCTGGGTCTTTGGTCTTCTGTTTTTCTTTCATCCAATCCTCCCTTTTAATATTAGTTTCAGGTGTCAAGTTTCGGGTTCACAATTTAACCAGCCACTTCTGTTGGCCATTCCTCCAAGAACAGGACCCGGCTCCTTTTCATCCTTATTAGGCTTACACCTTTAAATGTGAAAATCTTCCTCTACCCTCCCGTCACAGGAGGATGGAATCGAAGGAAAATATCAAATATCCTTGGCTAGGTTTCATCCTTCCCCTCAACGGCTTCCCAAAGCAGTTCGGGAATCATTTTCAATCTATATCCCTCCCTATCTTTCAAGGTCTCCCGGAGCAAATTGTAGCAACCCGTGCAGATGGCCACAATTTCTTTGGTTTGGAAAGAACCTGCCAGGCGATCCAGATGCGGCCGGACAAAACAGCAAAGGGAGTTGTCGGACTCATGAACTCTCAGCCCGTCAATTTTGCTCAGAATCCTCCGTGCGGGCGCCACATCGATTGGCTCTTGGGTGATGCGGCGGCGAAACCGGTAGCACCCGGCATAGTAATCGATCTCCCTGTTCAGCTTTCCGCCGCGAAAGAAACGTTCCAAAAGCTCACTATAGGAGATAACCTCCAGATGGGCGGCTTTTTTGAAGTTGGTGTAGGTAGGCTCGCAGGCGGCGCAGAAAAGAACGATGGACTTGGCTCCCAGGGCCTCGGCCTGCTTGAAGTTCTCAAGAATGAATCCCTGGGCCAGTTCTTTCGACCTGGCGATGGCCGCCTCGTCTTTGGCCATGACCGCTGGCTGCCCCAGAGGCATCCAGCCGCAGCAGTATTCCTTGGAAAGGAACGTGTAGGAGATACGGAAGCGATCAAAGAGGGCCTTGAGAGCCCGGAAGGCCTGAGGAAGGGTCTCTGGGGGATGGCACCCGCTTATGATGACATACTCTGCCTTTCGGTCTTTGGCCAGCCCCAGGTCTTCGAAGAGAACCTCAGCCCTCGGGGCCCCCGTATTGTGGTGTACTCCATAGGTTCGGATATTTTCCACCCGCTTTTCGTCGATCATCGGTTTTCCTTTTTCTCCCGCGAATGAACCGTGGGTTCAATTATCAAATTCACCGACCCAGTTGACTTTGGCCGGGCTCCGGGCCACGAAGCGCAAAAATTCGACGGCCGGGTAACCTACCGTGAAAGCCACCTGAGCCTTGTTTTCCGCGGGGATCCCAAGCATCTTCTTCAACTTCGGCGAGTTTCCGATCGCCCAGATGAGAAATGCTATATAGCAGGTCCCCAGTCCTAAGGTCTCGGCCAGGAGGACCATCTGGGTGGAGGCGATGGCCGCATCGATCTCCGGAGTCGTGGCCAGGCCCTTTTTCATATGGACGATGATCAAAACCGGGGCGTGGTGGAGAAGCTGGTCGACCCCTTCCTTCCACCTCCTGGCGATCCGTTCCCAGACTGGAGGCAGGGTCTCCCGGGAAAGCAATTCTTCCGGAACAGGCTTTTTCGACCGGCGGCACTGCTCGATGGCTTCCCGGACCTGTTTTCCCTGCTTCTGCAGGTCCTGGATGGCCAGGGTGCACGCCTGATCCAGGGCCTTCCTCCCCCTCAGCACGACGTATTCACAGGCCTGGCGGTTTGACCCCGTGGGGGCATACCGACCTGCCTCGATCAACATTTTCAGCTTGGCTTGCTCCACGGGACGGTTCTGGTACACGCGAAGGCTCCGACGTCGCCGGAGCAAATCGAAAAAAACGGCCGCGGAAGGGATTTCTTCCCGGTTCGGGACGGCTAGAAACTGATCGTTTCCTTCGGAAAAAAGGAAGGCATCCGCCGGGCAGACCGCCTTACAGTGGCCGCAGTAGAGACACATGGAGGGGTCGAGAATCTCAACCGATGTTTCCCCTTTCTGCAAAATTCTGCGCACACAGACAGGTACGCATTCGCCGCACAGAGTGCATTTTTGTTCTTCGATGGTGATCATGGAAGCTCCTGACTCGGTTGTGTAGGATTTTTTTATTTATTCCTTCCCGCGGGGCATACTTTCTCATACCAGCTACAGTCAACTGACGGACTTTTCCGATTTCCTTTCGGCGAAAAACCTTTGCATGTAGTCCCGCGGATCGATCGGCGGGTCTTGGGTTTTTTCCCTTCTCTGGAGAATCAGGGAATTCGTCGGGCACTTGTGGGCGCATACCCCGCAACCGATGCATTTTTCGGGGTCAAGAACGGCCGCCTTGCCGGTCTTATTTTTTGCTTCCGCCGAGGGCTCCAATCGGAGAGCGTCCATGGGGCAGCGCTTCACGCACAGGCCACACCCCTTGCAGGTAGCGGGATGGGTTTTCACCCGGTAATTGGAAGAGTCCAGACTCTTCCCATGATTCAGCTTATGGTAGCTCTCAAACCACATGCAGCAGCACTTGCAGCAGTTGCAGATGGTATCCACGGCCTGCTGCCAGTTGGAAAGACCGTGGACCAAGCCGGAGGCTGCAGCCTCTACCAGGATTTTGTGGGCCTCCGGTTTGGTGATCTCCCGCCCCATGCCGTTTTCCACGGCGTACCGCCCGAGAGTGCCGAAATGCAGGCAGTTTTCTGTCGGGTGCTGGCAGTCGGGGGAGTTGGGGTCCAGGTTTTTCCGGTGCCTGCAGGGACA
>DASPRR010000327.1:0-4699 GCA_035624375.1 Thermodesulfobacteriota bacterium | reverse complement strand
GGGCCGGAAGACCTGGATCCCCCGGGACTTGGAGGAACGGGTCAAGCTTCCCTTCCTTTCCAGGGCCCGCAGGTGGTCGATGACCGCCCGGTAATCAATCCGGAAATGCCCGGCGATCTCCCGCACCGTGGGAGGATACCCTTCTTTTGCCGTAAAGGTCTGGATGAAGTCCAGAATTTCTCTTTGCCTCGGGGTGAGAACCATCTATGACCTCCTTAAATCCGAAACAGATTCAAAACCCAAATGTTCGGAACTAGCGGAAAAATTTGGCGATTTGGGTTTTGAGGATCGAAACTCATGACTTTGTCTTAATATACTCATCATTTGATGAGTTGTCAAGAAAAATCTTAGGGCGCCCCTGCAGGTTACCAAAATCATAGGGCGGCCACAGGGGGCCGCCCCTACGGAATCGGAAAAGGGACATGCGGAAAATCAGGTGGCGGGTTAAAATAAAATGATTAGAATGAACAATCCTGTATAAAGTCAAAAAGCAGGCTTTCCCGGCATTCCGGCGAAAGCCGGGATCCAGTTTTTTTACTCGTTATAAGTTCCCTGGACTCCGGTTTCCACCGGAGTGACGAGTTTTTATGGAATCATCAGAATTTTAACGGTAATCCAAAATAAGGAGGAGGAATCATGGAATTCAAGGGCAGCAAGACGGAGAAGAATTTGCTGGCTGCTTTTGCCGGCGAGTCGCAGGCCCGAAACCGTTACACCTTCTTTGCCAGCGAGGCCAGGAAGGCCGGATACGAGCAAATCGCCGCTCTCTTTCTGGAGACGGCGGAAAATGAAAAGGAACACGCCAAGTTGTTCTTCAAGCTGCTCAAGGGGGGGGAGGTAACCATCACCGCCGGGTACCCTGCGGGCGTGATCGGAGATGTTGCCGCGAACCTGAAAGCCTCCGCCGAAGGGGAAAAATTTGAGTGGAGTACCCTCTACGTGAATTTTGCCGAAGTGGCCAAGCAGGAAGGGTTCACGGATGTTTGCCAGACCTTCACCCAGGTCGCCAAGGCGGAAAAATTCCATGAGGCCCGGTACCGGGCGCTTTTGAAAAATGTCCAGGGAGGAAAAGTCTTCAAGAAGGATTCACCGATAAAGTGGCACTGCCGGAACTGCGGCTACGAGCACGAAGGGAAAGAAGCCCCGGACAAATGCCCGGTCTGCGCCCATCCCCAGGCCTTCTTTGAAGTGCTGGCGGAAAACTACTAAAATTGCGGATTGCGGAATGCGGATTTCGGATTGAAGGGCGCTCGGACTTCGGCGAGCTCAGCCGAGCCGCCGGGCGCCCCTACGACCTATCTCGGAATTTGTTCGAGGATGGATTCTCCAATGACACATTTCCTCAATGCCTCCAGGATCTCGTCCTGGGGGCATTTTCTTCCCACCAGGACGAGGGCCGTCGGGTGGGAATCCTGCGTGGGCTCGAGCCTGTAGTTCCCCCCTGAATAATTCACGATCACCGAGGAGTCGGGGAATCGGGCCCATCCTTTGCAGCGGAAGAGGCTAGCGGGCAGGGATTCAAGGAATCGGATGAGCTTCGTCCGATCCATGATCCCATGATCCTCAAAGGTAAATGATTGAAACCCCTGATGTTCAAGATTTTCGTCCCTGAAACCAGCCTTTCCAGTTTTCTCCCCGGCAGAAGACAATCCTTCAAATAACCGCGCAGGCTCAACCGAGCAATTCCGGGTGAGGAAAACCTTGGCCCGCGGATTCATTTCCTCCAATCGGGCCTCGATCCCCAGCGCCACCGCCCCACCCACCAGATCAATCTTATTCAAAAGAATCACATCCGCGCTCAGGATCTGCCGATCGTAGAAGGAGCCCAGCATCTCCCTGGCCTTGAAGAAGCCGGCATCCACGATGGTGACAATGCCCTGAACCCGGCAGAAATCCTTCAGCGGCGGCTGGCTGAGGACATCGAGGATCTCTCCCGGCTGGGCCACCCCCGTTGGCTCCACGATCAAGTGGCTTGGTGCAAATTGATGATAAATTTCCTCCACTGCCTTGAAGAAATCGGTCTTTATGCTGCAGCAGATGCAGCCGCTGGTCAACTCCACCACATCCACGTTCAGGCCCGACAGCAGGGATCCATCCAGCCCGATCTTCCCCACCTCGTTGACCAGAAGGGCCAATTTCCCGAGCCCCTTCGGCGGTGAAGTCAGAAGATGTCTGATCAGCGTGGTCTTCCCGGCTCCCAAGAAGCCGGCCACCAGCAAAACTTCCATGAATCAGGATTTCCCCCAAAAAACCTGAGCTTCTTATTTCAAACCTCTGGCAAGCACAAAATCCTTGCACAGATCCACGCCGGCCTTCGGGTCCAGGGACCAGGCGTCGGCGCCGACATAGTCTTGAACCGTCTTCGTGGTGGGCCCTCCCCCCAGGATGACAAACCTGTCTTCCCGCAATTTTTTTCCTTTCAGCAAATCCACCACTTTTTTCATGGATTCAAAGGTCGGCGTGATCAGGGCTGACATGGCCACCACCTTCGCGCCCGTGTCGGCGACCTTCCGGACGAAGTCTTCGGGAGCTACGTCCACCCCCAAATCATGCACCTGAAAGCCGCTGGCCTTGAACAGAGTCGCTACGATATTCTTCCCGATGTCGTGGATATCTCCCTTGGGCGTCCCGATGACCACCGACCCCAGGAAATCCTGATCTTTCTGTCCCGACAGCAGAGGCTCCACTTTCCCTACCACCTTTTTGAAGAGGTCCGCGGACATGATCAACTCGGCCAGGAAATATTCCCCCGAACTGTAGAGCTTTCCCACCATTTCCATCCCGGCCCGGCATTCTTCCAGAATCTCCAAGGGGGGTCTTCGATCCTGGATGGCTCGATCCACCCATTTCCCCACGTCGTCATATTGCAGTCGGCCCAGGGCCTCGGCAATTTTCCCCTTGGGGAGACTCACCCGTGGAGCCTCGGGCCTTTTTTCAACCGGCTGGACAAGCCTGGCCCTTCCCTTTTTCCCCACGTAGCTCTTTCCGGTCTCCACCATGGCCCGGAGATTTTCCCTCTTCACGTTGATGGGGCATTCGCACCCGGTGGTGAGCATAAATCCCCCACCCTCTCCCACTTCATCGATTAGCCGCTTACAATACGCTTCCACGTCCTCTGGTTTTCCCAGGGACAAGAGGGCTGCGGGAACATCCCCGCTGATGCACATGTGGCCCTTCAATATTTCCTTGGCCCGGAAAATATCCGTCGTTCCGTCCAGGTCACAAATGCATTTTCCCTTCGGCAGTTTGGTGAAGTAGGGGAGGTTGATCCCCCAGTCCGTGTCCAGATGCAACCAAGGGGTAATCCCCTCTGCGAGGAAAGCATCCACGTAACGCCGCAGAAAAGGCCATTCAAACCGCTCAAACACATCCAGCCGGTAATAAAAACCCGACCCCCTCTCCAGGACGATGAAAGCCAGCATCTTGTTGCTGGACTTACAGACCTGAATGGCCGTGGAGATGAGATCGTCGCAGGAGGCCCGCATGGCCGCCTCCACTTTGCCCGGCACCTCGTACAAGTCGCGGGTGAACTCCGTCAGGGTGCGGCACAGGGAGAAGGCCATCATGACCGAATCCACGGCCACGCCCATGAAAATCGGGACTCCCTGGGATTCACAGATTTTCAGGTCTTCGTAATACATCTGGTTCGTGGCTTTTTGCATGAAGGTCAGCTGTTCGATCGTTTTCTTGCTGATTGTGGGATACCGGGCTTCCCAGTACCCGTTCCATCCGAGGGCGGCGATTTGATCATAATCCTCCCGCGGAAACAGGACCCGCTCGTCGATTTGATACAGGTCATCCTCCGCGATCTGTTTTCCCGGGATCAGGTTGCGGACCGGGGCCCCGGCGAATTTCCCCGGCAGCTGGGGGTAATAATAATCGGGCTTGCTGCCGAAATCATACCCGAATTCCTTGTAGCAGCGGATGATGGCGTCCCGGGCGACCTCGTGTTTCCGCCAGGCTTCGGCCTGGGTGATTCCGTACAAGCGGGGAGCGGCGGTCACCAAAATGGGAAACACGGGATGACGGTCCACTTCCTCCAGGGCAACAGCTGCCAGGGATCTTTCTTCGGCAGTCATCGTTTCGGGAATCAATTTCCTGACCTCCCTCATATTCATTTTTGTCTCCCTGCCTACCCCTCAAATCCCGGGAAACTTTTCACCGGCGCAGGAAAAGAGAGACCGATGGTGATTACCTTCTTAAGGGGCGATTCAACGCCTTAAAAAATTCCTTTTCCTTGGCCTCCATCTTTCTCCGTTCAGCCACCGATCCCTCATGATCATAGCCGGTCAGATGTAGGATGCCGTGGATCAGAAGAAAGAGGATTTCCTCTTCGGCTTTCTTGCCGACTTCTTCCGCGCCCCGTCGGGCAGTATCCGCAGAGATGACCACATCTCCCAAAATCCTGGAGTGGAGAGGGGCAGGAGTTTCATCCATCATGGGAAAAGAAATAACGTTGGTGGGACGGTTGCGGCGGAAGTACTGGCGGTTCAGGCGGGTGATCTCCCGATCATCGACCAGGACTACGGCGAGATCATATCCCCCGTAACCCAGGGTCTTCAGAATCCTGCGGGCCGCCGCCCCGATCTTGCGTCGGTCGACGGGCACCCGGTCTTGGCGATTGACGACGGAAACCTTCGAGGCCAATGGCGGTTAATCGCCCCCCTCCTCTTTGCCCTCTCCTCCATACAGGGGGAGG
>DASPRR010000310.1:0-4944 GCA_035624375.1 Thermodesulfobacteriota bacterium | reverse complement strand
AATGGGAGCTGTCGAAAGAAATCGAGGCGGTTACCGTCCAATACTCGGTCAAAGAAATGGGAGAGATGCTGGACCGGGAGCGGGTGGCCAACTCTCCCATCTTCAACATCCAGCAGGTGGTCGAGGACCCTCACCTGAAGGAACGGGGATACTTCGTCGAGATCGATCATCCCATCATCGGGCGGGCCAAACTCTCGGGCTTCCCCTTCAAACTCTCCAAAACTCCGGGTCAGATCGAGAGGACTTCCCCGCTAGTCGGGGAACACAACGAACTCATCCTGGGGAAATACCTCCAGATCGGGGGAAAGGATGTGGCCCAGCTCAGGAGAGAAGGAGCCATTTGAAATGCAGATTTCAGAATTCGGAAAGGGGAATGAAAATATTGGCGGTCGCGGATTAAAGGCTGAAGATTGGAGTTTGTAGGGGTGCGCCTCTCATCGGGGAGCTGCTCATGCCGGCTGGCCACCTCCTCCAGATGAACCGCTGAGTTTTTCTGCTTGTTCTTGAGCCCTCTTGCCAAATCTTTTTCATTGACGGTCCTGCCTTTTTTTGGATATTCTTTTTTCGCCTCCATGTATCCTGAAGAATTGAATCCCTGCCCGTAAGCAGGAACCCAAATCCGTGTGGATCAGCCGTAGGGGCAATTCATGAATTGCCCCTACTTTGTTGAGGATGAGCATCAGACCCACATGAGCCTTCTGGAAGTCAAAAACCTGGAAGTCATCTTCCCCACCCTCTGGGGGACCGTGCGGGCGGTGAACCGTGTGGATTTCCGGCAGGAAACCGGGGAGACCGTGGGCCTCGTTGGGGAAAGCGGGGCAGGGAAAAGCATGCTGGGACGGTCTCTCATGGGATTGATTCCCTACCCTGGACAGATCCCCCGGGGGCAGATCTTCTGGAAGGGGGAAGATCTGCGGCAAAAGAGGGAGAAGGAGGTGCGGAAGATCCGCAGCAAAGAGATCGCCATGGTCTTCCAAGACCCCATCTCCGCCCTCAATCCCTTGAAAAAGATCGGCGATCAGCTCCTGGAAGCGGTCTTTCTCCACCAGAACCTGAGGAAAGAAGAAGCCATGGGCCTGGCCATCCGCCGGATGGGAGATGTGGGGATTCCCCGGCCGGAGATCAGCATCCAGAACTTTCCCCACCAGTACAGCGGGGGGATGCTCCAGCGCATTGTGATTGCCCTGGCCCTGATCAACGATCCTGCGCTGGTCATTGCCGATGAGCCAACGACGGCGCTGGACGTGACCATTCAGGCCCAGATCCTCCAGCTCCTGAAGGACCTTCAATCTGCCCGGAAGATGTCGGTCCTCATGATCACCCACAACCTGGGAATCGTAGCCCAGTTCTGTTCCCGCATCTATGTGATGTATGCCGGCAAAATGGTGGAGCACGCCGACACTCATACTCTGTTCCTCCGTCCCCTGCACCCCTACACCCGGGGATTACTCCGGTCGGTTATCCGTTTGAATCAGAAGACTCGCAGGGTGGAAACGATGGCGGGGTTGATGCCCGACTTGATCCATATGCCCCCCGGCTGCGCCTTCCATCCGCGCTGCGATCAAAGCCGGGATGTCTGCCGGCAGGAAACTCCAGAGTGGAGGGAGGTGGAAAAGGAACACTGGGTGGCTTGTCACCAAAAGAGCAGGTAAAAGGAACAAGACTCAAGGCGCAAGGAAAAGGAAGAAGAGAAGGGGCGAAAGGGCGAAGAAACAAAAAGACTACAAGATTGCGCGACGAATCCGGGCGATGGAATCCATTCTAGAGGTTCATGGGGTAAAGAAATATTTTTTCGACCACCGGGGGCTGCTGGAGATAGTCTTCGGCGGCATGGCGCCGCCGGTTCGGGCGGTTGACGGGGTGTCCTTTCGGGTCAGGAAAGGGGAGTGTCTGGGGCTCGTCGGAGAGAGCGGCTGCGGAAAGACCACCGTTGCCCGTCTCATCCTGCGCATCTATGATTTAACCGAGGGGGAAATCCATTTTGAGGGGCAGGATATTCATTCCCTCAGCCGGAGCGAACTCAAGGCAATTTATCAACGGGTCCAGATCATCTTCCAGGACCCCCGCACCTCCCTTGATCCGCGCCAGAAGGTTGCCCAAATTATCGGGGAGCCCCTGGAGATCCATGGAAAGGGGAGCGGGAAGGAAAGAAGGGACAGGGTGATGGAACTCCTCTCCCTGACCGGCTTGAGCCCGGTGCATGCCGACCGTTATCCTCATGAGTTTTCCGGCGGCCAGCAGCAGAGAATCGCCATCGCCCGGGCTCTGGCCATTGATCCTGCTTTTGTCATCTGCGATGAACCGGTTTCCGCCCTGGACGTGTCCATTCAGGGTCAAATACTCAACCTGCTCATGGACCTGCAGGAGAAATTCGGGCTGTCCTACCTGTTCATTACCCATGACCTGGCCGTGGCCCGGCACATCTGCAACCGCATCGGGGTTATGTACCTTGGCAAAATTATGGAGGTCGGCGAGACAGAGGAAATATTCGATAACCCCTTGCATCCCTATACCCGAGCCCTGCTTTCTGCCATTCCCCATCCCGATCCGGAGCTGGCTTTGCAGCAGATCATTTTGAAGGGGGATCCTCCAGACCCCCGCAGGCCCCCGCAGGGCTGCCGTTTCAGCGGCCGGTGCCCGGAAGCTCTGCCCGAATGCGCCGAAATGGAGCCGGCGTTGAAAGAGTGGGAGGGGGGTCATACGGCGGCCTGCCTGCTGCTGGAAAAGCCGATGAGGAGATGAGGAGACCAAATTGATGGGGCAGGCGAAGTGCGGATCGGGAGAATGAGAAAACCCGAAGAGGTTTACCTTTAAGCAATTGCGGCACTCACCGTCAGAAGGAATAGATTCTGACTCTTGTGAACACCACAGATCAGCCTTTGAAAGGAGGATGCGCCATGGAATGGAAGTATCCGATCAGCCGGAGGGATTTTTTGAAGCTCACGGGAGTGATGAGTGCAACGATGTTCGGGACTCCGATCTGGGGCGAACGCAACCTGGCCTGGGGCCAGGACAAAGGGGTGTTTGAGGAATTCGGGACGGCCTACAGCGAGACCATTGTTACCCTGGACCCCCAGAACACCACAGCCCTGGGCAATGGGCTCCTGAACCCCTATATCTTTGACTTCCCCCTCGACCGGGATGGACAGACGAATGAAATGGTCCCCCAGGCGGCGACCGGTTGGGAAGCGAAGAGCGATACGGTGTGGCGTTTCTACATGCGTCAGGGAATCAAATTCTGGAACGGCAACCCGCTTACCGCCAAGTCATTTGCCTTCACCCAGAACCGAATCCTCGACCCGAAGTTTGTCTCTCCCCAACGGAACTGGTTCGCGCAGGTTGATAAAGCCGTGGCCGTGGACTCCTACACCGTGGATATCCTCTGCAAAACGCCCTTCCCGGCCTACCCGGCGTTGATGAGCAACCTGGCGATCCTGGATGAACAATACTACGGCTCCCACAACCTGGATCACACCACGGCCAATCCCATGGGGTCGGGGCCGTTCATCTTCAAAAAATGGAACCGGGGAATCGGGGTGGAGATGGAGGTCAACAAGAATTACTGGATGCCGCCTCCTCCCATTAAAGTCCTGAAATACTATGGCATCCAGGAAGCGGAAACGCGAACCGCGTCCCTGCTTTCCGGCCAGACGAAGATCATTTCCGGCATTCCTCTCGACCATTTCGAAAGAATTCAGAAAGCCGGACTCCGGGCCGAAGGGAAGCCGGGACCCCGGATCGTTTTCGGCGCCTTTAACCAGAAGATCAAACCCTTCGACGACATGCGGGTCCGGCAGGCCTGCAACTTCGCAGTCGATAACCGCAAGATCATGAATGTCTTCATGAAGGGCATGGGAGAAGTGATGAACCAGCCCTTGGGGTCGGCGATTTTCGGGCATAACCCGAAACTCTCTTTTTATGATGTCAACCTGGACAAAGCCAAGAGCCTCATGGGGGCCGCAGGATACCCGAATGGCTTTCCCCATCCGATCACGCTGGAGCTTGTCCCCGGTTACGCTTTGAACCTGCTGGAGATCTGTGAAGCGGTCGCTTACGATCTCCGCAGGATCGGAATCCAGGTGAAGGTCCAGCCCCGGGAGAACGCCGATTTCCGGGCCCGGCGGCCGGCGGCCACGGGCGATCCCAATTTCGGCCCTCTCTTTGCCGGGTCCTGGGGGGTAGCTTCTTTTGACGCTTCGAGCTATCTCCCCCTCCTTCTGGACCGCAACGGTGCCTACGGGCGAAATTATGACGAGAAGGCGGAAAAATGGATCGAGAAGACCAATAGCATCGTGGACAAGCAGAAACGCCTGAAGGAGCTCCAAGACCTGGAAGCCTACTTCCACGAACAGTGCCCCTTCATCTGGCTGCACGTCCAGCCCAATACTTACGCCATGAGCACCGATCATGATTTCAAGGCGCGCGTGGACGAGAGACTTACGGTAACGAATATGAAGAAGATCAAATAGAAAAGCAGTGACAGTGTGAGTGTATGGGAAAAGAGATAAAATGTAGGGGCGGTTCGCGAACCGCCCCTACCGCCGGACGCAGGGAATGAAGAAATATTTAATCAGACGTCTCTTGAGCGGGATTGTGGTTCTCTGGCTGGTGCTCACCCTGGTGTTCATCCTGATTCATTCCGTGCCGGGAGACCCGGCGCAGATCATCGCCGGAGACCTGGCGGATGCCAAGACGGTCGCCGAGATCCGGGCCAAGCTCGGCCTGGACCAGCCGCTCTGGAAACAGTACTGGGACCTCCTCCGGGGAGCCATGACCGGAGACATGGGGGTTTCTTTCTCCTACCGGTACTCGGCCTTCCGGGTGGTCATCGAACGCCTGCCGGCCACGATAGAACTCACCCTGGTGGGAGCCATCTTGGCCATTCCCATCTCCATCGCCCTGGGAATCGTGAGCGCCGTGAAGAGAAACTCGGCTTTGGACCTT
>DASPRR010000309.1:0-2739 GCA_035624375.1 Thermodesulfobacteriota bacterium | reverse complement strand
GGTGGAGAGTCTCTTGACTTATTTCCCCGATGAGGTGCTGGAGCACATCAGTCAGAAGAAATGCCCCTATTCCATAGGCAGCGATCAGCGGTCAGCCATCAGCGATCAGCCCAAAGAAGTCCCCAAGGTTCCCTGAGAGGTTTGTTGAGGGCTGGTCCGATCATTTTCTTGTTTTAGCTGACTGCTGAAAGCCGATTGCTGAAAGCTTCTTTTATATGCCCAAACTGAAGATCGACGGTTTGGAAATTGAAGTGCCCAAAGGGATGAAAGTGATCGAGGCCGCTGAGCGCCTGGGAATCGTGATTCCCCGCTTCTGCTGGCACCCGGCCCTGGGACCCGCCGGAGCCTGCCGCGTATGTGCGGTGATGTTCCTGGAGGGACCGTTCAAGGGAATCCAGATGAGCTGCATGGTGGACGCCCAGGATGGCATGGCGGTCTCCACCGTTCATCCCGAGGCGGCGGCTTTCCGCAAGCAGGTGGCCGAATGGCTCATGATGAATCATCCCCACGACTGCCCGGTCTGCGATGAGGGAGGACAGTGCCTTCTCCAGGACATGACCGTCTCCGGCGGGCACGGAATCCGCCGCTACCGGGGAAAGAAGAGGACCTACAACGACCAGGACCTGGGACCGTTCATCCAGCACGAGATGAACCGCTGCATCCATTGTTACCGCTGCGTGAGATTCTATCAGGCTTTCGCCGGATACCGCGACCTCGGGGTTATGCAGAGCGCCTACCGAACTTACTTTGGCCGCTACCAGGACGGCCCCCTGGAGAGCCCCTTCTCCGGCAACCTGACCGACATCTGTCCGACGGGGGTTTACACCGACAAGACCGCCCGGTTCAAAGGGCGGCGGTGGGATTTCGAAAGAGGGCCTTCCCTTTGCATCCACTGTTCCCTGGGATGCCGCACCGTGGGCAGCGCTCGTTACCGGGAAATGGTCCTCATGGAGGCCGAGTTCAATGGGGCGGTGAATGGGTACTTCATCTGCGACCGGGGGCGTTTCGGCTTCCACTATGTCAATCATCCGGAGAGGCGGAGACGGGCGCGGCTGAAGAAAGAGGAGGTCTCCCCTCAGGAAGCCTTGGACATTTCCGTCCGGACCCTGAAAAAGATCCTCGGGGAGAGCGGCCCCTCTTCCATCGCTGCCCTGGCCTCTTCACGCACGAGCCTGGAGAACCAGGGCATGCTGCTCCGTCTCTGCCGCCGGATGGGCTGGAGGGCCCCCGGCTTCTTTGCCACCCGGGACGCCGCCTTAAAGGTGTCCAGGGCCGCCTCCACCCTGGATTCCCGGAACGCGGTGTCCCTCCGGCAGGTCGAAGAAGCCGATTTCATCCTCGTTCTCGCAGCAGACCCGGTGAATGAAGCCCCCATGCTCGCCCTGGCCCTGCGGCAGGCATCCCTCAGGAAAGGCCGGGTTGTGGTCCTGGACCCGCGGCCGGTCTTTCTTCCCCTTGATTTTGACCATCTCCCTCTTTCACCAGCGGAAATGGAGACCTTCTTCGGCGCCCTAGTCAAGAGGACCGCAGACCCGTCATCAGCGACCCTCTTAGGGCCGAAAGCGGCTCAATTCCTTGACTCGCTTCCTGGAGAATACCCGGAAGGGAGGTTCAAGAACCGTCTCTTGAGCTTAGAAGCTGACCTGAAAGAGAGCCAAAGCCCGGTTCTCTTATGCGGGATGGACCTCCTTCCCCCGTCTTTTCTGGATTTGGTGGGTGCCGGAGCAAGGATCCTGAGAGGGGCCAAAGGAATGCCGGGGCTTTTCTACCTGATGCCGGGGGCAAATTCACTGGGGGCAGTGCTGCTTGCGCCGGAACCTGGTTCGGTCGAGCAGGTCGTGGAAGAGATTGAAAAAGGCAAGATTCGGGCCCTGCTCATCGTGGAGAGCGATCCCTTTTGGCTCTTTCCGGATCGGCAGAGGTTAGAGAAAGCCCTGGCCAAACTCGATTTTCTTCTGGCCATGGATTACCTGCCCTCGAAGACTTGGGATTCGGCGCATGTCTTTTTTCCCACGGCGACCCTCTTCGAGACCGAATCGAGCTTTGTCAATCAGGAGGGGCGGCTCCAGTCCGCCCGGCCCTTCTACGGCGGGGGAAGCCCGGTCAGCCAGGTCGGCGCTGGCAGCCATCCTCCCCGAACCTTCGGAGCGGAGGTCCCGGGAGGGGAATCCCGCCCTGCATGGAGGATTTTGGCCGAGCTGGAAAAGTGCCTGTCCGGCCAAGGAACCGAGCCATTCGAACCAACTCCCCAAGGTCTATGGGAATGGATGGCCGGGGAAATTCCCCTTTTGGCCGGGGTCAAACCCTTCGACTCTCCGGAGGGAGTCCGTCTCCTTGGGGAAAGAAAGGGCGGGGATTCTTTCCCTTCCCGGGTTGGCGCGCCCGCATCCTCTCCTGCGGAGGAATGTCTGAACCTCTTCTGTGTCGAATGGACCTTTGGAACGGAGGAGCTTTCCTGCTACTCCCGCTTTGCTCAACAGGCGGAAAAAAGCCCCTGCCTGTTTCTCTATACCGGGGACGCGGCCCGGCTGGGGTTGGGTGACAAAGACCGGGTTCGGATCGAACTGGAGAGGGGCTCTTTGGAAGTGGAAGTCTCCACTGCGGAGAATATGGCTGCAGGAGTGATGATATTGCCGCGGCACCGGCGGCTTTCCTGGCAGGTGATGCCCGTGTTGCCAGCCAGAGTGACGCCGGACAAGATTAAGAAAATCTAGTCACTTGTTGCTGGCCACGGATTTT
>DASPRR010000307.1:0-3729 GCA_035624375.1 Thermodesulfobacteriota bacterium | reverse complement strand
CCCATGGCCCTGGAAACCTACGAACTGATCCCTCATTTCATCAAACGGGTCAGCCTGAGGGAGCATAGACCATGGCTCTCCGGAGCCACAGCCTCATTGGTCCTTCTGGGAGGATTTATTCTGCGAGTGGTGATTGTTTACGCGGGGCAGCTGGCGAAAGTGGTCACCTAAAACAGTTTCAGGTTTCAGGCCTCAGGTCTCAAGTTTAAGGTTGCCGGTCGCAGGCTTAAGAAACGGACCTTCCCCTTCCTCAAACTCCAATTACTCCTTGAGTTGGATTCATTTTCTTCCGATAAAATATTTACCGGCACCTGTAATTCCGTGCTTGTTAACCGTGGAATGAGCACTGGGAAATCGATCCCGGAGACTCCGAGCCTTTCCTGGAATGGAAGAATGAATGTCTGGGGGAGTTGAAATGGGCAGAAAAATCATATCTTTAGCCATGTTCTTGGCCTTTTTACTGCTGTTCTTGAATGCCCCGGCCGGCCCGCAGGTTTATCGGTATAAAGATAAGAATGGGGTCGTCCATTTCACCGACACTCCGCCCGACGACAAATTTACCCGGGTCCAGAATGAAAGATTCCGCAGCACCCAATTCCCCTATTATGGAAACAATCTGCTCATCGAAATGGCCAGCAATAGATTGGAACTGGTCAGCCGGGCGGTCGTTGGAGTGAAAACCAATAGCACGCGGGGCTCGGCCTTCCTAATCAACCCCCTGGGACATGCCGTAACCAATTACCATGTGATTGCCGAAGCGGGGGGCGACATTCAGGCCGTAACCTTTGACGGCCAGGAATGGAATGCCTGGGTGATCAGCACGGACCCGGATAAAGATTTAGCCCTAATTCACATAGGGAGCGGAGGATACCCCTATCTTCCCCTGGGAAAACTGACCGATGTTTCCATCGGAAAAGAAGTTTACATCGTGGGAAATCCCCTGGGGCTGTCCCATTCCATGTCCAAAGGAATCGTGAGCAGTGTAAGAAAAGGGATGAATAAGAACACTCCGTTGACTTTGATCCAGACCGATGCAGCGATCAACGCCGGCAACAGCGGGGGCCCCTTGATCACCCCCGAGGGTCTGGTCCTGGGAGTGGTCACCTTTAAAGCCGGCACTCCGAATCTTCCCGTTCAGGGCATAGGGTTTGCGGTTTCCAGCGAGGATATCATAAGCGGTTTGAGCCTGACCCCGGCAAAAGAGAGCCCCGGTCCCAACTCATCGAAGGAATAAGGATCCGGTCGAAAGGGTTTCTGGTGAAAGGCTCCAAGGGGCTGCGGCAGTCAAGAGTTAACCGGGGGTCGGAATTCGGAGGTTTTCTTCCAGGCCGAGCCCTAGCTCTTTTTGCAGGGCGCCGAAGCGTTTGAGATGGGCTTCTTTTTTGGGCTGGAGTCCTAAGTAGTAGCAATCCAAAATGTCGCAATCCTTGGCAATTTCCTCCAGGGGAGTTCCCACGATTTCCTTCCGGCTATGATTCTTCACTGCCCTGGCTATTTCTTCTCTTTCTCCTTCCGAAAAAATATTCAGACTTCGGAGAAAATCCTTAGCCGGTTCATATCCATTTTCCGCATGATTTTCCTGCTTCCCGGTCACGAATCTCCCGAAATCGTGCAAGGCACCGGCGGCATAACTCAGCTCTACGTCGACTCCCCTCTTCGCCGCCAAAAGGGCGGCGATTCTCGCCGAACCCATGCTGTGAATCCGCTCCCAGGTCAGGGAAACATCGCGGCTCAGGCCGAACGGTTCCTGATCGTTCAGAAATTTCAGTAACTCTCTGGAAACCTGGTAACAACGCTGCATGGAAAGACTCTACGGGATCTCCCCCTTGAATCAGAAATCTTTCGGGGTAAGATCGGTAGGAGCGGGTTCCAAACCCGCCCCTACGGTAGCTCCTTGATTATTTTCCTGTAGGGGCAATTCATGAATTGCCCCTACCTCATGGTAAAAGGAAAGGACTTTTTAGATGCTCACCGAGTACCCGCCGTCCACCGGCAAGGCGACGCCGGTGATGAAATTGGAGGCGGCGGTGGCCAGGTAGATCGCCGTTCCCGCCAGGTCCTCCGGAGTCCCCCAGCGACCGACAGGAGTGCGGGCCAGGACTTTTTCGTTCAATCCTTCCAACTCGACCCGCGCTCTCCGGGTCATATCCGTATCGATCCAGCCGGGAAGAATGGCGTTCACCTGGATGTTATCGGTGGCCCAACCCACGGCCATGGCCCGAGTCATGGCCACGATCCCCCCTTTGCTCGTGCCGTAGGCGATGAGTTTTCCCCCTCCGAAGATGGAGGTCATGGAGCCGATGTTAATGACCTTTCCTCCACCCACCTTTTTCATGGCCGGGTAAACGTATTTGCAGGTTAAATAGGCGCTACGCAGGTTGACTTCAAGAACCTCGTCGTATTCCGAGCTCAGGAGGTCCTGGGGGAATTTTCGGATGTTTATTCCAGCGTTGTTCACCAGAACGTCGATCCGGCCGAAGGTATCCAGGACTTTTTTCACCAGGCCTTGGATCTGTTTCTCCTGCCGCACATCCACGTCGACCTCCAGCACTTTCACCCCAAAATCCTTGCGGATCCCCTCGCCGGCCTTGGCGGATTTGCTCGCATTCCGCGCGGCAATGACAATGTCCCCTCCCACGCTCGCGAACCCGCGGGCGATTCCCAGGCCGAGGCCGCCGTTCCCCCCAGTGACGATGGCCACTTTCCCTTTCAAACTGAAAAGATCTTTCATCGCGCTCCTCCTATTCGCTCTTTGGCTTTTGAAATCTCAAACCAGTTCTAAGAAACTATATCCCTGCCGGGGTTGGGTTTTCAAGCGATTTGTTGGCCGGTCTAGCCGTTTACGACGGGATTTCCTTCATCTATAATAATAAAAGGATTTTTTTCTCAATCGAGTGGGGAAAAACATAACTCAAAAAGTGCTCCCTCACAGGCCCAGGGGGCGCATCCCGTCCATGGCAGGACAGAATCGGCGGGAAAAAGCTTGGATTCCGAAGCGGTCCCTGGAGTTCCGCAAGGCACCTGTCCCCGATCCCCTTGCGGAAAACCGAACCCTGGTAGGACCCGACCAACCAAAGAATTTTCCGACCCGAACCGATGAAAGGACGGCCGCCTCATTATGTCCTGCCATGGACGGGATGCGCCCCCTGGGCCTGGGCCAATTCCTGCCTGCTGGCAGAGATTACATGGGCAGCTGGGAAATAGACCAAAATCACCCACTCGAATGGGAGAAGAGCCAATAAAAGAAGAAAAATGTCCTATTTTTTCTCCGGGAAATGAAATCAAACCTCAAAGCCCCGACTCCCCAAAATATAATCCTCATCGGCATGCCCGGGGTAGGAAAGAGCACGGTCGGGGTACTCTTGGCCAAGGCTCTATCCCGCGATTTTCTGGACACGGATGTTTACATTCAGGCCAAAGAGAGGCGGACCCTCCAGGAAATCATCGACCAAAAAGGGTTAAGAGCCTTTTGCCAAATCGAAGAGCGCCACTTGCGCTCCTTGAAATTCCGTTCATCCATCATCGCTACCGGGGGCAGTGTGGTTTATTATCCCGGAGCCATGGCCCGTCTTCGGTCCTCGGGCATCGTCATCCATCTGGACCTGGCTCTGGCCCCTCTAAAGAAGAGGCTGACCAACCTGCCCACCCGGGGAGTGGTGATGGTCCCCGGCCAAAGTCTCGATCAATTATTCGATGAAAGGCTTCCCCTTTACCGGAAATACTCCCATC
>DASPRR010000292.1:0-3971 GCA_035624375.1 Thermodesulfobacteriota bacterium | reverse complement strand
TCATGGTCCAGGCCATGCTTCCGCCGAACACCCCCCTGGAGCAGACGCAGAAGGTCATGGAGGAGGTCCGGAAGCATTTTATGGAGGGGGAGAAAGATGCGGCCGAATCCATCATGACGATTTCCGGCCGGAGCTTCTCGGGCAACGGGCAGAACCTGGGCCTGGCCTTTGTCAAGCTCAGGGACTGGGACCTCCGCGAACGGCCGGAGTTGAAGGCCGACGCCGTGGCCGGGAGAGCGATGAGGGCCTTTGCGAAGCTCCGCAACGCCATGGTCTTTGCCTTTCCGCCGCCCGCGGTCGTCGAACTCGGTATCGCCAAGGGGTTCGATTTCCAGCTGTTGGACCGCGGAGGCCTGGGCCACGCCGAACTGATGGCGGCCCGCAACCAGCTTCTCGGCATTGCGGCGAAGGACCCGAGATTGACCCGGGTCCGGCCCAACGGCCTGGAGGACGGGCCTGAATACCGGATCGACGTGGATTGGGAAAAGTCCGGCGCCCTGGGGATCCCCATCACCTCCATACACAACACCATATCCGCGGCCTTCGGCAGTGCCTATGTGAACGACTTCATCCAGGCCGGAAGGGTAAAACGGGTGTACGTCCAGGCGGACGCCCCCTACCGCATGCTACCCAAGGACCTGGAAAAGCTCTACGTCCTCAACACCGCCGGGAAAATGGTTCCCTTCTCTTCCTTTGCCACCGGCCACTGGACTTCCGGTTCTCCGAAGCTGGAGCGTTTCAACGGCTTTCCCTCCATCAACATCTGGGGCGAGCCTGCGCCGGGGAGGAGTTCCGGCGAAGCCATGCAGGACATGCAGGAGTTCGTCTCCCGCCTGCCCCGGGGGTTCGGCTATGACTGGACCGGGCTCTCCTACCAGGAGCGGATGGCCAGTTCCCAGGCGCCCCTGCTCTACGCCTTTTCGGTCTTCGTGATTTTCCTAGTCTTAGCGGCCCTGTACGAAAGCTGGCCCATCCCCGTCTCTATCCTGCTGGCCCTGCCCCTGGGGGCCATCGGCGGGGTGATCGGCTCGACGCTCCGCGGGCTGCCCAATGACGTCTATTTCCAGATCGGCCTGTTGACCACGCTCGGCCTGACCACCAAGAACGCCATCCTAATCGTCCAGTTCGCCAAGGCCCGGGTGGAAGAAGGGATGGGGCTGATCGAGGCGACCCTGGAAGGGGCGAAATTAAGGCTGCGTCCCATCGTTATGACCTCGCTCGCCTTCGGATTTGGGGTCCTGCCGCTGGCTTTTGCGACCGGGGCGGGCGCGGGCGCCCAAAAGGCCATCGGCACGAGCGTGTTGGGCGGGGTGGTCACCTCCACCTTCCTGGTGACCTTGTTTGCGCCCCTCTTTTACGTGTTGATCGAAAAGGCCTTCGGCAAAAACAAGAAGCGTGAGGAGCCCAGGAGCATCTCCTAACAGCCTTCTGGAGATCAGGAACATGGATACAAAGCGGCTTCTACCCCCCATTGGAATTGCCCTCTTGCTGACCGGCTGCGAGTTGGTGATGGACGACAACGAGAGTGGTTGTTCCCAAATTCTTCGTATCCTGGTGCTTTCTCATCCTTGAATACGTTTCTGGAATCATAAAATTTTCATATGCTAATTTTTTTGGATAAAAGAAATCTGTTATGTTGCTAGATTATAAAGGGGTTTATAAATTAAACCATTTCTGCAATAATTGGCAAAACTTTGCAGGTTCGGAAACTGGCACGATAGCTTGAATTCAACGCCTTTGCGGTTGTATCCAGACTGGATGATCCTTGTTAGCCCAGGAATGGGACGATGAGAAACTGGACAAAGCAGGCATTTCAGAAGCATCTACAACATCGATTCTCTCTGCGCCTACACATGTGCCTCATCCTCCTGGCGACTATTCTTTCGGGCGTATTATTCTTAAAGATATTGTTGATGCTTGGGGTTACTGATTTCAGGGTTCGGTATCCTTTGTCCGTTTTGCTATCGTATCTGGTTTTCTTCGCCTGCATAAGACTGTGGTTTTTTTGTATTTCTCCCAATCGGTCGGGCAAGACGAATACGATTGGCGGACTCGATCTTCCTTTGCCTTCGGATCGAAGCTCTGGTGGAGGAGGAGTCCCATCCTTTCGCAGTGGCGGCGGTCAGTTCTCGGGCGCTGGAGCCTCCGGTTCTTTTGAGGGCGACAATGCTGCCATTGCCGAAACAAGACTTTTGGCCAATGCTGAGCCAACTCCTGCGGCCAGCGCATCTAAAGGCGTGAGTGGGGATGTAGGCGGAGTCGCGGATGCCTTGGGGGACGATAATGTCATTGTGGCGGTTATCGTTCTGGTTGTATTGGTCGCTACAGTCTTAGGTTCGACCATCTACGTTCTCTATGACGCACCCACAATTCTTTCCGAAGCAGCTTTCCAGGGTTTTCTTGCAGCCTCCCTTATTCGGCGAACCCGAGCGATGAGCTACCAAGGATGGGTTGGGAGTGTCTTCAGAACGACATGGAAACCGTTCGTAGTGACAGTGGGGGTGGCCTTCCTTTCCGGTGTAGTTTTGTATAGCTATTTTCCTGAGGCTGTTAGACTGACGGACATTCTTTGGAAGAGATAACGAGTAGGTGGACCGGAGGTGGCCGAAGGGCGCGCCTCGCTGCTGACCATCATGTTATGTGGGTCCTGATCGCGATGGATGCTTTCGGGTTAGTGGTTTCAACCCCCTAAAATATGTTCCTGAACATCGCGTGTAGACGCACAGGCCTGCAGCCCACCGCTGACTTCCATCTTTAGCGGTAAATCGGCTATGCTGCACTCGGATAATCCTCCGCGTGGTCAGGGGCCTGGTGACTGATCCGAAATGATGATGCTCGGAATCCCTTCTGGAAAACCTCCGGCACCCTGATCCACCAGCCAAAGCAATCTACCATGGGTCGGACGGACGAGCTGGCAAGGGAAAAGGACTTTCCCCCTTCGGTCTGCCAGCACCCGCCGAAGGGTTTCCGCTTTCTCTTTGCCGCTCACCAGAAACAGAACCATCGCCGCCCGATTGATGACCGGCAGGGTCATCGTGATTCGATGGACATGAAACTTCCCCACCCAATTGGCGACCACCAGATGTTTCCGTTCACCAAGGGCCGCGGTTGCCGGGAAGAGAGAGGCGGTATGGCCATCCGCTCCCATCCCCAGGAGCACAAGATCAAACTGGGGAAATTCTCCAGCCCCCAGATGGAAAAAGGCCCGAAGGGTCTCTTCGTACTCTTCGGCTGCTCGCTGGGCATCGGGGTTCCCGGCGTTGATGCGATGAATGTTCTCGGACGGGATGGGAACCTTGGAAAGCATGGCTTCCCGGGCCATGCGGTAGTTGCTTTCGGGGTGTTCGGGCGGCACATGGCGTTCATCTCCCCAGAAAAAGTGGGTCTTATCCCAGGGAAACTCGGCGCGGACAGAAGAATCGTCGGCGAGCAAGGAGTAGAGGGACTTGGGCGTTGAACCACCGGACAGGGCCAAGGAAAACAGGCCCTTGGCCTGCACCGCCCGCTGCGCCTGCCGGAGGACCTCCGAAGCCGCGGCTCTGCTGAGTTCATCGAGGTCCGCCCGCACTTGAATCTCGACATTCAAGAATGGCTTTTCGGTCCCTCTGCTATCCGGGCTCATGCCCTTCACCTTCCGGTCTTACTCCGCCTCCGGCCGTCGCGTTCCAATAGCTCCACAGCCTCTATTTTCCCGCCCGCTCGACGTGCCCCCCGAAACCGAAGCGCATGGCGGAGAGCACCTTTCGGGCAAAGTCATCCTCGCCACGGGAACTGAACCTCTGATAGAGGGCGGCGCTCAGCACGGGGGCCGGCGATCCCTCTTCAATGGCCGCAGTAAGGGTCCATCGCCCCTCCCCGGAATCCGACACGCTCCCCGCAAAGTTGGACAGATCGGAATTTTTGATAAACTCCATGGCACAGAGGTCGAGAAGCCACGATGCGATTACGCTCCCCCGCCGCCATAGCTCGGT
>DASPRR010000275.1:0-2977 GCA_035624375.1 Thermodesulfobacteriota bacterium | reverse complement strand
CTGCTCGGAGAGGGTCAATTGAATGCGGGTGAGGAAATGGTCCAGATACTGCAGACCAAAGGTTCCGGAGATGAGGTCCCGGAGAAATCTCTCCCCGATGCGGTGAATCAACTCGCTCGGGGCGACCGGATCGCTCGGAAGATATTTGGTGAGAAGATTCTTCCGGCCCATCTGGCGGATCAATTCGTTGAGGTTGTTTTTGTGGGCGTTTACGTAGTAAACAGAAATAATGTCTTTAACCCCTTCGGAGAACCCCCGGAAAATGTCCAGGTACTGCGTGAAGCTGAAGCGCTTAATCTCCAATGACTTCTCCAAAAGCTTCAGATGCATGTCCAACCGATGGGAGGAGATTCCGTCCAATTGGATGGCCCGGAAGAAATACCGGATGACCGAGATGACCCGAAACAGGGTGGCCCGGGTGATGAAGGAAAGGTCGAAGAAGTCGATCAGCCTTTCAAAATAGATATTGGCCAGGTTTTCCAGCCGAAAGGTCAGGCCCAGGGCATCGAACTTCTTCTCCCGGTACCGTCCGTACATGGACGGGATGTCCACGGCGATGTGCCGCTTGCGGTAAATATCTTCCCGGGCCTCAAACCGCTCGGGCGAAACGATGGTCTCTTTCAACCCCTCCAGGTAGGTCAGGATGCCCTCCAGGCATTCCAGGGTATCGTCGCGGTCCAGGATCTTCTGGAGCTGGTCGAGCCCTTCGAAGCCCCAGCGGGAAGCTTCCTGGAGGTGATATCGAATCTCCTGGAAACCCAGGTTGTATTTCTGGTTGACCAGGCGGTAGATTTTGATCAGCAGCGCCACCCGCTTCTTCTCCGCCTCGGAGATGGATGGTTGCCCGGCCATAAATGCTTCCACCTGCGCCTCGGTCAGCCCCAGCAGGTCTTCTTCCCTGGATAATCCATTCTCCCGAATAATGTTCCGGACCAAGGTGTGGGCATCATCGATGTACGGGCCTTCCTTCTCCAGTTGTCCGTAGACCTCCGGAGGGAGAAAGCTCCGGAGGCCGCTCTTTTCCTTCGTCCGCCAGAAGCGGAAAATCCCCTTGATGAAATCTTCGATCAGGTTGCTGCTTTCCACATGGCTTTGCTTGCGCAGGAAGTGGATCAGGGGGTCCTTGCGGTTGGTGATTTCATCAATCTCCGTCGTGACATCCCGCAGCGGGCCCTCGGCCCCAATTTCATTGAAATAGACCGGAAGGAGTTTGGCCAATTGCTTGATCAAGTTGTAAACGGGCTCGACGTCCGCGTTGAGCAGTTTGGTCACTTCCTTCTGGAAGAGGTCGGTGTCCCGGATGCAGGTGCCGCCTAATTTCAGGTTGATGATGAGCGCGGAAAGAAGGGTGCTGCACCATTTGGGGTTGCGGGTGATGAGGTCCAGCCAAACCCGGACATTGACCAGGTGGCAGAAATTGCAGATCAGTTGCCAGTTTACGTCCACCCCTTGCACGTCCGGGTATTGGAATCCAAAGTGCAGAACTTGCTCCAGGAACACTTCGACCAGGGGGCTGTAGCCGCGGTTAAAAACTTCGGCCCCGATGGTCTGGATGCACTGGAGAGCGGTTTGGGGATAGTTTTCCACGCTGGATTTGAGCAGGGAAAAGGTCTTCACGAGAAAATTTTCCATCCGCTCGGGGGGCTCTTGGCGGATCAACTCGACCAGCGTGTGGTTGATCTCCCGCAGCGTCTCTTCATGGATATCCTGTAAACCCTGGATCTCCATGATCTTGAAAAGGGAGAGGATTTTCCAGTTCTTGCTCAGCGAATCTTCCCGGGCAGCTTGGGGTTCCGTGGCCGGGGGGCCCAAACGGTTAGGAATTTCTTTGTAGCCCCGGACAATCTCCATGTAGCCCGGCAGGGTGAGCAGTTTCCGCAGCGTCTCCACCGAACCATCCTGGGAGGAAAGCTGCTCCAGTTGACCCATGTAATGGCCAAGACGCTGGTGCGAGATCCCATCAAAAACATCCGTTCCGGGCTTCCAGGGCCTAGAGGAGCCCCCATCGTCTCCGGCAAACCACAATCGCGGGTCTTCCTGTTTGAGCCAGTATCCGTAAGCGGCCCGCAGGCTTCGGACCAGGAGTTCATTGAACTCGCCCAATTCAGAGCCTTCCGGCAGTTTGCGGAGCAAGACCTCGGCAATTCGCTTCAAAGGGATGTGACTGGTGGCTAAGAAGAAGAACAGTTTTTCCGGAAGATCGAACAGGCGGCGGAAACAGGCGCGCAAAACAGGCAGGAAGTTCTCCCGATGGGCCTCACCCATTTCACTCACGACTTTTTCCAGATACCCCAGGAGGTAGTCGATCGCCTTGACCTGCAGAGCCTCCCGTCCGGAATTCACCGCTGCGTCTAAAAAAACGTCGAAGATTACGGCGATGGCCTGCGCCCCTTGGGGATGGCGCGCATACGACGCAAAATGCTTCAAGGCGAAGGCCCGCATTTCCGGCAGGATGACTTCCCAATTCTTAAAGGGGTGATTCAGCTCGAAAAGGAGGGCATCGACTGTCTTCTGGATTCCCCGATACCCGGCCACCACCTCTTGCAGGACGTTGTACTTGGGGTCTACGGCGACCTGCTCTACGGCCGTCTCTTCCAGGTTGATACGCAGGGCGTCGGAGTCGAGGACCCCCTCCGGGATCTCCCTCTTCCGCCAATCCGCGTCGGTATCTTTGGGACCGCGATGAACGGACATCAGACCCTTTCGTAACCCAACCGAGCCGGGATCCAACAAGGGTTGGAGTTACAAATTCCAAATGACAAATCCCAAACCTTAAATAAATCCCAAGGCCCAATGCCCATAACGATCTTTGCCCGGAATTGGAATTGGGTCATTGGAGCCTATTGGGTATTTGGTGCTTGGTATTTCGTCCCGCCCTTGGCGGGATTGGTTTCATTTACCGCTGAGCGGCTAAACCGGTTTTTCCGAATCCAGGTGCAAGATGAGGTCTAACACCCGGTTGGAGTAGCCCCATTCG
>DASPRR010000266.1:0-7222 GCA_035624375.1 Thermodesulfobacteriota bacterium | reverse complement strand
ATTTCTTCAATCGAAGTATTTTCTCCCCTCCCTCTAATCTGGCGACGCATCTTTTGATCCGCGTCTCGGATTATATCTAGGACAAAATCCCCACTCCCCAAGATTCGGGAATCATATTCTTCCTTCTCCCCCTTAGCCCTTTGGGATAGCACCCTTGACCAACCTCCCCGACTTCGAATGAGTCCTCCCCCGACCAACTCTGGCCGCCTACCCAAATTGATCCCTTCCTCCATGAATTTCCGGTAGGCCCGTATAGCCCCCCTTTCTCTCTTACCGAATTGGGATAGGATGTAGGCTTTCTCCTGCCAATCATTCCGCCCTTTGCCTACCAGTACACGGTGGCCACTCCAGCAGTATTTATCCAATTCCGACAAAGTCTTTACTGCTCGGGACCTCAATGGATTCAAGTGAATATACCGCACCAATTCCAATAAATATGGCTCTTCCTCACAGACGATCGATTTATACCGGTTTTGGAATAAATGCCCCACCCTCCTGTGCCTCCGGTTAAACCACACCGCATACCCAGTCAGGAGCCTTCTCATAAAGGTCGGAAGCCCCAGCGGTCCGCTAAAGAGCAAAAAATGCACATGATTCTTCATTAGCGACCAGGCCAGGATTCGGTCTCCAGTCGTCTTCACCAGAGTCTCGACCCGGGAAATGAAATTCTCCCGATCTTCGTCATCATGAAATATCTCTCTTCCCTCGATCCCTCGGATCATTACATGATGCAGGGTTCCAGGGACATCAAGCCGAGCTCCTCGTGGCATAATTGTCCATTATCATAATCCCAATGGCATGTAAACAATTATTTTGAATGTTTTGAACAACGTCCCCCTATACATCTCATCTCAAGCGCGGATTTCTACACCGTGGTCGTGTTCGTCGGTGAGTATCTCGAATGCAGCGCGATTCCTCGCTGAGAAAGTCTCGGTTCGTGTCGCTCCGCCCGGCTGTCGGTGCGTCACTCGCAGCTCGCACGATGCGATCTTGGTGTTCAGGCACTCCTTGGTGCCGCCGGGCGGATTTCGATAGCCAAGGCCGACGAAGGCCTCGCGGGGTGCGGCAAAAGTTCCCTCGAGCAGGATTTCGTCCGTTTCCGACTTGAAGGTCCACATGGAATAGGAGAAGGCCGCCTCGGCACGGACCATTTGGGCCACGGTATTCAAGGAGATCTCGCGTCCGCGGTGACGCAGTACGACGGGCGTCATGAACGGGCTCCAGTCAGTGTCGATCCTGCGACGGGCCGTCGCGACCTCCAGAAACGTTTCGGGTTGGGCGTCGAAACCGGCGACCTGCCCCCAGGCATAATGGTCTGTGTGCTTCAGGCCCCAGTTGTGATTCTGGCTCCCGACCCAGTCCGTGACGGTGATCTCACGGCCGTCAACGAGCAAAGCCCCGTTGTAGACGGCCAGCGGGAGGCCGACAAGGCCCTTGGCCGGCAGCAAGGGGCTGTCGTACATCTCGATGGGCAACAGGAAGAGCGGCTCGGCGTCACCATGGAAGTCGAGAGTCCAGGACACGGCGTGAGCGCCAGAGGTCACTGACCCGGCGACGTGCCCGGGGCCCAGGCGCGCGTTACCAACGAGGACGAGAAAGTCGTCCGTCTTGAAGGTGCACTCGCTGAGTGGGACCTCGGTCTTGACGGCGACATGGTGCTGAGTCTCGCCGTCGAAGTAGATCGCCCATAGCTCGCCCACGGCGTCTTCGGGACGGCCCTGGGGGCTGAAAATCGTGTACCGAATCCAGAATGCCAGAGGACGGCTCGGGTGATTCGCGCGTTGGAAGAAGCTCTCGTAATGGCCAGCTTGCTGACCAAGTCGATAGCGCGTGGCATTCACCTGTCGGAAGCGCTGCTGTGCGTTGGGCATCAGCAGGTCCCTCCTCTTGCGGTCGAACGATTCGCATAACCTGCGCGGGCAACCAGCAACGCCTAAAATCTGACGCAGCTATTCCGCGTCAGGTTCATGCGGTGGTTAGAGGCTAATCAGTGCCAAATAGAAATTAACCAGGAACCCTTATGATTATAATAATACTCTGAGACTCCATCATAAGTGCTCAATATTACGTTCGCAACTGGCAAAACGCCGTTGGGACCCCGTTTTTTTGGACTAGAGATATAATAGAATTTATCCAATGTAATTTTACAGTTTTTAACGATGGATAAACCACGAGGATAATTCTCTGTTTTAATGATAATTTCGTAGTTCCAATCATCAAAAAAAGTCTTTCTAGATGCTAAGACCAATAGATATTTTGGGTTCGCATGGTGTTCTTGGCACCAGAAAACGGCGCTATTTTCCTGCTCACCTGGCAAGAAGCCGTAAACATACGGTGGATTAATCATACCAGGCCGATTATAGAAATCATTTACTTGCTCGCAAGCGCATTTTTCAGCGATCTTAAGCAACTCGTCGGGCATTATTTTCACTTTGGTTTCTGCGCATACAACACTACATAATGCGAGTAGAAATAGCACGACTAAGGTATTTCTCATCTTATATTTCTGCCTCTACAGTAAATAGATGGATCCGCGTAATATCCCGGAAATCGCCTTCCGGTCCGTATAACACCCTATCGATTATTTTCCAATACCCATAAAATATCCGGTGGTTAAGTCCCTAACGCCTTTATCATGGTTTCTTATATGGATCGGTATAAAAACCCTCTTTCTTCACCTTATAAGCCATCGGCTGGGCTGCGCACGGCGCCCGGGCCACGATTAAGTACATGGGTATAGATCATCGTCGTTTTCACATCGTTATGGCCCAGAAGTTCCTGAACGGTTCGAATTTGGATTCCCTGGATTCCCGCTTTCGCGGGAATGACAGCGCTTTTTATATTGCGACACATGCTCCGAGGGGGAGTCGCTGGTCCCAAAAGCTCAACATGAGTTTCACGGAAAAGCCTATGGCGAAACTCGGGTTTTGGGCTGTAGTGGCGGGAGTGCAGGGCTTCGCGGAGGCGGTCCAGGAGTTTCGGTTCTTGACCAGGCTCAGGCGCAATCTGTGGGTATCGGATGGGTGGATTGGAAAGGATCGGTGCGGAGTTAGCCTCTGGCATGGGCGTCCCTCCTTCGGTGAAGACAGGCAAAGATTATCACAAGGTTTTCGGAAAAGCAAATAGGGGCAATTCATGAATTGCCTTTACAATCAGGAAGGGATGGAATTTGGGTTGCAGTTTCCCCGCAATTTATTTGTAAGACATAGAGGAATCTTTTAAGGGATACTTGCGGTACGCCCAGCGGATCTTTGGCATCATCAGCAGGGCGTTGAGCATGATCTTGCGGTTGAAGGTAGACTCTCCGGCTTTTCGTTCTTCGAGGATATAGGGGACTTCCTTGATCCGGAAGCCTCGCTTGTAGGCTTTGTAGAGGACTTCTTCCACGATAGGAGGACCTACGGCCATGAGTTGGTCCAGCTCGATGGCCTCCAGGACCTGCCTCCGAAAGACCCGGTAGCCCGAGGTGCAGTCCCGCACTGAAAGACCAAGAATCAGCCGGATGTAGGCATTGGCTGAGCGGGTAATCCATTGCCGCAGGAAGTGCCTTCCCTTTTCTCCCCCTCCTTCCACCAACCGCGAGCCGATCAGCAGGTCGCAGTCTTCCATCTGGCTAAGGAAAAAAGGGATATAGGAAGGCTGGTGGGAGAAATCGGCATCCATCTCGATGACGAAATCCACGCCCTGGGCCACGGCATATTTGAACCCGGCCACTCCCGCGGTTCCCCGTCCGCGTTCATTCATGCGCCGAATCAGATGGACCCTGGGGTCTTCTTTCCGGAGACGCTCTACGATGGCCCATGTTCCGTCCGGGGAATTGTCATCCACCACCACCGCGCCGATGTCCAGTCCCTGGTGCAGAATCTCCCGCAGGAGGGGTTCGATGTTCGGGGCCTCATTGTAAGTGGGAATCATGGCCATGGCTTTCATGCTTGCTCCTCGGCCCGCCGGGTCACCCCTCCGAGAGAAAGTCCGCTGAAAACCAACGCCACGAACCCCGCGCCCACTTCAAATAAGAAGCTGAACCCGTGCATGAGAATGGCACATCCCAGGGCGACTTCCTTGCTGATTCCAAAGGACATGAGAACCACCAGGATCAGGTAGTGCAAAGTCCCGATGCCTCCAGGGGAAGAAGGAATGATTTTCCCGAAGGCGGTGAAAATAATCACCATGATGGGGGCGGTAAAGGGCAGGAAGAGGCCGAAAGCCGCCATCAGCAGGTAAGCCACCACGAATACTGTCGTCCACATGACCAGCAGGCATCCAAAAGCATATACGATGTAGCGGCCAGTGACCACTCTCATCCCTTGCAAAACGTTCTGGAGCATTTCCTGGATTTTAACCCGGAAACGGTGCGGAACCCGGACCAGGATCCGGCTGATCCAGCCCAGGAACTTCTCTTCCCGGCGGACAACGAGAAATAGAACCAGGATCAGGGTCAGGGCTGCAAAGCCGACCAGAGTCCCGCTCGTCCGGAGCCAAGGGGGAAGGGCGACCAGGGGCATGAGGACTAGGAGAAAGATCATTAACACCAGAACATCCAGCAGATGCTCGACCATAATGGTTGAAAAGCATAGGGTCTTCGGAAGGCGCTCTTTTTCTCCGATCAAATAGGCCCGGGCCAGTTCTCCCATCTTGGCGGGAAAGAGATTATTGACCATCAAGCCGATGATGAGCACGGTCACCGTGGATTTCAGCCGGACTTCCTTCTTGGCGGGCATGAGCAGATAACGCCAGCCGGCCGCCTTGAGGAAGAAGACAGCGATTTGAACGAGCCCGGCAGGAACCAGGAAGAAATAGTTGGCCGACTGGAAGGAGTCCCCTAGCGCCTTGAAGTCGACTCGATCGAGGGCCAAGTAAAGGGCGCCTGCGCTGATGGCCAGGCCAAGAATGAATTTCAGGTGTCGGCGGAGGAAGGAGGTCATCTGGGTAACAGGCCTTTGATCTTTTTCATCACCTCCTCGGCGGTGATGGCTTCCATGCAGTTGGGGGAGACCTCACAGTTTCGCCGATAGCAGGGCGCGCAGGGGATGGAAGAGACCACTTTTTCTCCTCTCCCGTAGAGTTCAATCTCCTGCGCGCAGGTCGGCCCGAAAAGAGCGATGACTTTTTTCTTCAAACCGATGGCCAGGTGCATGGCCGTGGTATCTCCCGTTACTACCAGGTCGCAGAGATTCAGTATGGCTGCGAACTGACCCAAGGTGTTGTCGCACCTTGTATCGATGACTGCTCCCCGGGCCTTTTTTAGGATCCTCCGGTTTCGCTCCTTCTCGCCGGGGCCGCCCAGGAGAAGGACTTTGGTTCTGGGTTCCTTTGTCAATTGTTTGGTAAGACCCAGGTACCCCTCTTCGGTCCAGGCCTTGTTGGCAAAAACCGCGCCGGCACCGGTGTTGAGACCGATCACCCGGTCGCTTTTTTTTAAGCCCGTCTTTCGGGCAAATTTCTCGGCGAAAGCGGAGTCTTCGGGGGAAAGGAAAAAGAGATAGTCATCCTTTTGATAATCGAGGTCGGCGATCTCGAAGATCAGCTCCGGGTAGGTCTTACGGTTCTGATGGAACTTCAGCTCATCGGACAAGCCGAGGAAAAAGGCATACTCGCTGGAAGGATTCAGGGGAAAAGGATTCCCCTCCGGTCCCAGGGCAAACCCTCTTTTCTCTTTCGCCCTCACTTTGGAAACAATCGCCGCCCCCCTGGGTTCCTTCTCCAGCCCGATCACCAGGTCAAAGGTTTCCGCCTCCAGGGGCAGGAGGGAGGCGAAATCAAAGGGGAGGAGCCGGTCGATGCAGCGATTATTCTTCAGGAGAGGATAGGCCTCTTTGTCAACAACCCAGGTAATGTGGCTCCGGGGGTAGACTCTCTTTAATCCGGTGAGCAGGGGGGTGGTACGGAGGACATCCCCGATGGCCGCCAGTTTCACGATCAGGATGCGGTGGCCCATGGGTGAATACTGCTCGCATCCTTCGCAGACCCGTTTGAATTTGCAGGGCCGGTCCCCGATAAAATACCGGCAGTCCAGACGCCAAAAATAGTTCATTGATTTTTCACCACGGAGGCAAAGAGGACACAGTGTTGGGCAGCCGTACCCAAATGATATGATATGCCCCAGACAACGCGCACCCCAGAAATCCCCCCTCGCCCCCCTTTGGTAAAGGGGGGCTGGGGAGGATTTTGGCAACGCGTTTGCGGGCGGCCACAGGGGGCCGCCCCTCCAATATTCCGATTGGTTCCGGCTATGCCGCCGAGTTGGGTATTTTCTCTCTGCTCCTTACTCTATTCCTTATGCGCTTTTCTTCTTCTCCGGCGCCCAGTCGAACCGGTGAAACTGCATGGTGAATGTCCCCCGGCCCTGGGTCAGGGAACGCAGGTCAGTGGAGTACCCGAACATTTCTTTCAGGGGCACGAAGGCTTCTATGAGACTGACTTTCCCCTTGGCTTGCACTTGTTCGATTCGGGCTTTGCGTGCCCCCAAATCCCCGATCACCTCACCCACGAACTCTTCGGGGACCACCACTTCGGTCCTCATGATCGGCTCCAACAGGACGGGCTGGGCCTTCTGGCAGCCGTCGCGAAAAGCCATGGCCGAGGCGATCTGATAGGCAAGCGGAGTGGAACTTCCTTCCAGGAAGGTCCCCCCCAGCAGGCTGACTTTCAGGTCAACCACCGGATACCCCGCCACACATCCATTCCCCGTCGATTCCTTCACCCCGGCTTCGATGCCCGGGATGAATTCCGGGGGGATGGTGCCATCCGAGGAATTTCCGATGAACTCGATTCCCGCACCCCTCGGACGGGGCTCCAGGCGCAGCCGAACATGGCCGAAATTCATGACCCCTTCGATCTCCCGTTCGAATTTCCCCTCGCCCTCGGCGCTTTCCGTAATCGTCTCCCGGTAAACGACCTGCGGCTTGCCCACATTCACCGAGATGTTGAAATCTTCCAGCAGGCGTCTCACCACCACGTCCAGGTGCAGCTCACCCATTCCGGAGATGATGGTCTGCCCCGTGTCTTCATCGAACTTCACCCGGAAGGTCGGGTCCTCTTCGCCCAGTTTCTGCAGGAAGAAGTCCAGTTTCTCCTGATCCTGCCGGGATTTCGGTTCGATGGCCACCGAGGTCACCGGCTCGTAAAAATCGATTCGCTCCAGGGTGACGGGATGGTCTTCGGCGCAGAGAGTGTCTCCGGTGGTGGTCTCCTTCAGACCGGCGGCCCCGACGATATCCCC
>DASPRR010000245.1:0-7220 GCA_035624375.1 Thermodesulfobacteriota bacterium | reverse complement strand
TCATGGTTCTCGCATGCCTTCATTATCGTCCTCCTTACCCTTTGATTTACTGATGACTGTCGCTTCTTTTGCCTCTCCATCATTATTGCCTAAAGGAAATGTACTCTTATTTTTATTGGGGGTTATCCTGCTAATCTGCTTCGCCTTTCCTTCTTGGCCCTCCTTATCGGCTTCCTGTCCTTGTGACTCTTGACCCATTCAACCAGCTCCTCTCGATCAAACAATCGACGCTTCCGAACTTTGTAGCTTGGGATTTCAGCGGCCTCGATGAGGCGGTTGATGGTGCTGGTGTGGAGTTTAAGGAACTGTGAAGTCTCTTTAATATTGAGGAATTTGTCTTCCACTATCCCTCCCATAACCCTTATCGGCATCCTTTTTATATACTTTATTGTCTCTTATTGTCTCAGGCGATTCTTTAAATAATCCTTCTGCAAAACTAGGGTTCATTCCGACCTGCTCGATAAATCCTTGTTCGGAAAAAGAATCCCTTAAACGGGGAATCAACCCATCAGGTACACTAATTTATATTCACGCAGCATGAAAGCCGTTGATGGAGTCGCGTGCAATGATGATTGTCAGGCTGGGTCCGGATATCACTTTCAGAGGACTTTAGCTTCCGTCATTCCGGGCTTAACCCGGAATCCAGGATTTCTTTCTGGATTCCCGCTTTCGCGGGAATGACAACCTTACTCCATGAGCATTTTTATGCAATGCTTAATTCTTAGGTCAAGAATAGAGCGGGCATGGGAATCTGAAGTTATTTAGCCATTTGGGGAATGATCGTTTTTCGCGCCTGGTTGGCCCAAAAGTTTTTCTCTGCAAATTCTGGGAGGGAAAAGGAGATTGCCCTTGGGAATTATGAATGGAAGGATTCAGGGGACGAATAGGATTTATTTTGAGGCGGATTTTTTTAGAGGAATTGACATCAAAAAGGGATATTGTGCGGACTCTTTTTATGCAGCGGGGGCAGCCTCCCACCTTGGCGGGAAGCTGCCCCTAAAATGGGGAAATATCACGCTCTTCGCATGACTGCCCCTGCAATTTGGGTGCGGCATAGCCGCGTTGGGTCCTCTGCACTCTCCCCCGGGAATTGTTCTTAATCCGCCCACCTTGGCGGCCACTCCACGACCATATTTCCGTTCTTGTCGAAGGGAATGGCCTGCGGCTCCGCCACCACTTCGATGTTGGAGTTCGCCTTGGCCTCCTTCAGCATGGGCTCGGAGGCCCAGAGATACTCCAGTTCCAGGGTGTTCTTGATCCAGACCAGGCGCAAGTCTTTGGGGTCAATCACTCCCGAGTTATCGTAAGCCGCCTGCAGGGCTTCCCGGTCTTGCTCGAAAGAAATCGGGATCCTGCCGCATTCCGGTCCCATACCGGTTATGGAGTTGATCATCGTGGGGACCGGGTCGATCTTCTTCACCAAACGCTTGGTGGTGTATTCCGCAAAACCGATTCCGATAGCGTTTCCTTCCGTTTCCGAGGTCAGGTCCCGGACAAAGATACGGGTGATCTTGGGCTCCTTGAGGGGCGGACTGCCGATAAAGAAGAGCCGCCCGGTCACATTGGGGTCCATGCCCGCGCCGCTGATGTTCTTCCCGATTTCGTCCACCACCAGAACGTCCATCTGCTTAAAGGGGAGGCGGGGCATGATTTCCTTTGATTTTTTCAGAAGCGCTTTTTCTCCTTCATAGAAGTTTTGCGGCTCCAGCAGGTGAAGAGAAGCCGTCTGGTCGTACTGGTTCTCGATGATGCCCACCCCGAAGAAAAAGGGCAAAGCCCGCCGGATCACCGGCAATACCTCTTTAAACATGGTGGCAAATCCATGCTTGATGGTCAGACGATGGGCCATCAGGGCCCCTTTGTGTTTACCCATCCCGATGATGATCATCTTGCTGATGCCGCTTTCCACTTCATGGTCAAAGTCGGTATGAGGCTTGATCCGGTTGACCACGACAACCTTGTCAGCCTGCTCGCAGATATTCTTATCGATGAGGACTGGAGTGCCGAAGCTGGTCCGCCCAACCTCCTTCACCTCCATGGAAGAGACAATCGGCGCCCCCACATACTCCTCGGTTATGCCCAGGTGTTGGAGCATCTTCACTTGCCCCTCGGCCGTCGCTCCGCCGTGCGATCCCATGCAGGGAACGACGAAGGGCTTGGCCCCGAGGCCCTTCAGACGGCTGGCGATGACCTTTAACACCTTGGCTTTATCCCGGATTCCCCGGCTGCCGGCGGTGAGGGCGATTCGCTCTCCCGGCTTCACTTTGCCGGCCAAACCGAACCGGTCGAGCTGGGCATTCATTTCCTTCTCCACATCCGCCAGCCTAGGGGAAGCGATCTTCTGGTGAATCTTAAACACGCGGGGTAGAGGGTCCATAAATACTTCCTCCTTCAAAATTGGTAAAGGGATTATAACATAAATCAGATATTTGGGGGGGAATCTATGATTGCGGACTGCAGACTGCAGAATAATTTCCCACTCTACCCCTCCCCCGCAGATGGGGGAAGGGTTGTATTCGGAACGCAGATTGCCAAATTTTTTGAAAATGTTAGTCCTTGCAAGTTTCCGACTGAAATACAAAGAAGCGTTTTTTAACGCGAAACCCGGAACCTCAGACTATGGCGGTAATAAAACGCCGTCGGGCCAGTTCGGTGAGAGCAGGACGGACCCCCTCCGGTCCACGATAATGGCATGGACACTGGGCATTTTTTCTATCAGGGTAAATCCCTTCTTCGGCCCGAGCACGAAAACCGTGGTGGCCAGAGCATCTGCGTCCATGGCCGAGGGAGCCAGGATGGTTACGCTCTGACATTCCCGGGCGGGCAGGCCGGTGGAGGGGACCAGGATATGATGGTATCGTTCACCATCTATTACAAAAGATTTTTCATAGTCTCCTGAGGTAGCCACCCCGGATTCTTTCGGCTTGAGTTTGGCGATAAAATCAGAGGGAAGACGGGGATGCCGGACCCCGATTGTCCAGGAAAGTCCTTTTTCTTTTTCGCCCCCCACCTTGAGGTCCCCGCCGGCATTGACCAGGAAGTTTGCGATCCCGCTTTTTTTAAGGACTACGCAGGCCCGGTCCACCGCATACCCTTTGGCAATGGCCCCCAGGTCGAGTTCCATTCGAGGAACTTCCAGGAATACCGTAGACCGAGCGCGGTCGATTTTGATTTTCCGATAGTCCACCCTTTCCAAATTCTCTTTGAGAAGCCCTTCCTCGGGGATCTTTCCTTCGCGGAAATTCCACAGGCGAAAGACGGGGCCAATGGTGATATCGAATGAACCCTCTGACAAATGGGAGAAATAAAGAGCCCGTTCAATGACCTCTAGCGTCTCGGGAGAAACCCGGACTTCTTTCTGGCCGGCATGCCGGCTGATCTGGCTGACCTCACTGTCCGGCCGGTAATGGCTCATCAGGCGATTGATCCGCTCGACCTCTTGGAAAGCCGCCTCCATGGCTTCTTCCGCAGTCTTGGGTTCAACCCGGGAAACCGTGATCTCCACCGAAGTCCCCATGAGGATGCGGGACTGGCGGAAGAGCCTGGGGTCTTGAGCCAGCAAAAGGGGAGGAAAGGCGAGAAGGAGAATGAATCCCCATACAAGAGAAAGGCGGAAAATCCCCCCCACACCATCCCTCCCCCGCAGGGGGGAGGGGGGAAAGTGGGAAGGAATGGGGAAACAAAAAATGAACCTTCGGGGTTTCGAGTTTCGAGTTAAAGGACCCATTTGATTAAGCGAATGTCGCCCTTGAGCCCTTAGGTAAACTGGCCCTTGATCATTCTAGCCCGAAACCCGAAACTTGCAACTTGAAACTTGAAACGTCTTGGGTCATCCCCAAAGAACCAGCCCCAGGGAATAGGGGTTGGAGAGGAGGGGATGGGCGGGAAGAAGGCGAACCCGGAACCCGAAGCGGCCCACTCTCTGGCAGGGGATCTCTCCCCGGAATACGGTCTTACCGTCCTGCTGGGTGAAATCTTTCAGGGATAGGATTTCCCGGTCCAAAAACTCGGCCTTGGAATCGACTCGTCCAAAATAGATGTCCACCGCCAGGTCTCGGGGCGAGAGCTGGCCCGTCTGCAGGATCACCTCCACCTTGAGCGCCTGGCTGAAAGGGATGAGACCCTTGGTGTCGGCTCTCTTTTCCAGAATCCGCAGCTGGGGCCAGTTCTGCCGGACATGTTGGGTCCAGGAGGTAAATTCTCTGGCCCCCCGGAAGTTGTCCGCTTCCATCCTCTTCCAATTCAGCGCCGAGGGAATATACATTTGATGGACGTAATCCTGGAGCATGCGGTGAGAGTTGAACTGGCCCACGAGGTTCAACATGGAATTTTTCATCATCCCGATCCATCCCCGGGGAAGGTTGTCCTTCCCGCGGTCATAGAACAGGGGAACGGCGTACCTCTCGAGAAGGTCGTAGATGGACTGGCTTTCCACGAAGTCCTGGTAGGCGCCTTCCTGGTATTCCTCCCCTGAGCCGATGGCCCAGCCCAGGCCCTGCCGGAACCCTTCGGCCCACCAGCCGTCGAGGACGCTCATGTTGATGGCCCCGTTGGCCGCGGCTTTCATGCCGCTGGTGCCGCAGGCTTCCAGGGGGCGGCGGGGGTTGTTCAGCCAGATGTCCGACCCCTGGACCATGTACCGGGCCACGGTCAACTCATAGTCTTCGATGAAGACCAGGCGGTCCCGGAATTCCGGCTGCCGCGCCAGGTGGACGATGTTTTTGATCACCTCTTTCCCGGCATTGTCCTGCGGATGGGCCTTGCCGGCAAAGATGATCTGCACCGGGTGCTGGGGATTGTTCAGGATCTTGGCCAGGCGGGCCGGGTCTTTCAGGATGAGGTTTCCCCGCTTGTAGGTGGCGAACCTCCGGGCAAAGCCGATGGTCAGGGCTTCGGGATGAAGAACCTGGCTGGCGGCCTGTATCTCTTCTTTCTGGCCGCCCCGGCGTTGCAGTTGCTCCTGCAGCCGCTGGCGGGTAAAAGCAATGAGCCTCTCCCTCCTCCGCTCGTGGGTCCGCCAGAGTTCGGCATCGGGAATCTTGTTGACCCGCATCCACACCGAGACGTTGTCCGGGTCCTCGGCCCATCTTCTCCCCAGGTAACGATCCAGGAGGCGGGACAGGTCGTCGGAGATAAAGGAAGGAATGTGAATTCCGTTGGTCACGCTGTCGATGGGAATGTCCACCTCGGGGAGAAAAGGCCAAATTTCCTGCCACATGCGGCGGGAGACGGTTTGGTGAAGCTGGCTCACGGCGTTGGTTTTGGAAGAACTCTTCAAAGCCATGATGGCCATGTTAAAGGAATTCCGGGGGCCGTTTTCATTGGCCGATCCGAGGGCCATGAAGCTCTCCAGCGAAAGCCCAATGGAGCGCAAGTAATTCCCCAGCAAGGAGCTTACCAGGGAAGCATCGAAAATATCGATCCCCGCCGGGACAGGGGTATGGGTGGTGAAGACGCTTCCGGCATAGGCGGCTTCCTTGGCTTCGGCGAAGGAGAGCCCATTCTCCTCCATGAGGACCCGGATTCTTTCGATGTTGGCCAGGGCCGAATGCCCCTCGTTCATGTGATAGATCGCCGGCCGGATGCCCAGCTGCCTCAAGGCCCGAATGCCCCCGATCCCCAGCACGATCTCCTGCTTCAGGCGCATCTCCCGGTCTCCGCCGTAAAGGGCGGAGGTGATGTCCCGGTCCTCCTCGCGGTTTTCCACGGTGTTCGTGTCCAGCATGTAGAGGGGCACGCGTCCCACCTGGATTCGCCACACGCGGACCTTCACCTGACGGTCCTGGATGGTCACTTCCACGGTCAGGGGGGAGTTTTTTTCGTCCTTTTCCAGCATGACCGGAAGGTTATGGAAATCGTTATCCGGGTAGGTTTCCTGCTGCCAGCCGTCGGCGTTCAAATACTGGCGGAAATAGCCTTTTTGATAGAGGAGCCCCACGCCCACCACCGGGAAACGCAGATCGCTCGCGGACTTGACAAAATCTCCGGCCAGGACTCCCAGCCCGCCGGAGTATATGGGCAGGCAATCGGTCAGCCCGAACTCGGCGGAGAAATAGGCCGCAGTGAAGTCGACGGGTGTCTCCAGTCCAAAATCGTACTTCCGGTGATCCTCCCGGTAACGGCAGAACTCTTGGTGGATGCGGTCCATCTCCAGGAGAAAACCTTCGTCTTGAAAGAGCTCATGGACCCTCTCATGGCTGAGCTGTCCCAGCATGGCCAGAGGATTGTGCCCGGTTTCCTCCCACAGGTTCTGGTCGATGGAGCGGAAGAGGTCGATGACCGACAGGTTCCAACTGAACCAGACGTTTTTGGCCATTTCCAGAAGCGGGTTCAAGCGGGAAGGGAGCTGGGGAACGACGGTGTAGAGGACAATATCTTTCATTTTCAATCTCCCGTGAAATAGCGCGAATTTGGCGATTGCCCGACCAGCCGGAAAAATGAAGGCATCAGCCGCATGGATTCATAATGACGCATAATGAGAACCGTTTATTTGGATTGCGTCTCATCAGAATTATCATACTGTGCCTGGACATCACTTTCGGAGAGCTCTTGCATCCGTCATTCCGGGCTTGACGTTCGGCTGAGCTCACGTCGAAGCCCCGGAATCCAGGATTTCTTCCTGGATTCCCGCTTTCGCGAATGACGAACCGACTCCATTGAAATTCTATGCAACGTTTAGGTCAAGGCAGAGACGCCGCTGAAAAATTACCGTGTTTTCCGCCACCCTGTCAAGAGGATTGGCTGCCGGAGCCCGCCCCGGTTCAACTTTCCGGGTCCGTAAAGTGCGGTCCCGCCCCTTTCCTCGTGAGCGATGAATGTTTTGACCCTCAAGATTCTGCAAGGGGACAGGACAATCCGGGCGAAGCTGCCCCGAAGAGGGAGAATACTGCCATTTGCCCGGGGATATATTTTCCTTTTCGGAAAAAACAGGAAGATCCTGAAATATTTCAAAGAAACAACTTGTCCTTGACGGCTTCAACCTTGTTTTTCCTTGACTGGGATAATACTGCAAAAATATAATTTTTAAACCGCTGATTTGGTTTTGGGACCCAAACGGATTTGCATCCCGGGGACTCAATGAGGTCCGTTAATCAAGTGGCTTGCGCTGGGATCTCCTCGCTTGTTCAAAATCTTGCTATGATCCGCAAATCGGCCTTATCTTGATCAACCGGCCCTGGCCGGATTCTCAGTGGTATCATGAGCTTGATCGAAAGGAAGAA
>DASPRR010000240.1:0-3722 GCA_035624375.1 Thermodesulfobacteriota bacterium | reverse complement strand
GTCCTCTCCTCCGTAATAGAAACACATCCGGCATCTTAGGTTACAGCGGCGGGTGACATCCAGGCTCACGTGGTTGGGAGAACGAGCCCAACCCAAAGGGGCATAGGTATGAAAGAGAAGGTTCTTTACCCAACGGTCGATCGGAAATTTCATCCTTCTGCTCAAAACTCAAAATTTGCTTTCGGTAATCGGTAATCCGAAGGTCACCAGCTCCGTCGGACCCGGAGGTTTGATGAAAAGTAACCGCTCAAAGCAGATTAGAGAAGGGCCCTTTCGGCCGACGTTTTCTGCGGGCAATGCCCTCTTCCCGGCACCAGTCCCCAAACATCCCAGGAATGCCAGATTCCGGATATGCGCAGCAAAGTCGGGGGTTTCCCGCAAGGAAAATTCATTTCAAATCGACTACAGCCATCTCTCCAAAGCTTGGTACACTTCCTCCACCGAAATCAGTTCGGCCTGCGGGCCTCTTCGCAGGGCCACGTGTCCGTCCCCCCAGGGAGCCCAGTCTTCGGGCTTGCTCTTCCCGAATAGCCCCACGGTGCGTGTTCCCACGGCCGTAGAGAAGTGCATGGCGCCGCCGTCGGGGCTTACGAAAGCCCGGCATTGTTGCTGAATGGCCCCTAGACGCTTGAAAGTCGGGGTGGGGAAAAGAAAGGTCCCATCCCCGCTCTTTATTTGTACCTCTTCGGCCCTGGCTTCGTCTCCCGGACCCCAGGTCAGCACCACCGTCTTTCCATCCTCCCGGATGAGGCGAGTGGCAAGGCCGGCGAATTTTTCCGGACTCCATCGGTTGGCTGGAAGGCGACTGCTAAGATGGAAGCCGATGAGGTTCCGGGGATCAATCTTCTTTTGCTGTAGGAAGGATTCGGCCGCCCCTCTGTCTTCCTCTGGAATCACCACGGTCAGATTCTTCTCCGCGGGCTGAACCCCGAGGGTTCCCACCAGATAAAGAGCCCTCTCCACTTCATGCGCCTGGGGCGCAGCCGGAACTCGAAGGTTGTAGAAGAATCCAAATTTCTGGTTTCTCCCCTCCCCCGGGTCGTATCCTAGGCGAAAGGGAGCTCCGGTGAAGTAGACCAGCCAACCTTCGGCCCAGGAAAAGGAGGACCGGAGGCCGATGACCAGATCGAAGCCCTTCTTCTTCAGGCGACTCTCCACCTGGAATTGTTTGAGGAGGGAGACCATTCGGCTTTGGTCCGGCCGGTGTTTGGCCTTTTCATAGACAAAGACCTCATCTAGGTTAGGGTTTCCGGTTATGGCGTCCCGGCTGTAGGCGACCACCAAAGCGGCCAGGTAGGCCCGCGGAAAAGCCCTTCGCAGGGCACGGATGGCCGGGGTGCAACAAAGGACGTCGCCCACATTGTCGCTGCGAACCACCAGGATGCGCTGGACCCGCCCAGGGTCGAAAGTCCCCCCATCCAGATTCCATCTCCGGTGGATCAGGAAATGAAAAAGCTTTTCGACCCAGAAACTCACGATCCCTCCCTAGATAGGGACCGGATAAAATGGGAGATCTTCTGCGCCCGTTTCTCCCAGGTAAATTCCATAACGCCCTCATAGGCTTTTTGGCCAAGGCCTTCAGCCCTAGAGCGATCCTCAAGCAGTCTCTGGATCCCTTCCCCCAAGGCCTGCGGATCGTTGGGCGGGACCAAAAGCGCATTCACCCCAGGGGATAAGACCTCCCGGGTCGAAGGAAGGTCGGAGGCCACGATAGGAAGGCGGGCGGCCATGTACTCGAAGAGTTTCAAGGGGGAGGTGAAGGAGGCGGAAATGAGGTCCTTCGGCAGGGGCAGGACCGCCACGGCCGCCTCTGCCAGATGATTTTTCACCTCCTGCGGGGAAACCTGACCGTGAAACCAAACCCGTTTCCCCACACCCAGCTGCTCTGCTTTCTCCTTGAGCTCTTGGACCCGTTCTTCGCTGCCCCCTACCAGATGGAGTTCTCCGGTGGCCAAATATTGCATAGCCTCCACAAGGGTCCCAGCTCCCTTCCATGGATAGAGTTGCCCCACGTAAATGATCTTTTGACTTCGCGGTTGCCGGGCGACGCCCCCAAAGAAATCCAAATTGACCCCATCGGGCACCACAGCCATGGGAGCCTGGAGGGAAAAGACTTCCTTCATTCTCTGCTCTAGTCCCTGGGTGATGAAAACGATTCCGTCGAGGCGGGGGTAGGTTCTAAACTCCTCCCTTTTGATCTTTTCCCTTTTGTCATGCCGGTCCGTGGTAAGGAAGAAGATTTCATGAGCCTCAAAAACAATGGGAAGGCGGAGATATTTCTTGAACCTCAGGAAGAACGAGGCCGTGTTCAGGTGGCGGGTATAGATGGCATTATACCCCCTTTGCCGCAGAAGCTCGCGCACCTTCAGCAGACACCCCCAGAGAAAAACTCCGTCCCAGGAAACTCGAAGAAACCGGCCTGCTTCTCGGCGCAACGTGGGAAGAAGGTGGATGCGCAGGTTTTCGTGGGGCCAAAGCCCATAATGGGCCAACCCTTCGGAAGGGACGTTCACCCGATTCCTCCCAAGGATTAGGTCTATCTCGCAATTCTGTCGCGCCAGGGCATGGACCGTCTGGAAGACCTGGTGGAAACGGGCCCGCCGAAAATCGACCCCTTCGTGGATCGGGTAGATAATCCGCAGGGGATTCCCCCAACGGGACTGGTACAGGGCCTCATTCTTCCTCCGCTTCTCCCCCCGATCGGGGTCCTCTTTGAAGGAACCCTCGATATCATGCCAGACAAAGGTGTCCAGCAGGCGCAGGCAGCGGTAGCCAGCCCTCTGGGCCCTGCGGGAATAATCATTGTCCTCGTAATATCCCTGCCCGTAGGTCTCATCCAGGAATCCGATTTTTTCGATGACTTCCCGTTTAATCAGAAGACAGCCACCCGTGCAATGGTCCAGCTCCATCCAACCCCACCGGGTGTCCACCTGAGATGCGGCAAACCCTTCCAGATCGTCGGGCATGGGCTTTCCAGGGTCGTGGTTCTGCTGGGGGTTCACCAGGCCGACCTCGGGATGGGACCCGGCAAATTCGATCATCCGTTCCAGCCACCCAGCGGTCACCACGATGTCATTGTTCAGAAGGCAGACGTAGGGGGCGGTGGAAATCTTCAGGCCCTGATTGACCGCCTGGATGTAACCGCGGTTCTTTTCGTTTCGGACCAAGACCCCGGTCCAGGAGGGACTTTCGGCCAGACCCTCGAGATACTTCCGTGTCCCTTCTTCGCTTCCGTTATCGATCAGGATCAGGCGGTGGGGCGTTCGGGTCTTCTTCCGGACCGCCTCCAGGCACCGTTGAGTCAAAGACAGCTGGTTCCAGATGGGAATGATGATGTCGCAGATCGGTTCGATCATAAGACCAATAATTCAGGGTTATGCGGATGTTAGGGGCATGCTATAGCGTTCCCCTACTGAGAAATTTTTCGGCAAATGCAGCCGAAACTCCAGGCGTCGACGATTTCCTGGAGAACCTCGATCTCCAGCCCCCCGCTTTTTTTAATTTGATCCTCCAAGAGCTCAGGGGTCAGGGCGTGTCTGTGCTGGGGGTTCAGAGCCCGGGTATCGATGATCCGATCATCGGGGACCACCATACCGATGATCCCGCCATTTTTTACAACCCGCTTCCACTCCCCCAGGGTCTTCTGGATATCCTCGTAGTGCTCCAGGTTGTGGGACGCCACGACGAAATCCAGCGCTTCTTTTCCAAAGGGAAGCTGGTCC
>DASPRR010000238.1:0-8575 GCA_035624375.1 Thermodesulfobacteriota bacterium | reverse complement strand
TGGGATCATGGAATAAAGTCCGACACTCGACCCGATCGATACGGTAAACAAGGAGATCATCACCCAGTAGGAAGGGCTCTTCACGATTTTGCTCATGGATTGAAAGCGAGGGGGTTCTCCTTTGTGTTTTCCCCCCTTTCCAAAGAAGAGGAAAAGGACCCCCACCACGATGCAAGCGACCCCCACTAGGGCGAGAGACTCACGCCAGGAAAAGAATTTCAGGAGCGCTTCAGCCAGCAGGGGAACGGTGATAAAGCCCAGATTGGGACCCAGTTCATGGACGGCCAGGGCTTTTCCCCAGTGTTCCTGGCTGGCCACTTCGGTCAGGGTGGCGATGGCCGAAGGCATGTAGAGACCCGCAAAGATTCCTGCAAACACGAGACCGGCGCGCATCAGCCCCAGGGAACTGGAAGCGGAGATAACCGATAGAACAGTTCCCACCATAATTGCGCTCAGGGAGAGAGTTTTCCGGTGGGTGAGCCGGGAAGAAACAAACCCGGACCCTACCAGTCCCACCCCGGAACCGCAGGCCAGGTAGAGAAAAAGCGAACCCGCCTCGCCGTGCCCGATCCCGAGGTCGTTTTCGATCACCGGCAGAAGCGGAGCCAGAATGACACGCGAAGTGAAATTCAGGTAGAAAATGGCGGTTAAAAAAAGAATGGGCATCCAGGGAAAAGGCTGAACTTTGTCAGACATGATCGAAACCATTTCTCCAGGTAATAGATTCCCACGGGAGACTCCATATTCCTTGTAGCATCCCATAGGGCCTTTGTCAAAATCGATGGTGGACCCCAGAAACCAGGGTGAAAGGATGCGGTTTTAGACTTCGTACGAGATCACCAATTATGCTAGAATAAAATAGAAACTCGAGCCAATCAAGGTTCATGGACCCGAGCATGCAGGAAGGAAGGACGAGGAGAATGGCGACGAAAGAATATAAGTTTAAGTATGGAAGAAAAGAGGTCCGCTTTGATTTGGACCCTCGGCTGGTGATCGGAGAACTTACGATTCGGGACTACCCGCCACTCAAAGACCCGGTGGCGGAGGTCCAAAAGGCGATCCGCAACCCGATTCAATCCAAGCCTTTCCGGGAAATCGTTAAGCCCGGCCAGACCGTCTGTTTCCTGGTGAACGACCCGACCCGGATCGCCAACAGTCATGTTTTCATGCCCATTTTGCTGGACGAGTTGAACGCGGCGGGGATTCCCGACAAGGACATGTTCATCATGTTTTCCGTGGGGGCCCACCGCATGCTTCCCGAAGAGGAGATGGCCCAGATGGCCGGGGCAGAAGCTGCCAGGCGGGTGAAGATGTACAACAGCGACGCCCACGATCCCTCGCAGTTCAAGTTTGCGGGGAGGACTTCGCGGGGAAATGACGTTTATTTCCATAAGCGGGCCATGGAAGCCGATCATATCGTCTGCACAGGCAGTGTTGTATATCATTTTTTCAGCGGGTTCGGCGGCGGCCGGAAGGCCCTGTTTCCAGGGGTCACCCGGTATGAAACCATCTGCCGCAACCATGCCCTCATGCTCGAGCCGGGAGCGGTCACCGGCAGGCTCAAGGGAAATCCGGCCTATGAAGACCAGGTGGAGGGGACCGAAATGAAGAGACCCTCTTTTCTTCTCAACGTAGTCCTAAACGAGAAAAAGGAATTTCTGAAAGTCTACGGCGGGGACTACATTCAGGCCCACCTGGAGGCCTGCAAATTCGTGGAAACCATATACGGCGCGCCCATCAGCGGATTGGCCGATCTAGTGATCGCTACCTGCGGCGGCTATCCCAAAGACATCAATGTCTATCAGCTACAGAAGACCATGGATAATGCCTGGCTGGCCGTGCGCGAGGGGGGCGTGGTGATCATCCTGGGCGAGTGCGAAGAAGGGGTGGGCGACAATCTGTATCTGGAGTGGATGAAAAAACACAAGACCCCGGAGAGAATTGAAGCGGAAATCCGGGCCCATTTCGTAGTGGGAGGCCACAAGGCCTATGCCGTGACCCGGTTGATGAAGAAGGCCCAGTTCATCCTCATCTCCGGCCTGGAGCCGGAATTGGCTCGGACCCTTCTTTTCACTCCGGCAAAAGACATGAAGGAAGCACTCCAGATGGCTTTCGCCAAAGTGGGCCCCAAGCCCCGGGTTCTTCTCATGCCCCAGGGAAGCCTGACGGTTCCCATACCGAAGGGGTGAGAGGATTGAGAATGCGGAATTCGGATTGCGAAATGGCGAACATAAGCAGTACGGATTAAAAGAAGGAAAGGCTTTGGCCTTCAACTTTAGGCACTCCGGACTTTAGTGCACTCTAGGCACTTTTCTCAATTAGGAATGTAGGGGCGCGCGGCGCGCGCCCACAGGATGTTTCCAGCGGGAAAAAAACAGGTTGAGTCTCGAGCGCTGAAAGGAAACGGATGAAAACCAGGCGAATCCCGGATAAGGTGATGAAACGGGATGGGGCGATTGTTCTCTTTACCCCTGAGAAGATCCAATACGCCATCTACCGGGCAGCCTTTGAAGTCCTTCAGGACTCGGCTCGAGCCGGGAAGATCGCCAAACGCTTGGTGGACATCGTCGTCCAGAACCTGGCAGAAAAATACCGAGACAAGCCTCTCCATGTGGAAGCCATTCAGGACATGGTGGAAACGGTCCTGATGAATCAGGGGTATAGCCAGATCGCCAAGAGTTACATCCTGTACCGGGAGAGGCGCAGTGAGATCCGCCTGGCCAAGTCCGTCCTGGGGATGAAGGATGACCTGAAGCTACCCCTCAACACCATGGAGGTGCTGAAAAGAAGATACCTCCTGAAAGACGATCAGCGGAGGATCATCGAAACCCCGAGCATGCTCTTCCAGCGGGTGGCGCATCACGTCGCTCAAGGGGAGAAGAACTTCTCATCCTCGGTGACCCCCGAGCAGGCCGAAGAAAAATTTTACCAGATGATGCGCAATCTGGAATTTATGCCCAACTCCCCCACCCTGATGAACGCCGGCGCTTCCCTGGGCCAGCTTTCCGCCTGCTTCGTCCTGCCGGTGGAGGATTCCGTCGACGGCATCTTCGGGGCCCTGACCAGCATGGCCAAGATCCACCAGACCGGCGGGGGAACGGGTTTCAATTTTTCCCGCCTCCGCCCGAAAAAAGACATCGTTGCCTCCACCAAAGGGGAGGCTTCCGGGCCGGTCTCTTTTATGAGCATATTCGACCGGGCTACCGAGGTGATCGTCCAGGGAGGGCGGCGGCGCGGGGCCAACATGGGAGTCCTGCGCGTCGACCACCCGGACATCGTCGAATTCATCGAGGCCAAGATCGAGAAGAAACGTTTTTCCAACTTCAACTTGTCGGTGGGGGTCACCGACCTTTTCATGAAGGCGGTGCTGGCCAACCGGGACTTCGACTTGATCAATCCCCGCACTCAGGAACGGGGGAACCGGGTGAAGGCCCGGATGATCTTTGACCTCATCGTCAATGCGGCATGGCTGACCGGAGACCCGGGTTTGATCTTTCTGGATGAGATCAACCGGAAGAACCCGACGCCGCAGGTCGGTCCCATCGAGGCGACCAATCCCTGCGGGGAGCTCCCCCTTCTGCCCTACGAAAGCTGCAATCTGGCTTCCATCAACCTGGCCCGTATGGTGAAGGGCAGAGGAGTGGACTGGAAAAAGCTGAAGGAGTATGTTCACTGGGGAGTTCGGTTCCTGGATGACGTAATCGAGGTAAACAAATTCCCCCTTCCCCAGATCGAGCAGATGACCTTCGCCAACCGGAAGATCGGCCTGGGGGTGATGGGCTTCGCCGACCTCCTGATTCGTCTGGGCATTCCCTACGGAACCAAAGACTCCGTCCGGTTTGCGGATAAGCTCATGCGTTTCATCCATCGCGAATCGGTTAAGGCCTCCTCCGTCCTGGCCGAGGAGCGCGGAGTCTTCCCCAACTTCCCCAAGTCCGTCTATCCTTCCAGGAATCTAAGAATGCGCAATGCCACGGTCAACACCATCGCGCCCACCGGCACGATCAGCATCATCGCCGGCTGTTCCAGCGGGATCGAACCCCTCTTTGCGGTGAGTTTTATCCGGAATGTTCTGTCCGGCACCCAGCTCTTCGAGGTCAATCCCTTCTTCGAGGAAATCGCCCGGTCCCGGGGATTTTACAGCAAAGAGCTCTTCGCCCAGATCGCCCATTCGGGCTCTCTGCAACAGATCAAGGGGATTCCCGCCGACATCAAAAAAGTCTTCGTAACTGCTTTCGACGTGACTCCCCACCAGCACCTGGAGGTCCAGGCCGCGTTCCAGAAACTCACCGACAACTCCGTCTCCAAAACCATTAATCTGCCCCGGGAATCGACGGTCGAGGATATCCGCGAAATCTACCTGTCGGCCTACCGGCTGAAATGCAAGGGGATCACCGTGTATCGGTACGGGAGTAAGGAGGAACAGGTCTTGTCTTTCGGATACGGCGAAGGCGAAAGACCGGTGGTTCATCCCGATCTTCTGACCGTTGAATCGGAGTACTCCGGGGGATGCTCTTCTTCGGCTTGCCTCTTCTGAAGGAAGAGCAAAGGGCGTTATAGGGCATAAGCAATGGGGTGATGGGTTTCCCTGAGACTCCACACTCCATACTCCATGCTCCTTGCCCTAGGCTCTTTGCATATCTTCTTCGCGGCAAAAAGATCATCTAAATGGAAAGGAGACCGAGAGATGAATCCAAGAGTCCTTCAGGAAGCTGTCTCCCTGGGCCAGAAGCTCCGGCACATCTTTGTCGCTACATCTGACCGATCAGGACTGCCCCATGTTGCGGCTGCATCCCAATTAGCCCTTTCCCCCGAGGGCCGGGTCGAGGTGGGAGCCTGGTTTTGCCCGGGCACGGTAGCCAACTTACAGGAAAATAAGCGGATTTCAGTGGTAATCTGGAATCCTAAAAAAGACTTGGGCTTCCAGCTTCTTGGGGAAACGGAAAAAGTGGAAGAGCTGGCCATTATGGATGGATACGCTCCGGAGGAGGAGAAGGGGCCTCCTCTTCCTCAGATAAAGAGACAGCTCACCGTGCGGGTGGAAAAAATCATCGATTTTCGGCACGCCCCGCACAGCGATAGAGAGGAATAAAACTAAGGACCGGGAGATTCTGGCGCGACCCGGATAGGGGTTCAAGAACCGTTCTATAACGAAAAGGAAACGGATGGCTGAAGTTTTAAAAAACCCGATGGATTTAGCAGATCGCGCAAAAAACCTTTTTCAGGCCAGGAGTGTCATTCCCGCGGAAGCGGGAATCCAGTCTTTTCAAGGCATTCTGGACTCCCGCTTTCGCGGGAGTGACGGCTCAGCGCCTGCGTCCCCAGGGTTGAAGGTTTTATCTAACCTGGAGGTTTGAACCGTGTCGGTCCCCAAGGCCCTCCGGCAGGTCTCAGAAACGGTATGGGAGATTCCCCCCTCTTACAAGGAGGGGATGCGCGTTCCTGCGCGGGTCTACGCCACCGAAAAGCTCCTCGAGGAAATGGACGAGGCGGTTTACGACCAAATCACCAACGTGGCCACCCTCCCCGGGATCACCCGGTATGCCCTTTGTATGCCCGACGGCCACTTCGGCTACGGGTTTCCCATCGGGGGAGTGGCGGCCATGGATGAGGAAGAGGGGGTCATTTCTCCCGGAGGCATCGGGTTCGACATCAACTGCGGGATGCGTCTCGTAACCACGAATCTCACCTACGACGAAGTGAAACCCCATCTCAAAAAATTGGTGGACCGGCTATTCGTGAAAGTCCCCGCCGGAGTGGGGAGCACGGGATTTATCAAGATATCCCGCAATGAATTCCGCCGGGTCGTCGAGGAGGGAGCCCGGTGGTGCGTCCGAAACGGCTACGGATGGGAGGAAGACCTGGAACGAACCGAGGAATCGGGGTGTGTCAGCGGTGCGGATTCCTCGAAGATCAGCGAGAAGGCCATCGATCGGGGCTTCAATCAGATCGGCACCCTGGGATCAGGCAACCACTACCTGGAGATTCAGGTGGCCCGGAAGGAAAACATCCTCGACCCGGAGCTTGCCCGGCGGTTCGGGATCACCATTCCCGATCAGGTCGTGGTCATGTTCCACTGCGGCAGCCGGGGGTTCGGCCATCAGGCTGCCACGGACTACCTCCAGGTATTTCTGAGGGTCATGGAGAAAAAGTACGGAATCAAGGTCCTGGACCGGGAGTTAGCCAGCGCCCCCTTCGATTCCCCGGAAGGGAAGGATTATTTTTCGGCTATGAAGTGCGGAATGAACATGTCCTTTGCCAACCGTCAGGTGATCACCCATCGGATTCGGGAAGTTTTTTCCGACCTTTTCGGCAGGTCCCCGGAAGACCTGGGAATGCACGTGGTCTATGACGTGGCCCATAACACGGCCAAGTTGGAGCGGCACTGGATAGACGGAAAGGCCAGGAACCTCCTGGTTCACCGCAAGGGGGCTACGCGGGCCTTCGGCCCGGGGATGGAAGGGCTTCCGGCCTGCTACCAGGATGTGGGGCAGCCGGTGATTATCGGCGGCAGCATGGAAACCGGCTCTTATCTTCTGGCAGGGACCCCGGGCGGCAGCGACACCTTTTACAGCACGGCTCATGGCAGCGGGAGGACGATGAGCCGCACCAAGGCGCGCCGGCTCTGGAGGGGGAAGCAACTCCAGGAGGAGATGGAAGGCCGGGGGATCCACGTCCGCACTGCATCCTGGGCGGGCTTGGCTGAGGAGGCCGGGGGGGCCTACAAGGATATCGATGAGGTCATCCTGGCCACGGAGCGCGCGGGCATCAGCAAACGGGTGGTGCGGTTTATCCCCGTGGGAAATATAAAAGGATAATCGGGAAACCGGCGATGAGCGAGCGTTGGAATCGAAACTTCCTCCTGATGATTCCCCTGCCGCACTCCGAATCCCGCCTTCCGGCCTTTTCTGCAAGAAGGGCTGATCTACGAAATGGAAATCCGTACCCCCATCACTTTGATCACCGGCCCCCTGGGAAGCGGCAAAACAACCCTTCTCCGCCATGTTTTGAGCCTTCGACCCCGGAAGCTCGCCATTCTCATCAACGAATTCGGGGAGATCGCCATTGACAGCAAGGTCCTCGAAGGAAAGTCCATCCGCATTGCCGAGCTGGCCAACGGATGCGTCTGCTGCTCGCTGCAGGGGGAATTCGAAGCTGCGGTGAACGAAACGCTCGACACGGTTGACCCCGAAAGGATCATTGTGGAGACCACCGGCGTCGCCGAACCCGACGCTCTGGTCTTCGACATCCAGGACAACCTGCCCCGAGTTCGGCTCGACGGAGTCATTACCATCGCCGATGCCGATGCCTTGGCCCGCTATCCCCAGCTGGGTCACACTGCCCGGATGCAGCTCGAGGCCGCAGACATGGTCATTTTGAACAAGGAGGACCTGGTTTCTCCGGAAGCCCTGGAGCTAGCGAGGGAGAAGCTCCAACGGATCAACGGGGCGGCGTCTATCTTTGCCGCCCAGCGCTGTCGGGTGGACCCTGACCTCCTCTTTGGAATCGGCCGGGAGCGGAACCTGCGACCGCCCGAGCACCTTCACCAGCCCGGGGTCGAATCCTTTTTCTTTCGAACCCCGGCCGAATTGGACCGGGAATGCTTCGAGAAGGTTGCCGCCTGCCTGGGCCAAAAGGTTCACCGGGCCAAGGGATTTGTCCGTTTTCCCGAGGGCTCGTATCTTTTCAACTTTGTCTCCGGTCGATGGGAGCTGGAACCTTTTCCCGGAGAAAATACGGTCCTGGTCTTCATCGGGCAGGGGCTCCGCGAGCGGGAGAGCGAGATCCTGGCTCGGCTTCGGGACTGCGGAGGATAACTCGGTATGCCCTACCGATTCCTGGAAGAGCTGGCTACGGCTGACATTGCCTTTATCGCCGAGGGGAATACCCTGGCAGAGACCTTTATCGCCGCCGCCGATGCCACGCTGAATGTCATGGTGGAGACCCTAGATGCCATCTTCCCCCGCGAGACCAAGGAATTCGCCCTCGATAACGAAAGGCTGGACCTTCTGCTCTTTGATTTTCTCCAGGAGCTGATCTACTACAAGGATGCGCAGAAATTAATGCTGCGGGTCGGCCGGGTTCAGATCAAGGAGAAGGAGGAAAAATTCTTCCTCCGGGCCAATGCGCAGGGAGAAAAACTCGACCCGGAGCGCCACCATCCTCGGGTGGATGTGAAGGCGGTTACCCTTCACCGTTTCCGGCTGGAAAAGACGGACAGGGGATGGGAGGCTTTTGTCATTCTGGATATATGAAGGGGGGACAAAACTCAATAAACAGTGATCAATGAACAATGAACATTGAACATTGGTAATTGTTCAGTAATCGATTCCTGGCTGCGGCTCGATTCCCTTCCGGTAGGCATGTTTCAATTCGGCGATCTCGCTGACCGTATCCGCCCGTTCGATGACCTGAGGGTGGGCGTCCCGCCCGGTCAGAACCAAGTGCAGGCCGGGGGGTTTGTGATCGATGAGGTCTAAGACCTGCTCCAGGTCCACCAGCTTAAGGTGGAGGGCGTTGTTGATTTCATCGAGGATGAGAATATCTGCCTCCCCCGGGTCCATCTTCTGGCGGG
>DASPRR010000124.1:0-3001 GCA_035624375.1 Thermodesulfobacteriota bacterium | reverse complement strand
CGGGATGCCTGCCTGCACTGCACGGACCCCGGGTGCCAGCGGGCTTGCCCGGTTCCGGGTTGCATCACCAAGACCCCCGAAGGAGCCGTGTTCATTAACCAGGAGTTGTGCATCGGGTGCAAGATGTGTGTCAACGCCTGTCCCTTCGAAGTCCCTCGGATCAACGCGGAGACTAACCGGGCTTACAAGTGTACCCTCTGCCGGGACCGCATTTCCCGGGACCTGATTCCCGCCTGCGCCAAGGCTTGCGCCATGGGAACGCTGACCTTTGGCAACAAAGATGTGATGATCAAGCGGGCCTATGCCCGGGCCAAAGTCCTGGGGGAGAAAGCGACCGTATACGGGGACAAATACCTGGATGGAACTCACGTCATCTACGTTCTGCCGGAGAATATCCGCATGTATGAAAAGCTGGTGATCAATCCGTCGATCCCCCTGTCGGTGATCTTGTGGAAGGATGTACTAAAACCTCTGTCAGTCTTGGCCATCGGGGCCACTCTGGTAGGGACCTTTTTCCACTACATCCTCAAGGGGCCCAAGCGGCCTGAAGAAGGAGGGAACGAACATGGCTAAACCGAAGAACCTGATTCAAGCCTCGACCGCTTTTGAGCGGGTGGTCCACTGGGTCCTGGGAGGGAGCTGTCTTTTCCTCTTCCTCACAGGCTTTGGGCTGATGTTCCATTCCCTCTCCTTCATTTCCCGCTTATTCCCCCCCATTCCTACTCTGGCCGGCCAGGGGTATGAAAGCATGAAGCTCCTCCACAATCTCTGCGGCCTTCTCTTTGCCGTATCCTTCCTGCCCGCCCTGCTGATCTGGGGGAAAGACACTCTGTTCCTCAACAAAGCGGATATCGAATGGTTCAAGGTCCTGGGGGGATACGTGTGGGAGGTGGAGCAGGTCCCCGAGGCGGGGAAATTCAACGCCGGCCAGAAGGTTTTTTTCATCGTCCTCCTCCTGGTCTGGCTCATGATGGTAGGAACGGGAATCTTCATGTGGTTCCCGGTGCTCGGCCCGTTCCTGACTCGATGGCTCTATGTGCTCCATGTCCTGGGGGTGCTGACTCTGGGTTCCTTCCTCGTCATTCATTTTTACCTGGGGACCTACGGAAACCCCGGAACCTTCCAGGTCATGGGCCACGGTTTTGTAACCAAAGCCTGGTGCAAGAAGCATCGCCCCAAGTGGCTGAAGGATGTGGAAGCCGGAAGGCGCTCGATCTGATGATCTGTAGGGGCGATCGGCCAATCGCCTCTGAGCTCAATTCACTGGCTTCAGAAAGGCTTACTCTTTAAATCAGGGTAAGCCTTTTTGTTTCGGATGAAGGAATTCATTGCAAATCCTCATTCGGCAACCCGAAATCCGCAGTCCGGATTCCTCCTGGACAGAACGAAAACGGTGGCCTAAAATAAGACAACCTTCACGAAAATGGAAAACTTGGCGGACAAGCATCTTCAAAGGCTTCGTCAGGCCCGGGGGCGGAAACCGAATTACCGGGAAGTTCTGGACCTGGCCGAGCGAATGCTGATCGAAAAATGCCGGATCAAGGACCAGCCCTTCCTTTCTTCCTTCACCCTGGACCCGGTCAAAGCCCGACCCCGAATGGAAAAAGGACTTCCCTACCTGGGCCCGGAAAGACAGGGTTTACCCCCCGCCCCCATCGAGGAAATCTTTTCTTGTCTCTTGGAAAGCTTTCGGGAACTGAACCCGGGCCGGCACGAGTCTATGCAAAGGGCGATGAAGGCCAGGGACTGGGCTCTGGACCGGGATTTGGGCCGCTTGCTGGCCAATCAGCTTTCCGAAGCGAATCTGGAAACCGAGCTGGGGGCGGAAGGGAGTCTCCTTTTTTTCTTCCTGGTCCAGTCCCTGAAGCCGGTATTGGAAAATCTGGCTGAACAATGGCGGGCGGCCTTGAAGGGATTCTCCTGGGATAAAGGTTTCTGTCCCTTCTGCGGGGGGAGTGCCGGGATGGGGGAGATCCGCGAGGAAGGAAGGAGGTTTCTTCACTGCCCCCTGTGCGGCACCGAATGGGAGTACCCCCGCATGAAATGCCCCTATTGCCAGAACGAAGATCAGGAGCAGCACACCTATTTTCAGGTGGAAAAAGAGATCGAAAACCGGGTGGACATCTGCCTGGCCTGCCGCCACTATCTGAAAACCGTTGATTCCCGGGAAATGGATGGGCCGCTGGACTTCGAGGTGGAAGACTATCTGACCCTGCATCTCGATCATCTGGCCCAGGAAGAAGGATACCAGCGGCCGGAGAAGCTGTTCGTGGAAATACAGTAAGAAAAGTCCGGAGGAATGGAGTTCGGAGTTCGGAACAAATAAGGGGGCTATCAGGCGTGATGAGTTTATTCAGAGGTTTTCACTTCGAACGCGCGGGTTTCAAACCCGCCCCTACTTTGGGGAGCCGACCGTGAAAATATCGGTGGTAAAAAACATTCTCGAGGCGAATCAACGGATCGCTGAGGAAAACCGAAAGCGCTTCTCCGAAGAAGAATTGCTGGTCATCAACCTTATGAGTTCCCCGGGGGCCGGCAAAACCTCCCTCCTGGAAAAAACCATCCATGCTTTGAAGGACGAATATGGGGTGGGAGTCGTCGAGGGGGACATTCAGTCCACCTATGACGCCGAACGTATCAGCCGGGCCGGTGCACCGGCCGTTCAGATCAACACGGGAGGGGCCTGCCATCTGGACAGCAACATGGTCCAGGAAGCCCTGAAAGGCCTGGAATTAGACAAACTGAGCCTGCTCTTCATCGAAAATGTGGGAAATCTCGTCTGCCCGGCCGAATTCCACCTGGGGGAGGACTTCAAAGCCATGATCCTGAGCGTTGCCGAAGGGGATGATAAACCTTTGAAGTACCCCCTCATGTTCCACGAGTCCAGGGTCCTTCTGATCAACAAGATCGACCTCCTCCCCTTCTGCGAATGCAACCCGGACCTGATCGAGGAACGAGCAAAAAAAATCAATCCAAGCTTGACGATTTTCCGGGTCTCGTG
>DASPRR010000337.1:0-48574 GCA_035624375.1 Thermodesulfobacteriota bacterium | reverse complement strand
AGCGCATACATTCCGCCGACCAAGGCTCCCATGGAGGTGCCCGTCAGGAGGTCGAAGGAAATCCTCTCCCGCTCCAGGGCGCACAGGACCCCCAGGTGGGCTAGCCCTCTGGCCCCTCCCCCTCCCAGGGCTACCCCAATCTTGAACCAATTCCCCATACCGAGCAGAAGGCTGAATCAGTCGGAAGTGAACCCCCAGGTCGGGCGAACGCCCGCGGGAAGTCTTTTCCTGAAACCTTGAGGACAGTCCTATTCCCGGGGAGCCTTCTCGGCGACCCGCAGTCTCACCCTTGCCCGCTCCAGGGCTTCCTGCTCCTGGGGGTAGCTCGGGTCTCTGGGAGTGAGGTTTTTCAGCCTCTCCTCAGCCCGGGCTTGGGCCGCCCGGGCTCGAGTCACATCGATCTCAACAGCAGGCTCCGCTGTATCCACCAGGATCGTGGTCCGGGCCGGAGTGACCTCGGCAAATCCCCGGTTGATGGCCAGGTAGTGGACCTCTTTCTCCTGCTTATAGTGCAGCTCTCCCACTCTTAGAGAAGTGATGAGAGGGGCATGTCCCGGGAGAACATCCATATCTCCCTGACTCCCCGGGATGTATACCTCCTCCACTTTGGAGCTGACAATTAAACCGTATGGGGTGACAATCTCGAGCAGGAAAGTCTTATCCACGGCCGCTTCCTCAGACCATCGCTCCCAGGCGCTTGGCCTTGGCGACGGCATCTTCAATGGGCCCTACCATGTAAAAGGCCTGCTCCGGAAGGTGGTCCCACTTTCCTTCCACCAGTTCCTTGAACCCCCGGACCGTGTCTTTAATCTTCACGTAAACCCCGGGAGTCCCGGTGAACTCCTGGGCCACAAAGAAGGGCTGGGACAAGAAACGCTGGATCTTCCGGGCCCGGGATACGATGATCTTGTCCTCCTCCGAGAGCTCGTCCATCCCCAGGATGGCGATGATGTCCTGGAGGTCCTTGTATTTCTGGAGGATGAACTGAACCCGACGCGCCACCGCGTAATGTTCTTCTCCAATCACCAGGGGATCCAGGATGCGGGAGGTTGAATCCAGTGGGTCCACGGCCGGATAGATGCCCAACTCGACCAGAGCCCGTGAAAGAACGGTGGTGGCGTCCAGGTGGGCAAAGGTTGTCGCCGGGGCCGGATCGGTCAGGTCGTCGGCCGGAACGTAGATGGCCTGCACCGAGGTGATGGAGCCCCGTTTGGTGGAAGTGATTCTCTCCTGGAGCTCCCCCATCTCCGTGGCCAGCGTGGGCTGGTAGCCGACCGCCGAGGGCATCCGCCCCAGAAGGGCGGACACTTCCGAACCCGCCTGGGTGAAGCGGAAAATGTTGTCGATGAAGAGAAGAACGTCCTGCCCTTCTTCATCGCGAAAATACTCGGCCGCCGTCAAAGCCGAAAGGCCCACCCGGGCCCGGGCCCCGGGGGGCTCGGTCATCTGGCCGTAGATCAAAGCGGCTTTTTCCAGCACCTTGGACTGCTTCATCTCCAGCCAGAGGTCGTTTCCCTCGCGGGTGCGTTCCCCGACGCCGGCAAAGACGGAGAAGCCGCCGTGTTCCATGGCCACATTGTGAATGAGCTCCATGATGACCACTGTCTTTCCCACTCCGGCTCCTCCGAAGAGCCCGATCTTTCCGCCTTTCAGGTAAGGGGCCAAAAGGTCCACCACTTTGATTCCGGTCTCAAAAGGCTCCATCTGAGTGGATTGTTCGGCAAACTCGGGGGCCGGCCGGTGGATCGGGTAGCGCATCTTGGCGGTCACCGGCCCCATCTCATCCACAGGTTCTCCTACCACGTTCAGGATTCGGCCCAGGGTTTCCCGGCCGACGGGCAGGGTGATCTGCTCCCCGTAGTAGGTGGCTTTCATCCCCCGCACCAATCCGTCGCTCGTATCCATGGCTACGCATCGGACCACTTCGTCTCCCAGGTGTTGGGCTACCTCGACGATGAGGTTCTCCTCCCGGGCATCAATGCGGGGGTTGGTGATCTTGAGCGCCCCGAAGATGGGCGGAAGTTCTCCGCCGCTGAATTCCACGTCTACTACCGGTCCGATGACTTGGACAATCTTTCCAACCTGGATCACGGGTTTCCTCCTTCACAAGCTATCAGCGAAAAATCGGCTCCTCTTCTTTTGGCTGAGCGCTGACCGCTTCTTTTCTATTTCAGCGCCTCGGCCCCGCTGACGATCTCGATCAGCTCCTTGGTGATCGCCGCCTGGCGGGCCTTGTTGTAAACCAGGGTGAGCTTGTCGATCATCTCCCCGGCGTTATTGGTGGCGTTTTCCATGGCCGTCATCCGGGCCCCGAACTCGGAGGCCACGGATTCCAGCAGGGCCCGGTACACCTGCACTTCCACGTACATGGGAAGGATTTTCCCAAGGATCTCCACTTCCGAAGGCTCATAGATGTAATCCACGGCAGCCGCGGTACCGGCGGTCGCCGGGGATATTTCTTTCCCCTTTTCCGCTTCTTTCAGGAGGCCGGGGGCCAGCGGCAGGACCTTCTCCAGAACCACCCGCTGCTGGATGGCCGACTTGAATTCGCTATAGAGGAGATAGATGGCATCCACCCGGTCCGCCACGTAGGACTTCCCCAGGTCTTGCCCGATGCGGGCTGCCAGAGGATAGTCCACCTTTCCGAAAAGGTTGATATACTCCTGGCGGATGGTTACCTTTTTTTTGCGAAAATAATCCCGGCCCTTCCGGCCGATAAAAGAAAGGGTCAAGCTCTCAGCGCCCGTCTTCTCCTCTTCCACGAAGCGCTCGGCCTTCTGGATGAGGTTCATGTTGAAGGCCCCGCAGAGGCCGCGGTCCGAGGTGATGACCACAAGTTCGATCCGTCTGGGTTCCCTCCGGTATAATAAAGGATGGGCATCCGGGGAAGTCCGGGCCGCCAGGCTGCGGAGGACCTCGAGCATCTTGGCGGCGTAAGGACGGGTTGCCAAAATGTTTTCCTGGGCCCGCCGCAGTTTGGCCGCCGCTACCATCTTCATGGCTTTGGTGATCTGCCGGGTCGATCGAACGCTGGCAATGCGTTTGCGGATATCGCGAAGGCTGGCTTTCGGCATGGCTGGTTACTCCGCCTTGAACTTTCCTTTAAACTCCTCCAGGAGGTCTTTCACCTTTTTCTCCAGTTCGGCGTCAATCGTCCGCTTCTGGCGGATGTCTGTGAGAACCGCCGAGTACTGTTTATCCACGAACTCAAAAAGATCCTTTTCATAACGTGCCAAGGCGCTTTCCGGATAGCCGTCCAGGAACCCGTTCGTCCCGGTAAAAATGATCAGGATCTGCTTTTCCACGGGAATAGGGCGGTACTGGGGCTGCTTGAGAATTTCCACCAGCCGGGACCCCCGGGCCAGTTGGGCCTGGGTGGCTTTGTCCAAGTCGCTTCCGAACTGGGCGAAAGCAGCCATCTCCCGGTATTGGGCCAGGTCCAGGCGGAGGCTTCCGGCGACCTGTTTCATCGCTTTGATTTGGGCGTTGCCCCCCACCCGGGAGACCGATAGTCCCACGTTGATGGCCGGCCGGACCCCGGAGTAAAAGAGCTCCGACTCCAGGTAGATTTGCCCGTCAGTGATGGAAATGACGTTGGTGGGAATGTAGGCCGAAACGTCGCCCGCCTGCGTCTCGATGATCGGCAGAGCGGTCAGGGACCCGCCTCCCAGGTCATCGCGCATCTTGGCCGCCCTCTCCAGGAGCCGGGAATGGAGATAGAAGATGTCCCCGGGATAGGCTTCCCGCCCGGGCGGACGGCGCAGGAGGAGAGAGATCTGCCGGTAGGCCTGGGCGTGCTTGGACAGGTCGTCGTAGATACAGAGGGCATGTTTTCCCGAATCCCGGAAGTACTCCCCCATGGCGCAGCCGGCGTAGGGGGCGATGTACTGCATGGGCGCCGGGTCGGAAGCGGTGGCCGCTACGACCGTGGTGTACTCCATGGCCCCGTACTTTTTTAGGACATCGACCACCCGGGCCACGGTGGACCGTTTCTGTCCGATGGCCACGTAGAAGCAGTAGACCCCGGACCCCTTCTGGTTGATGATCGCGTCCACCGCCAGCGCCGTTTTCCCGGTGCCCCGGTCTCCGATGATCAATTCCCGTTGACCCCGCCCGATGGGAATCATGGAATCAACGGCCTTGAGGCCGGTTTGGAGCGGCTCTTTCACCGGCTGGCGGACCACGATTCCCGGAGCCTTCTGCTCGATGTTCACGAAATGCTTGGCCTCAACCGGCGGGCCTTCGTCGATGGGCTGGCCCAGGGAGTTCACCACCCGTCCGATGAGCTCATCTCCCACGGGAACCTGGGAAATCCGTTTGGTTCTCTTGACCATGTCCCCTTCTTTGATGAGCTTGTCCTCGCCGAAGAGAACGGCTCCCACGTTGTCCTGTTCCAGGTTGAGGGCCATTCCGAAAACCCCATGGGGAAATTCCAGAAGTTCCCCGGCCATGACCCCTTCCAGGCCGTAGACCCGGGCAATCCCATCCCCCACAGAAAGAATGATCCCGGTCTCGGCCACATCCAGCTTCCGGTCAAATCCCTGAATTTGACTACGGATGATCTCGGTAATCTCGTCGGCTTTAATCTGTACGGCCATCTTGGCTCACTCCTTGTATAGGTTCTCTTTGGCCTTCAAAAGCTGGGTTTTGAGGCTCCCGTCATAAATGATGTTTCCGATTTTGGTTACCACGCCCCCGATCAGCGAAGGGTCTTCCAGGGTGGAAAGGATCACTTCTTTCCCGGTTGTGGATTCCAGTTGGGTCTGGATCTCACCCACAAGCTGGGAAGGAAGTATCTCCGGCGAGGCCAGGGAAGCCCGCAGACGATTCGAAACCTCATCGCAGAGTTCTTCGTAGGACTTGACGATGGAGGGGAAATGGTCCATCCGGTCCCGCTCGATGAGCAGGTTGAGAAAATCAAGGACCGATTTAGATAGGGCTAAAGATTCACCGACGCTTCGGGCGATCGCCTTCCTCCGGGGGGCCGGGTAGAAAGGGCTGAAGAGGACTGTCCTCAGTTCCTTATTTTCCTGCAGAAGCCCCCACAGTTTATCCAAATCCTTCCCCAGAAGTTCGTGACTCCTCTCTCTCCGTCCGACGTCCAGCAGGGCCTTGGCGTATTTTCGCGCGATGGTTAAGCTGATCACCGGAGCTCCCTCATTTTACCGATATATTCATGGACTAACCTCTCCTGGTCCTGAGGTTGAATTTTTTCCTTCAAGAGTTTTTCCGTCAGCTCCAGCGAAAGGTCCACCATTTCCTTCTTCAAAGCCATCCGGGCCTTTTTCACCTCGTGCTCGGCGATGATCTGGGCCTGTTTCCGGACCCGTTCCCCTTCTTCCTCGGCTCGCTCGATGATTTTTTTCCTTTCTTCTTCTCCTTCTTTACGGATCGTCTCCTGGAGGTCCCTGACCTCCTGGCTCAGGGCTTCTAGCTTCTTTTCCCAATCTCCCAAAAGCCTCTGGGCCTCACTCTCCTTTTTGGACGCTTGATCCAGGGAACTGCGGATTTCCTCCCTCCTTTTCGCCAGGAAGGCCCCCAGTGGCTTCTTCAGCATTTTAGCGAGAAAGAAACCTAGAAGAAGAAAGGCGATGATCTGCCAAATCACTTCACCGGAGAAGCCTCCCCCACCCCCGGCGGCCCAGAGGTTTCCAACCCCAAGAAACTGCACCCATAGGCTCAACCCCAGCAAGCGGTTGAATTTTCTCACTGAATACTCCTCCCCAGCATTTTTTCGGCCATTTCCCGAGACAGGGTCTGGGCCTGAAGTCTCAAACCGGCCTTGGCCTTCTGGCTTTCCTCCCGGATCTTACCTTTCATCTCCTCCAGAAATTGATTGCCCTCTTCCATGGCTTTCTGCAGAATCTGCGCCTCCTTGGAGAGTGCCTCCTTGCGGATCTCCTCCCGGATCGAAGCCCCCTGGGCCTGGGCCGCGCTCATGGAGTCTTGATACCGCTCCATTAATTCTTCGCTGCGCTGCTGGAGCGCACGGGCCTTTTTCTCGGCCCCCTCAATCCAGTCTTTCCTTTCCTCAACGACGCGGAGAAAAGGTTTGAAGACCAGGTTGCTTAAGGCAACCATAAGGATCAGAACGATGGCCAGCTGAAAGATTACCGTAAAATTCAGATCGATCATCCCATATCTCCATGGGTTTCCTAACTTGGAAGAGGGAACCCTCCTTAAAAATTTCTAAATGCCAAGCTCTCGATCAAATCCAAAACCCGAATGCTCCTTTTTGTTTTGGTGGTTTTAAATTTCCTTTTTCTTATTTGGTGCCTGGAATTGGGTGATTGTCTCCCTCTTTGGCCTCTGCTCCCATGTGCGAGGTTCCCTCAAAAATCACCCCTTCGCCGAATACTAGCACGGGGGAATGGAGGTCTGCGTGAATTTTCGCCGGGATATAGGCTTCAATGCGATTCTTGGCCCGGATGGTTCCCTGGGCTTCCCCCCTGACCATGACCACCCCAGCCTCGATTTCCCCGCGAAAATTCCCTTTTTCGCCGATGATGATCATTCCCTCCCCGCGAATTTCGCCGGTAAATTTTCCGTCGATCCGGACCGCTCCTTCAAAGGATAATTTCCCTTCGAATTCCGTTCCCCCGCCGAGAAGGGCGTTGATCTCTTCGCTGGAACTTTCCTTTTTTTTCTTCAGGTGATTCCTCCTTGTAAACTTTCCTATTTTCGCAAAAGCTCCAGGATTCGATCCAGCTCATCCAGGGAATAAAACTCGATCTCAATCTTTCCTCGTTTCCGTTTTCCCACAATCCGAACCTTCGTCCCCAGGATTCGCTGGAGTTCTTCCATCAGGCCGCTCCATTCCGGGTTGGTCTTTCGGGAAACAGGAGAATTGCGGGTCCGAAATCTTTTAACCAGGCTTTCGGTCTGGCGGACAGACAGACCCCCCGTAAGCAACCTTTTCAATAAAAGCTTCTGCTTCTCGATCCCGTCGAGGCTGAGAAAGGCCCTTGCGTGGCCCATACTGATCTTGCCTTCGGCTAGGCTTTGCTTGATTTCCGGGGGGAGTTTGAGCAGGCGGACCGTGTTGGTAATCGTGGTCCGATCCTTCCCTACTTTTTTGGAAATTTCCTCCTGGGTGAGATCGAATTGTTCCATCAAACGTTTATAGGCTTCTGCCTCTTCGATGGGATTCAAGTCCTCGCGCTGGATATTCTCGACCAGGGAAAGCTCCAACATCTCTGAATCCGAGACGTCTTTAACCAGGATGGGGACTTCTTTCATGCCCGCCTTCTGGGCCGCCCGCCACCTTCTTTCTCCGGCGATGAGTTCGAACCCATTTCCCCTGCGCCGGACGAGCAGGGGCTGGAGAATCCCTTTTTCCCGGATGGAATCGATCAGCTCTTGGAGTTGTTCCTCGGAGAATACCTTCCTGGGTTGGAAGGGGTTGGGTTGAATTTCTTCGATCCCACAAATCTGAGGGGCTTTTTTCCCATCCGCCTCGGGGATGCCTTTTTCTGGGATTAAAGCCCCCAACCCTTTTCCCAATGCCTGTCTCGCGGTCAAATTCACCAATCCTTAGATATGGCTTTGCTGCTGAATTTACTTTAAATAAAAAAATGAATGACGATTCACTTTAAACTGAAAAAAAGAAAAATGTCAAAAGAAAAATTTATCTTTCTCTTCCTTGTTGATTGCGGGCGATAATCTCCCTGGCCAGTTCCAAATAGCTTTCAGCCCCTCGGGAACTTGCGTCGTATAAGATGATTGGTTTTCCAAAGCTGGGGCATTCGCTCAGGCGCACATTCCGAGGAATTACGGCGTTGAAAACCAGGTTGGGAAAATGCTTGCGTACCTCCTCTGAAACTTGGTGGGAAAGGTTATTCCTTTTATCCACCATGGTCAGCAAAATTCCTTCAATGGCCAGGTCCGTATTGAGGTTATCCTTAATTAATCTAATAGTTTTCAATAGATGTGAAAGACCTTCCATTGGATAGTACTCGCATTGGAGGGGTATGAGGACCGAATCCGAAGCGGTTAAAGAATTCACCGTGATTAGGCCCAAGGAAGGGGGACAGTCGATGATCAAGTAATCGAAGGTTCCCCTCACATCATTCAGGGCTCTTTTCAAACGGACTTCCCGGTCCGGGAAGGCGACGAGCTCGATCTCCGCCCCGATGAGGTCGATGTTCGAAGGGATGATTTTTAGATATTCAAGTTCCGTATCCAGAATCAATTCCTTCACATTTGCCTGATCGATCAGAGCCTGATAGATATTCCGATCCGAAATTTTTTCTTTTCCGATTCCCAATCCGGAGGTAGCGTTGCCCTGAGGATCGATGTCGATGAGCAGGGTCTTTTTCTCCGCTACGGCCAGCGATGCAGAAAGATTGACCGATGTCGTCGTCTTACCAACTCCTCCTTTTTGATTGGCGACGCTGATGACTCTTCCCATGGATTTCGTTCTCCAGTCCAAATTCTTATCCTAATCGCGGAAGAAATTTCAAGGAAAAAAGAAAGGCTTTGTTTTCACGTGGAACTTCATATCTTAATGAGCCCTATGAGGGTCCGTTCATGATTTAAGAAAGGAATTTGAAGTGATTCCAGAAATGCCAACTTCAGTTTCATTTCTATCAAAGAAGGGAGGCCTTCCTTCAACTCCTCCCTTCCTTTCTTCCCTTTCATGGCCACAAGCATTCCACCCTTACAGAGAAATCGGTGGCCCGAAAAAGCCAATTCCTGAATAGACCCGAAGGCCCGGGAAACAACGAAATCGAAGCGGGAGGATAAGTCTTCTATCCCTTTCTTCGCAGCGGTCCACCGGACCTCAACGCCGCCCATGCCCAAAGCCCGTTGGACCTCCTTCAAGAAAAACACCTTTTTCCGAGTCGCTTCCAGGAAAAAAACTTTCAAGTCAGGGAGAACGATCTTCAACGGATACCCCGGAAATCCAGCCCCCGACCCTAAATCTAATAGGAAAGCCATCCCGGAAATATATTTGACCAAGGTGAGAGAATCCAAGAAATCTTTAAGAACAATTTCCCGGTCATCCTTTCGGCTTACCAGGTTTATCTTCTTTCGCCATCGGTTGAGTTCCTTAAGGTAAAGCTCAAAGTCATTAAGGTGTTTCTCAGTCAACGAAACTCCCAACTTGGAAGCCCCTTCACGGAGGAGTTGAGAGGGCTCCTGAATAGCTACCGGAGATATTTTCTCCTCAAAAGGAGTTCGATTTCTATTTAACATGGGTAAATCTCAGATTCCCTTGAGGCTGATGGGTCTCTACTTTATCCAAGGGCAATAAAAATCTCCTTCTGGTTGGGGGGATCGGTCAACTCTTTTCTGCTCTTTGCGCTTCGCTCCATAATGAGCCCCATTATGAGAAAAAATTTTTTAGAAGAAGACCCCCAAGAGATCAATATTACCGGATTACCGGTTGGTGCAGATCTGCAGTGCTAAGATTATTTTATTATTTAATAAAATATAAAAATATAAATAAGTTATAAATATGCTATACTCATTTTGGTGATGCCTTATGAAGATAAATCATCAGAATGGAAAGCGCTGCTGGAGTGATCCCAGAAATGCGAGCAGCCTGTCCGATGGATAGAGGTTTCACCCTTGTCAGCTTCTCTTTAACCTCGGTTGAAAGTCCTGGAATACTTGCGTAGTCCACTGTGGGGGGAAGTTTCATCTGCTCGAGCTTTACCACCTTTTCCACTAGTTCACTTTGTCTTCGCAGGTAGCCTTCGTATTTAATCTGGATTTCAACCTCTTCGGCCACATTCTCTTCGGTGGAGGCCAAGGCCGGGGCAAAAACGGAAAGGTGGCGGAAAGAAATTTCCGGCCTACGAAGGAGGTCAGAAAGGGAGGTTGGGTTTTTAATGGGAGAACTCCCAAGCTCTCTCAAGAGATCATTCTCCCCGGCGGATGGGTGGATTATGGTTCTTCCAATCCGTTCTATTGCCCTTTGAATCTTTTCTCGTTTCAGGATGAATTCTTGGTAATCCTCATCACTTACCAGGCCGAGGGTCCTTCCCTTTTCCCTCAACCGCAGGTCGGCGTTATCCTCCCTTAATAATAACCGGTATTCGGCGCGAGAGGTGAACATACGGTAGGGCTCTTTGGTCCCCTTGGTTACCAGGTCATCGAGGAGAACCCCGATATAGGCCTCATCTCTTCGCAAAATGAAAGGTTCCTCGCCCCTGATTTTCAAGACCGCATTAATCCCTGCCATCAGGCCCTGAGCTCCCGCTTCTTCATATCCAGAAGTTCCATTGATCTGCCCTGCAAAAAAAAGGTTTTCGACGAGCTTGGTCTCCAGGGATGGTTTCAATTGGAGCGGATCGGCATAGTCATATTCAATTGCGTATCCGGGGCGCATAATCTCCACCCTCTGCAGGCCTGGAATGGAGCGAAGCATTTGGACCTGAATATCCATGGGAAGACTGGTAGCCAGCCCATTGGGGTAGACTTCCAGGGTGTCCAGACCCATGGGTTCCAAGAAGATTTGATGCTGGTCCTTTTCGGCAAAACGAACGATTTTGTCTTCGATGGAGGGACAGTATCTGGCTCCTGTCCCTTTGATGACCCCTGAATAGAGAGGAGAACGGTTTAGACCTGAGCGGATGGCATCATGGGTCCTTGAATTTGTATAGGTTATATGGCAAGGAACTTGACGAAGCGGGACTGTCCGATGGCTGAAGGAAAAGGGCTTCGGCGGATGATCTCCCCATTGCTCCTCAAGGCCGGAAAAATCTATAGTTCTCCCATCCAACCTGGGGCAGGTGCCGGTCTTCAGACGTCCCAAGGAAAAACCAAGCCCCGACAAACACTCGGATAGCCCGGTTGAGGGTAGGTCTCCCAGCCTCCCAGCTGGAAATTTTTTTAGACCGATATGGACGAGGCCGCGGAGAAAGGTTCCTGTAGTAAGAATGACAGCCTTGGAAAGAAAACGTTCCCCGATATTGGTCACTACTCCCTCAGCTCTACACCTTTGAATGATGAGCTCGTCTACCAAGGCCTGGCGGAGGAAGAGGTTTCTCTGGCGCTCCAGGACCCTTTTCATCTGCAGGTGATAGAGTTGCATGTCTGACTGGGCCCTAGAAGACCGTACTGCAGGTCCTTTCTTGGTATTCAACCGCCGGAATTGAATTCCCGTCTCGTCGGTGCTCTTGCCCATCTCCCCCCCCAGGGCGTCGATCTCTTTTACCAGCTGTCCCTTGGCCAACCCCCCAATGGCCGGATTGCAGGACATGCGCGCCACCGATTCCAGAGTGATGGTTAGGAGAAGAGTTGAATGCCCCATGCGGGCGCAGGCCAAGGCCGCTTCACTTCCGGCGTGGCCTGCTCCGACAACGATGACATCGTAATTGGTTGGGTAAGTATTCAAAAGAATAATTTAAATCCTTCGGAAGCGGGTATGTTTCACGTGAAACATGTATCGATTGTATTCCTAAGACGTTCGCAAAACGACTTTTTAAGTATCATTGAAAAAAATATTTGTCAACCCTTCTTTTACCCCCTTGTGTTTTGCATTTTTGCGAAAAAGCAAGCTTGTGGCCTGGCAATGCTTGAAATTCAATAGTTTTAATGCTTAGTTGCCGAAAAGCTAAGGGGATCAATTTATCTTACTTTGCCTTTTCCTTTGGAGAAGAAGTGGGTTTCTTGAAACAAATTATTACCTTCTTGGGGTTTCATTGAGGTCTTCTTATGATTCACCCCTTTCTTAAAAGGGGGGGGTCAGAATAGAAATCTCTCAAGTGAGATTCTATTACACGCTGAATATTTTAGTCAGGTTAATGAGATGGTTTCACAGATATTCGAATTTTTATGGACGGTCAGGCGTTATCCTCTATCTGGCACAGCGGGGCGGTCCATTTGCTCATTTCCTTTAGGGTCATGAATTCTAATCTTATTTTACCCATGGTTTGAGTATGAGCCTGAACATTATCTCCACAGACGATCCAGTTACGCCCTTCAGGATACCGACGTCGGAAGGCAAGCAAATTTTTTGACTGAAAATCCTTTTCTCTCCATTGGCACACAATGGCCGTAATCCCCATCTCCTTGGTTATGAGAATAAAATCAACTTCGTGCCCTCCTTTATCCCTCCAATAATGAATAACCCTACTTTGGAGATGGCTGTTTAGTTCATTCAAGACCCAATGCTTCCAGAGAATTCCGAAATCCTCTTGTCGCAGTTCCTGCCATCCCCGGAAATAGCAGAAGAACCCGGTATCAAAGGCGTACGTTTTGGGGATAGAAATGATTTCCGAGGCATGTCTCGTGGAGAATGGCCGAATAAGCTGGACCAACCAGGAAGATTGCAAGGCCAAAAGGTATTTCATTACCGTAGGATGGCTCATTCCGCAGGGGTTAATGAACCTCTTAGCCTCAAAAAGTTCGCCACTTTGGGCAAAGAGTAGTTCTATGAATCTATTGAAAGAATTCCGTCTCTCTACCCGAAACGGCTCCTGAAGTCCTCTCGCCCAGAACAGATTAACCCATTCTTGGAATTCGCGTTCTGGTTTCCTGCCATTCAAGAAAAAGGATGGAAGTCCACCTCTTAGAAACCGATCAGCCAGGTTTGTTTGGCCGAAATCTAGGAGGTCCTGGGACATCATGGGAGTGATCCATACCTGCGTTATTTTTTTCCCTATAGTATCAAAAAGATTTGGATTTGAATGGAGACTTAGAGGGCTCGTGGCAATGATTTTGGGAGGGGAGGATTGGTTTGCAACTATGCTGAGAATTTCTTGATGATTGGAGACCTCCTGAATTTCATCCAGGACCACTGTCTTACCCAGCAACTTTCTGAGAAATCCTTCGGAATCCTCCATCTCCATCCGAACTTTTGGAATAGTGCAGTCAAAATACTCAATATCCCCAAAGCCCTGGCACAGAGAACTCTTTCCTGAACCCGGAACTCCTGTCAGCCAAATGACCGAATTACGTGCCGATGCTGTTTCAAGGAGCTTAGCCCAAAAAGATCTCTTAACCATTTTTATATGATATCACAAATAGTAGTACTTTATGAAAATATATTTTCATAAAGTAGAACTAAAATAAATATCTTCATCAAAAAGATTCAAAAAAATATTCATGTTCGATAAATTCTACCATGTTCAGATCCAACTCGCCTCGTGAGATAATTCTAACTCTAGGAAAAAAATATTTAATCATGGGTTTTGGCGAACCACCTTATCCTTTCCCCGGGAAAGGAATCCAATGAACGATCGTCCGGTGAATGATCAATAATCGCTAAAAGAATTAAAAGGGCTTGCCCCTTCACTTTTGTCTTTTTCATTTCTGCGAAAAAGCAAGCTTTTGGCCCGGGGGCAGTAAGGGCGTTGCGCGGAAAAACCATAAGCGGAAAAAGAATTACAACCGGAGGTCCAATCGTGTTTCCGGAAGATGAGGCGGGCCTTTCAGGCCCCCGGCCGGGCGCCTCTGCAACGGAATATCCCTGTTCTTGGCAGAAGAACAGCTTACTTGCCCGGTCCAAGAAATGATCCGTGCCTTATGGCTTTTTCCGCCCAACGCCCCCCTTCCAGGTAGGGCAATGTTTGAAATTCAATAGAGCTCAAGCCAACTTGCTGAAAAGTGAGGGGGCAAGAAATGAAAGGGGTTTGACTTTTGTATTTTTGTCTGCTAATTTAGCTTTTTAATGCCTAATCTTTTCTCATTCAATTATGAAAAAAGAATTCCGATTTCTCAACCAAAAGCTGGGCAAGCGGATTACCGCCCGCCCCAAGCCATGGGCCGGAAAACCAAAAAAGAAGGTATTGAAATCTTCAGATCGGCGGGGCTAGGAAAGTTTTTTCTCTGTTTCCTGATTCTTTTAGGTGTTTTCGTTTCGATTTCCTGCTCATCCAAGCCCAAGACCAGCCTTCTGCTCAGAGATCCCGCTGAACCTCCAAAGATAGTTCAAGAAATTTATGCTCGGGAAGGAAAAAGCGATTATTTCCTTTTTCATGACGAAGGATATTCCTTCCGTTTGATCTATCTCTGTGAGAATCGAGTATTCAATTTTATCGAGGAACCGCCCAATAATCCTGTTCTGGTGAGCATGCAGCCGATTCTGGACACTCCCATAGAGAAAAGGCTTTCCCCTGATGACCGGGTTCGAGTCTGGGCTTGTATCGAAAGAAAGGTCTGGGAAGAGCAGTCTCGAACTGAGGAGTTGAAAATTCGCCTGGTCCGGGAGAGAATTCAGCTGGAAAGGGAAATCCAAAAAACCCTAGCGGAAAAGGGGAAAATCATAGCTGAGATCGAGGAGAAGAAAAGGCTGCAAGCAGAAAGCCAACGTCGCCTGGAACAAGAGCGGCGAAGGGCTGAGGAGGAACGGCAAAGAAAGGTGGTGGAGGAAGCTCGCAAGGTTTCCGAGGAGGATCAAAGGATCAAATTTTATAAATCGGGAGGAAAAGAGGGCCTTCTTCTCCCCCCTCAACCCCCCGCTTCTGCTCCTTTACCAAAAATAACCGAGAGCGGAGTCTTTCTGGTTATGAAGGAAGCCGCAATTCACGAAGAGCCAAGAGAACAATCCAAGGTCCTATCCAGGGGCGAAAAATATGACCTATTTGAAGTAATCCAATCCCAAAAGGATGAAGACGGAAACTATTGGCATCAAGTCAGGGTGGGAGAACGGGTCATTTCAGACAAGGGGAAAAAATATGGCTGGTCCCCCGAAGAGAGGTCCTTTTGGGTAAAGAATAAGTTGCCCGTCTGGGTCTACCTGGGTGACTTTGCCAATATAGCGAATGCTAAAGCTGTAAAGATCAGGTCAGAGGATGTCCACTTCACCAGCAGAATAGCTTTAACCCCTCAGAAACAAACCTTTTACGAAGTCACCTATGGGACCAACTCTACCTTTAGGGAAGAAATTCTTGGATGGGTGGCGGAAAATAATGGGATCCGACGAAGCACTAAGAATAAAGATGAGATGAGAACTCTCCTAAAGGACCTTTCCAAGACCCTATGGCCCATTCGTATTCAAGAAGATGTTCTTCGCGGTTTTATCCGCCAGGGATTCACCCGAGAACAGGTCGTTCTGTCCTGGGGAAAGCCGGATCATGTGAATACTACCCGAACTCTCGTCGGGATTCACGAACAATGGGTATACGGGGAACCCCCTTTTCCCAAATCCTACGTTTATTTTGAAAACGGACTGGTTAAAAGCTGGGAATTTATCAGAAATACTGACAAATAGAGTCCTGAATCAACAGCGGAGCCAAAAAATTAAATGGAGGGGGAATATGAGTCTGCAAGACTTTACTATCTACGATTTGATTGCCCGCAATGCGCTCATCTTTGCCCGCCGAATAGCATGGGTCATCGACCAAAAACGCCTAACTTTCATAGATTTTTATAATAATATCAACTCATTAGCTTATAATCTGGAGATTGCCGGATTAAAAAAAGGAGACCGGATTGGAATTTTATCCCAGAATTGCTATGAATTCGTCCTCCTCTACGGTGCTGCTGCCAGGCTGGGGGCTATTATGCTCCCCCTTAACTGGCGGCTTTCTGCGCCGGAGGTGGAATACATCCTTTCCGACGGCCGGCCCCGTTTTCTTTTTGTGGGACCGGATTTCAAAACCACAATCCGTGGATTAATGCCCAATATGGGGTTCATTGAAAAATGTTATTCCTTTGGAGAGGCAGAGGCAGAATTTGAAGCCTTTAGCACCCTGATGAAAGGAGAAGGAAAGGCGACCGAAGTTGATATTCAAGCGAGCGATCCCTATTTAATTATTCACACCGCGGCAGTTGCCGGAAAGCCGCGGGGCGCAACTCTATCCCACGGGAACATCATCGCCGGGAATCTACAGCACATGGCGACTATGGGCTTGCGCGAGGTGGATAGTTACCTTCATATGCTGCCTCTCTTTCATATTGCCGATCTGGCCCTTTCCTTCGCGGTCATGCACGCCGGGGGAAAGAATGTCCTGATGACCAAATTTGATCCCGAACTTGCCCTGCAACTCATCGAAAAAGAAAAAATCACGACTCTTGGCGAATTTCCTCCCATGCTGGGGATGCTCCTGGAGAAGTTGCAGGGGAAGAATTATGATATCTCCTCCCTGAAGCATGTGGGGGGAATCGATCATCCATCGAATATCGAAAGACTGAAGAAGAAAGCAAATGTCGAATTCTGGATCGGCTTTGGCCAATCGGAAACCACAGGGATGGTCACGGTGTGCGCCTACACCGAGCGACCGGGTTCGGCGGGAAAAGAGGGACCTCTGGCGAAGATCAAATTGGTGGATGATCATGACCGCGAAGTCCCGGTGGGAACTCCGGGAGAGATTTGCGTACGCGGCCCCCTGGTTTTTTTAGGGTACTGGAAGCTGGAAGAAGACACCCGTTACACCTTCCGCCAGGGCTGGCACCACACGGGGGATATCGGACGCCTCGACGAAAACGGATACCTCTGGTATGTAAAACGAAAGGCAGAAAAAGAATTGATTAAGCCCGGCGGGGAGAATGTCTACCCCGCCGAGGTGGAAAAAGCAATTTTGGAACACCCGGAGGTTGCTGATGTCGCGGTCTTCGGGGTGCGAGACAAGGAATGGGGAGAAGCGGTCAAGGCGGTCTGTGTGTTGAAGACCGGAAGCGTTCTCACCCAGCAGGGGCTGATCGATTTCGTAGCCTCCAAGATTGCCCGTTATAAAAAGCCGAAATACGTGGACTTCGTCCCCGCCCTTCCCAAAACACAGGAGGGGACGGTTGACCGGGAGAAGGTCAAAGCGGAATACGGAAAAGCGTCCTAGAATGGGGACACATCAGCTTTGAAGAAGTTTGAGTAAACCGATCAGTTGTATCAATTGATCCAAGGGAGAATCAAATGAACGGAAAGGAACGAAGCGGAACATCACAGATCATCCGCGGGCTCATAGCCATTGCCATCGGGATCATCATCTGGTATTGGCCCGCGCCGGCGGGGGTCAAGAAGGAGGCCATGCATCTTCTGGCCATTTTTGTCGCCACCATCGTGGGGCTGATCTTGACTCCTCTGCCTATGGGGGCGGTGGTGATCATCGGCGTCATGTTGACCGGCGTGACGGAAACCCTCAAAGTGGGACAGATCCTTTCAGGATTCGCCAATAACACCGTCTGGCTGATCGTAGCCGCATTTCTTCTGACCCGCGGCTTTATCAAGACCGGCCTGGGAAGGAGAATTTCTTATCTCTTCATCCGGGCTTTCGGACGGAAGACCCTGGGACTGGCCTATGCCATCGCGGCCAGCGATCTCGTTCTCTCCCCCGCGACTCCTTCCAATACCGCCCGGGCAGGGGGAATCATTTATCCCATTGTTAGAGGTCTGACCAGCACCTTCGGGTCCGAGCCGGGAGCTACTGCCCGGAAGATCGGCTCTTACCTGATGATGATGGAGTACCAAGCGGTCATCGTGACCTCCGCCATGTTCATGACCTCGCAAGCGGCGAGCCCGCTTCTCATTGAGCTGGCCAAAAAGACAGCCAATATAACCATTTCCTGGGGAATGTGGGCCCTTGCTGGGGTCCTTCCCGGGCTCTTGTGCCTGATCCTTACACCTTATATTCTTTATAAAATCTATCCGCCGGAGATCAAGGAAACGCCCCAGGCTTCTCAGATGGCCCATGCCGAACTGCAGAAAATGGGTCCCATGAAACGGAGCGAAAAGATTCTGCTGGTGGTCTTCTTCATGATCCTGGCCCTTTGGGTAACTTCGGAATTGAACAAGCTCGACGCTACGGTGGTGGCCCTCATCGGGGTGGGGGTCATGCTCCTGACCGGAGTCATAAGCTGGGAAGATGTCCTGGGCGAAAAGGGCGCCTGGGACGCCTTGATCTGGTTTGGCGGCCTGGTCATGATGGCCACGGGCTTGAGTCAACTCGGATTCATGAAATGGGTCGCCACTTCGGTCGCCGGCAGCGTGACCGGTTTGGCCTGGCTTCCCGCTCTGCTCGTTCTGGTGCTGGTTTACTTTTACAGCCATTACGGTTTTGCCAGCGTCACCGCCAAGGTAACCGCCATGTTCCCCCCCTTCCTGGCCATTGCCATGGCCGCTCAGGCTCCTCCCCAACTGACGGTGTTCCTCTTTGGAATGGCTTCGGCCCTGGGAGCCGGAATTACCCATTACGGAACAGGCCCTTCTCCCATCTATTACAACGCCGGGTATGTGGACCTCGGCACTTGGTGGAAATTGGGACTCCTGGTCTCCATCATCAACCTCGTGATCTGGTTTGGGGTCGGCTTCCCCTGGTGGAAGGCCCTAGGGCTCTGGTAATAAAAAGGTGGGCAAGAATCTCCCACCTATCGATCCGGCCCGGGCATTCGCCCGGGCCCCTCTTCTTAGATCATCCCCACCAAAGGGTCCATATCCATCATCGTCAGCGATGAAACCCGGGTGGCCCGGATGAATATTCTTCTCCCGATCCTACTGGACGAAATGAACCGCGCAGGCTTCCAGGATTGGCGGATTTCGGTGGCCATCTCCAACGGAACCCACCCCCTGATTCCGCGGTAGGAGATTCAGGAGAAGGCCAGCCCCTTCGCTTTCCAAAGAATTGAGGTTTATAAATTAAGGGCCTGTTCCATCCGGGCTAGCTTCATTTTAGCACGGGATTGCTCGGTGACTTTCTGCTTGAGCCAGCGGTGGAATTCCTGAAGGGTCCTTTTCAAGGTAGAAATATTGCGATCCAGGGACCGAGGAGAAGGGCCTCCGACAGCGACTCGTTTCGAAATGAAGTCATATCCCTTTTGAGATCTTCGGGCAAAAGACTTAGTCATTTTGATCTTTAATCCTTCCTCCTGCGACGCCTTCTGCAGCAAAGGAAGAGGGAGCACTTTGAATCCTTCCTTCTCGGCATAGCGGATCGCCTTTTCGACCGCCCCTTTGGCCTGCCGGAAGGGTATTTTCCACTCTTGGACCATCTGCTCCACCAGCTCAGGGGCGGCAATAAAGCCTGCTTGGCTTCGGGCCTCCATTTCTTTCCGGCTTATTTTGAGCGAAGAGATTATTTCCCCCATGAGCGGGGCGGCGGAAAGGCATTCATCCACAAGGTCCAAGATTAAGTACTTCGTCCATTGAGTGTCTCGGTTGTATCCCAAGAAGAGCGCTTTGCCAATGGAAAGGAGAGACGCCAGGAAACCCTGAGCTGCGGAAGCCTTGGCTTTCATCACCTCCAACGTATCGGGATTACGCTTTTGGGGCATCATGGAGCTTCCCGTACTGTAGGCATCATCCAGCTTGACGAAACCGAACTCGGCGGTACTGAAGAGAATCAGAGTCTGGGCGAGAGAGCTCAGGTGGTTCATCATGGCAGAGACTGCAAAACCGAGTTCAGCCTCCGCTTCCCAGCGATTCTGGATCGGATCCAGGGAATTCTCGCACAAACCGTCAAACCCGAGAAGCTTCGAGGTAAGAAAGCGATCAATGGGAAAGGTGGTACCGTATCCGGTCATGGAACCCAGAGGGTTCTCATTAAACCGGTTGTACCAGTCCTGAAAACGCTGGACATCCCTGGAGAAGGCTCCAGCAAAAGAAAGCCATATATGCCCCAGGGTGGTTACCTGAGCCGATTGGTGGTGGGTATATCCAGGGGTGATGACCCCGCGATGCTCCTTCGCCCGGCGAAGGAGTGTTTGAATCAGGGAGGAAAGGCCGGATACAAAGCCCAGATTGCAGTCCCTTAGGTAGAGGCGCATGTCCAGGGCGACCTGATCGTTCCGGCTCCGGGCGGTGTGCAGTTTCCCCCCTACCTCGATTCCAAACTTCTCAATCAACCATCCCTCCACATTGGTGTGCACGTCTTCCAGTGAAGGATCCAGATTAAAGCTTCCCCTTTGCCAATATTTTTCTATTTCTCGTAAACCGGTTACCAGCAGCCTCGCGTCCCGCCGGGGGATAATCCTCTGCCTGACCAGCATGACCACATGAGCTCGGCTGCCCCAGAGATCATAAGGGATCAGCCGCTGATCGGCCGGAGAAATTCCTCGCACGTCCCTGCCTGAAGTGAAGGCTTCAGCCAGCGCCGAAGGTTTTTTCTCAAACCTCTTTCCCCAGAGTTTCTTATTTTCCATAAATATGGGCTATAAACTTACATTGATGAACGCAGAAAAAATTTTTCGTTCTATTTTAGGCGCTAAAATCCTGAAAATCTGCGTTCATCTGCGTTCAAATACTGATTCCGCAATCCGATTTCCACTTTACCCAAATACTCCGCCCATGCGCGAGCCGGCGAGTCGATTGATCAGCCAAAGACAGAACGCTCCCAGAAGGATCAGGATAAATCCTAGGGCTGCCGCCTCATTCACCGACCCGCCGATGTAGAAGTTGAAGATCCCCACGGTCATCATCTCCCTGCCGGGAATCACCAGGAGGAGAGTGGCCGACGCTTCCTGCAGGGCAAGGATAAAGGAGTAGAGGGCCCCCACCATGATTCCTTTCCAGATCAGCGGAGCTACCACATCCCTGAAGGTTTTGGATTTTGTCGCCCCCACGGACTCGGCGGCTTCCTCGATGGATTTATGGACCAGGAGGAGGGAAGCAAAGGTTCCCCGCACCGTGTAGGGAAGACGCCGCACTCCCAGGACGATGGGGATCACGACCCACATTCCGATCAGGGCGGTGTCCATGAAAGGCAGGGCATCGCGGAAAGCCCGCATGTAGGCGATCCCGATGCCCGTGCCGGGTAACGCCAGGATCAAGGTGGTAAGGGAGTCCAGCATATCCTTTCCGGGAAGCTTGGTCCGGGCCATCACCCAGGCCACGGGGACTCCCACGATGATGCAAATCAATACGGAGATGCCGGAAAAAAGCAGGCTATTGACAATGAACTTGGGGGTTTCGATCGCCACTCGCTCGAAGTACTGGAGGGTGTACTTCACCGGGATCGGGGTCAGGGCCCATCCTTTGCCAAAGGAATCCAGAGCGATCCCCAGGTAGGGAATGAAGGAAAAGACCAGCACCGCTACTAGAAAGACGATGACCAGGACCTTTCCCCACGCTGAAATTTTTCTCCTTTCGACCTTGGAGTAGGAGAGGGAGCTGTAGTCTTTGATGGCCACGTATTTCTTGGCGATGATGAGGAAGAGAATCGCCAGAAGGACCATGATGGCCGAGATCACGATCCCCATCTTGAAAAGCCGCCGGTCCACAAACTGGACTATATTCAGGTAGGCCTGGGAAGCGAGGAGGTCATCCACTCCCACGACCAGGGGAGTGGCGAAGTCGGCAAAGGTCCAGATGAAGACCAGAAGGGCGCCGGACACATATCCTGGGGTCGTCAAAGGAAAGGTGATGTCCCAGAATTTCCGCAGCCCCCTGGAGCCCACACTCTCCGCCGCCTCGTCCAGAGAGAGGTCGATCTTCCCCAGGGCATCGACGATGGAGAGCGTCATGAGTGGAAAGAGGTGAAGAGTTTCCACCAGGAGGACCCCATGGACGCCGTACATGAAATTAATGGGCTTCTCGAACCCGAGATAATCCATGAGGATTATGTTCAGGGTCCCGGCCCGTCCCATGATGAAGACAAACCCCATCACCCCCACCATTGGGGGCATGATCATGGGAATGATGGTGAGATAGGAGAAAAGCCTGCGGCCCGGGAATTCGTACCGGAGAAGGAGATAGGCGATGGTAATACCCAAGATCGAGGTGGTTACGACCGTGGCTCCCCCGAGCCAAAGAGAGTTGACTAGCGATTTGAGATAATAGGAGTCGGTAAAAAAATCGAAGAAATTATTCAAGGTAAGGACGCCTTCCGTGGTGGTGAAGGCGTCATAGAACAACCGAATCAGGGGATAGATGAGAAAAACGCCGAAAAAGGCCCAGATGGCCAAATACCCGAGCAGACCCCCGAGTTTCATCTCGGCGAAGGGCCGGGCTTGAGGGATCGCGATCGATGTTTCGGTTTGGGGACTCAAGGAAAAACTCTCTCTTCAGGAAATGGGAATTCCCAGAGTGATCTGCTGGGGAATGGAAATATATACTTTTTCCCCCTGGGCCAAAATCTGGTGATACCAGGGATTCTGAATATCCACCTTGAAGATTTTGCCGTTCTGCATTTCCAGGTCATAGCGGATCGTATTCCCTATGTAGGAGGCAAAATTCACCGTGCCTGGCAAAACATTCGTATCTTTTTCCCGAACTTCCTCCTGGATGATGGAAGCCGTCTCCGGCCGGATGGTTACCATGCAACGGTCCCCCGGTTTAAAAGGACGCTCGATGGTGCAGAAGATCAACCCCACCTCGGTTTGAACCTTCATCTTCTCCCCATCCAGGACCTCCCGAACCTCCCCCGGTATCAAGTTATTGATCCCGATAAAATCGGCCACGAAGGGGTTTTCCGGCTTGGCGTAAAGCGCGCGGGGTGAGCCCAGCTGCTGCATTTTTCCACGATCAATCACTGCGATCCGGTCCGACAGGGTCAGCGCTTCTTCCTGGTCGTGGGTGACATAGATCGTGGTGATCCCCAATTCCTTCTGCAGTTTGCGAATCTCGGCCCGCACCTGGATGCGGATCTTGGCGTCCAGGTTGCTCAGGGGTTCATCCAGGAGGAGAACGTCCGGGTTTAGAACCAGGGCTCTGGCCAAGGCAACGCGCTGCTGTTGTCCTCCGGAAAGCTGCCCGGGGTAACGTTTTTCCAGTCCGGACAGGTTTACCAGCTGGAGAGCGCGGGAGACTTTTGAAGAGATTTCCTCCCTGGAAAACTTCCTCAGTTTGAGGCCGTAGGCGACATTGTCAAAGATGGTCATGTGCGGCCAGAGAGCATAGTTTTGGAAGACCATGCCGATATTCCGCTCGTAAGGGGGAATAGGGGCCACAGGTCTGTCTCCGAAATAAATCTCTCCCCCATCCGGTCTGTGAAATCCTCCAATCAGCCGCAGAAGGGTGGTCTTCCCGCATCCGGAGGGTCCCAGGAGGGTGAAGAGTTCTCCATCCTGAATCTCCAGAGAAATATGGCTCACCGCCTCCAGGTTTCCAAACCTTTTTACTAGGTCTTTGAGCAGAATATTCATAGAACAACCAATCGGTTCGTCCCTGAACCAACGGAAAAACTCCTCAAGGTCATCCCCCGAGGAGTTTTTCCGGGACCAAGAAAGGGCTGAGTCCGAAGTTCATTTGCTTCTTACAATGTCTTTGTGCTTCTCCGCAATCTCCTTGCGGAAGTAGGAGTTCACCTCTTCGATTCTTTTCTTGGGGCCGGCAATCTTTTCGTCATACACGTTCCCCACCGGAATGTCGAAGAAAGACCTCATCCCACCGGTGAATTTCACGGTCATTTCCTGTTTGGAGCCCGGCGGTCCCTGGACTTTGAACTTCGGAGTGATGGGATAGAGGCCGAGTTCGGCGAAGAGTTTTTGCCCCTCTTCGGTAAGCAAGAATTCGATGAAAGCATGGGCCGCTTTGGGATGGGGCGCCCCCTTGAGAACCGCCATGGGTTCGGGAGTCACATAGGCATTTTTGGGGTACACATACATGACGTCATACCCGGCCAAGACCTCGGCAAAAGCCATGTAGCTGGGAACCGCGTACCCGACAGCAAATTCCCCCTTGGCCACAACATTGGGAACGTCGCGGGACCGAGCGGTAAATATGCCGGTGTTGGAAGCCAGTTTTTTCAACCACTCCCAGCCCTTCTCCCAGCCGTAGGTTTGAAGCATCACTTCATAGCTGGCGTGGCTGGAGCTCGACCGATCGGGAGTACACTGGGCGATCTGCCCTTTGAGTTTGGGATTCAGGAGGTCATCCCAGTCTTTGATTTCCACCCCCATCCGGTTCAACAATTTGGGCTGGTAGATCAGACCGTAAGGCTCCAGGGTGGTTCCCACCCAGAACCTCTTCGGGTCTTTCAGGGGCAACCCCACAGGCTTTCCGATGGTGGCGGGAATCTCATCCCACATCTGCTTGGGAATCTTTACCGGCTCCAGAAGCCCCTCCACGGCCAGGGCATCGAAGAGAGTCCCTTCGCCTCCCCAGAAAATATCTGCCTGGGGTTTGCCCTTCCATTCCAGGATCTGTCCGTAGGCCACCGGAGTCCCCTTGGGAATAGCGCTGGTCTTCACATCCATGTTCCATTTTTTCTTGGCATAGGCGGCAAAGGCATTGAGGGCAGGATCATGGACATCTTTGGAAACCGGGGTGATCAGGTAGAGTTCATTTTCAATCGACTGGGCCTGTGCAAATGAAAAAGGCAGGAGCAAAAAGACAGACAAAAAGATTCCTAATATCAATTTTCGCTTCATTTTCCTTGTCCTCCTTGAAGAGGTGAAATAATTGATTCCGGCAAACTACCGGGAACCTCCAATCGCTGTAAAAATAGCTTAGGGTAAAGGGATTGTCAATAGAAATGCACCGGGCCAGTGGATTCAGATTTTTCTAATGATCCCGCGGTATTTTATCATTGACAAGACCTCATCCTGGCAAATAAATTTAAATATAGGTCGGTGAAATTATGGAGAAACAGAGTCTTCATGGATGCCCTGCATTTTTTGGGTTACCTCTTTGATCTGGATGGAACGATCTACTTGGGGGAAAAGCTGATCCCTGGGGCCAGGGAAACGATCAAGAGATTAAAGTCCCTTTCCAAGAAGATCGTTTACCTTTCCAACAAGCCCCTCCAGACTCGGGGAGAATATGCGGACAAGTTGACCCGTCTGGGAATTCCTACTCGACCCGAGGAAGTCATAAACTCCTCTTTGGTCATGGCCCTCTGGCTTTCCAGGGAAGCGCCGGGAGCGACTATTTACGTGATTGGCGAGACCCCGCTCATTGAAGAAATGGTTCGAGCCGGCTTCCGGGTTAGCGAAAAGGCGGGAGAAATTCAATATGTGATCGCTTCCTTCGATCGAACCTTCGATTATCGCAAGCTCAATATTGCTCTCCAGGCCATTAAAAAAGGGGCCCGTTTCGTGGCCACCAATCCGGATCGGACCTGCCCTGTGGAAGGCGGTGAAATTCCGGACTGCGCGGCTATGATCGGGGCCGTGGAGGGAACTACGGGAAAGAAGGTCGAGACGATCGTGGGAAAACCCTCGGACGTCATGATCCGGGTAACCATGGATTACATGGGCCTTCGTCCTCAGGATTGCATCCTCGTGGGCGATCGTCTGGAAACCGACATGGCGATGGGAAAAAAGGCAGGTATGGCCGCCGCTCTGGTTCTTACCGGCGTGACCGCTCGGGGTAGCCTGAAGAAATCCGATATTCAACCGGATTATGTCTGGGAGAGCGTAGCGGAAATATTGAAATAAGCTGTCAGCCGTCAGCTTTCAGCCGAATAAATCTTGCCTTGGTCTTAGCAGATCGCGAATAGCTGATGGCTGAAGGCTGTTCTTCTTATGAAAACTGAAGTGGTCGTCATTGGCGGGGGAGCCACGGGGGCAGGTGTTTTTCGCGACCTTGCCCTGCGGGGCATCGATACGATTCTCCTGGAGAAAAAAGAATTCACCAGCGGAACCTCGGGCCGAAATCACGGCCTCCTACACAGTGGTGGCCGGTACGCGGTCAAAGACCCTGAATCCGGTCGGGAATGTATCCGCGAAAATTATATTCTCAAAAAGATCGCCACCCCCTGTGTCGAGGACACAGGGGGTTTTTTCCTTTCCACACCCCATGACCCGCCGGATTATCCGGACCGATTCCTCAAGGCCTGCGAAGAAATCGGAATCCCCGCGGAAGAATTGCCCGCGGCAGATGCTCTGCAGAAAGAACCCGCTCTTTCCCCCCGCATTGTTAGGGCCATCCGGGTTCCGGACGGGGCCATCGATCCCTTCAGGCTGATTCGCGCCAATGTTGAAGAATCCTTACAACTCGGGGCGAAGGCCTTTCCTTATCGGGAAGTTGTGGCTATTCAAACCGAAAAAGGCGCCGTCCGAGGATTGACAGCCGAAGACAGCCGGACGGGAGAGAAATTTCAGATCGGCTGCCGTTTTATCGTGAATGCCGCCGGGGTATGGGCCGGAAAAATTGCCCGCATGGCCGGGGCCCGTCTGGAGGTCGTCTTTTCCAAGGGAACCCTCATTGTCCTTAACCAGCGTCTGGTCAACACTGTGATCAACCGCTGCCGACCCCCCTCGAATGGAGATATCTTTGTTCCCCACGGGCCGGCGCTGATTCTCGGAACGACCTCCCTGGCGACGGTGGAGATTGAGGACCCGTCAGCAAGCGAGGAGGAAGTAGACCTTCTTCTCTCCGAGGGGGAAATGGTAATCCCTGTCGCCGGCGTCACTCGGGCCATCCGAGCCTACGCCGGGGTAAGACCGCTCATCGGAGCCCGGGAAGCCGAAGGGGATACAAGAACCATCAGCCGAGATTTTCTCCTACTCAACCATGGGAACGCGGTCGGGGTAAAAGGGCTCTTCTCCATTGTGGGGGGCAAGCTTACTACCTATCGTCTGATGGCCGAGCGAACCGTAGATGCCATATGCAAGGAGATGGGAAAGAACGCGCCCTGCGTCACAGCGGAAAAACCTCTCCCCTTTCCCAGAGAATACTCTTTTCATGATCTGGGATCCAGACTGAGCCGGATTTCCGGCTCCGGGTCTTCTTCGGAAATCCTCTGCGAGTGCGAATTGGTCACCCGCGGAGAGATCCTGGAAGAAATTAAGAAACTCCCATTCCCAACTTTGAAAGAAGTGCAGGAGCGAACCCGGGCCGGGATGGGCCCCTGCCAGGGAGGATTCTGCTCTCCACGGCTGACCGCGCTCTTGGCGGAAACCGGGAAAATAACCCAGGGCACATCTCTTGACGTTCTCAAAAAATTCCTCGAAGAGCGCTGGAAAGGAACCCGTCCGATCCTATGGGGCCCCCAGCTCAAGGAAGAACAGTTGATCCAGGCTCTGTACTCGGAGCTGTTCAATTTAGACCACTTATAAGAAAGAGGATTCAAGGGACCAAGCGAAAAGCTTTTTTCTTGCCCTTGCCATCGAATCCTTGACCTCCTGAAACCCAGGACCCTTTATGTTCTATGATGTTATCGTCATTGGAGCGGGGCTGGCCGGACTCATGGCCGCTGAAGCGGCCCAGGAGAAGGGCTCCCGGGTTTTGATCTTGGCCAAGGGCATGGGCTCGCTTCCTTTGACGAGCGGTTGCATCGACGGGCTGGGATATTTTCCTGAATCCTCCGCCGCTCCAGCCTCCTCTCCCCTCGAAAACTTGGGTGAACTTAGAAGGGCGAACCCCGCGCACCCTTACTCAAGGCTGGGGAATGAAAGCATTCTCTCAGCGCTCGCTCGATTCCAGAACTTGACCCTTTCGAACGGCCTCCCTTACGCGGGGGAGTTCAATGCCAGCGTGTTGATCCCTACTGCTCTGGGAACTTATCATCCCACCTGCCTAGTTCCGGAAACCATGAAGAACGGGGTTCTATCCTTACCAGGAAGGGTCCTTCTTCTGGGATTCGAAGGGCTCAAGGATTTTTCCGCCTGCCTGGCGTCTGAAAACCTGAATCTCTGGCGGGCCCGGGGCAAAATCGCCCCTTCTTTTCGGGCTGAAACCCTGACCCGAGTGAAATTGGAGGGAAAGGCGCTGAACAGTTTGAACCTGGCCAGAGCTTTCGATGGGGAAGAATTCAGGGAACGAGTCGCACGGGAGGTCCAACCACTGTTGAAAAGCGGGGAGAAACTCGGGTTGCCTGCGGTCCTTGGGTATTTCTCCTCCCAGTCGGCCTGGGGCGACCTCCAAAAAAGACTTGGAACCGATATCTTTGAAGTTTCCCTGCCCCCTCCTTCCATCCCGGGTCTCCGCCTTTATAACTTGATGAGGGCGCACCTCCAGGAAAAAGGGGTGCGCGTCATCATCGGTCTTTCGGCATTGAAGCCCATCTTGGAGAAAGGGGAGATTCAGGGCATCGCTCTCGGAGAGGCAAGGAAAAGCCCGGTCTACCGGGCATCCGCCTATGTCCTGGCCACCGGTAAATTTGTGGGCGGGGGGCTCGATGCGCAACGGAACAGGATTTTCGAGACTCTCTTCGACCTTCCGGTCCAATACCCGCAGAATCGGAAGGAATGGTTCAGCGCCCAACTCCTGACCTCCATCGGCCAGCCCTTCAATTCTTTCGGGGTAGAAGTGAATGAGAATCTCCAGCCGGCCGACTCAGAAGGCCGGGTGATTTATCAAAACCTCTATGCTGCCGGAGGGATCCTGGCCCATGGCGATTCCATGGCCGAGAAATCCGGAGGCGGCGTGGCCATCGCTACGGGTTATGTGGCTGGTCAATTCGCCGCAGCCTGCGCAAGAAAAGGATTCGCCACAGAGACACAGAGGGCATAAAGGTAAAAGGGATTCAAAAGGCATAGAAATTGAATCCATCCTCATGAATCCATTTTAGTGATGTGAATTTTGTGGAAAGCTTTCTCCGTGTTCTCTGTGTCTCTGTTGTGCGAAAATAAGTATGAAACCCAATATCGATCAGTGTATCAAATGTTCCATCTGTAACGCCTACTGTCCAGTGCTGAAGGCCACGGGGCTTTTTCCCGGGCCCAAGCTGGCCGGACCGGATGCGGAACGTTTCCGCCTTCAGAGGAAGTCCATTCCCTTGGAGTGGCTGGAGTATTGCGACTACTGCAAGGTCTGCGAGCGGGTCTGCCCGCAGAACGTACCCATTCCCGACCTGCACATTAAATCCAGCCTGGCCTGGAAAAAGACCCGCAAGCCCCCTTTCAGGGACTGGCTCCTCGGCCACGCTTACCTTCTGCAGAAACTGGGAAGCTGGGCCACCCCGATCTCTAACTGGGTGTTCGGATGGGGATTTTTCCGGTGGCTTCTCGACCGGGGACTGGGAATCGCCCGGGGCACTCCCATGCCTGCCTATCGCCGCAGGACCTTTGCCCAAAGACTCCAATCCCATCCCCAGAAAAAGGGGGATCCCATAGCCTACTTCCACGGCTGTTATACCAATTATATCGATCCGGGTCTTGGATTGGCCGTGGTCGAGGTTTTGGGAAAGAACGGGTTCCGGGTTAACCTCCCCCGGCAGGAATGCTGTGGCCTTCCCCTTATCAGTAATGGGTTTTTCGAACTCGCCTCTCGGCTGGGAGAAAGAAATGTCGAATCCCTGCGAAAAACGATCGAGGGGGGAACCGAAGTGGTCTTCTCTTCCCCAAGCTGCGGAATGACTCTTAAAGAAGAATATGAAACACTCCTGAGCCTCCGCGGCGCTTCGCTGCTCAAGGATCATGTCTTTGAAATATGCCAGTTTCTTCTGCAGCTGTACGAAGAGGGTAAACTAGACACCCGGTTTCAGGAGACCCAGGAGACTTTCTACTACCATGTCCCCTGCCACTTGAGGGCTTTGAAGATTGGGCTGCCGGCTCTGGAGCTTCTTTCCCTGATCCCAGGATTGAGGGTAATTGAGCTTCCCGAAGGGTGCTGTGGATTGGCCGGAAGCTATGGCTACAAACAGGAAAAGTATGCCATTGCCAGGGAGGTGGGGGAAGACCTGTTCCGGGCCATCCGTTCATCGAAAGCCCGCACTGTCATCTCCGATTGCGAAGCCTGCCGGCTGCAGATCGGGTTTCACACCGGAGTGAAAACCCTTCACACGGTCCAGGTATTACGCCAGGCTTACGGAGCGTGATTTTTTGGAATTCAACGTCTTGACCACGGCGATCCTGCTGATTGCCATCGTCCTCGTCTTCGAATTCAGCAACGGGTTCAACGACTGCGCCAACATGGTCGTCACTCCGGTGATCACCGGAGCTATGGAACCCCGCAAGGTCATTTTCTTGATCGCCCTCTTCGAGCTCATCGGCGCATGGTTTCTGGGAACGGCGGTGGCTCAGACTCTGGGCAAAGGGATCGTGAACCCCCAATACATCACCGCGCCGGTTATATTCGCGGCGGTCTGCGGGGCGATCCTCTGGAATCTGGGTGGATGGTACTTCGGCATGCCTTCCAGTTCCTCTCATGCCCTAATCGGAGGATTGGTGGGGGCCGTTTTGGCGGGCTCCGGAGGAGAATGGATTGATTGGATCAAGGTCGCCGAAGTCCTGGCCATCCTCGTCCTTACGCCGGTAATCGGTCTTATTGCTGGCCGCTATTTGACCCAAAAAGTCTTGGTTCTTTTCCAGGATTCAAAGCCCAGTCGGGCGAACCCCCGCCTTAAACAGCTCCAGATTCTGACCTCGATTACCCTGGCCCTGAGTCACGGCACCAATGACGCCCAAAAAGGTATGGGCATTATCAGCCTCTCCCTCATCATATTCCATAAGATTTCTCCGGACCTGATGGGGAAGATTTACGAGCCTCTCCCCGAATATTCCTTCTACGTCCCCAAATGGGTAATCTTAATCTGTTCTATGGCCCTGGCTCTGGGGGTGAGTTCCGGGGGATGGCGCATCATGAAGACCCTGGGGACAAAATTGTACAAGGTAAGACCCGTCCACGGGTTCAGCGCTCAGGCCTGCGCTTCGATCATCATTTATCTTTCTTCGCTCCTTGGTTTCCCTGTGAGCACCACTCAGATTGTCTCTTCTTCCATTCTGGGGGCAGGGTCGGCCCAGGGATTCGGTTCTGTGCGATGGGGAGTGGGGAAACAAATATTTCTTACCTGGATGATTACGATTCCGGGGTCGGCTATTCTCTCCGCCGTTCTTTATCTCTTTTTCAAGGGCCTATTTTGATTTTTCTGGACAAAAAATCATATCTGGCATATTATATGCACTCTCCATCAAATCAGGGAACCCGAAATGGCCTTATTTCAGAAGAAGAAATGCGATTTCTGTGAAATGCTGCATGCCCAGGCGCAAAAAGTCCTCGAAGGACTCGACGCCCTACATGCCTGGGCCCAAGGGGGAGTGGACGCCAAGCGGGAAAGGGTGAAGGAAATCGAGAAGGAGGCGGATGAGTTGAGACGCATCCTGATCGAAGAACTCAACCAGACCTTTGTGACCCCTTTTGACCGGGACGATATCTTCTCTTTATCGCGGGCCATCGACGACGTGATGGATTATGCCGACCGCACAGTGGACGAGATGGAAATCTATGAAGTAAAACCCAACAGCCATGTAGCCCAGATGATCGACATCTTGCGCAAGTCGGCCCGGGAGCTGAGCGATTCCATCCGCCTGATCCAGAAATATCCCAACATCGCTCTGGAGCACGCCACCAAGGCTAAGGCCGCAGAGAATGAAATGGAGAACGCCTACCACCGGGCCCTGGCCGAACTTTTCAAGGGTACGGATACGGTTTATATGCTAAAAATGCGGGAAATCTACCGTCATCTCTCCAATGCCGCCGACCGAGGGGATGAAGCCGCCAACTTGATCGGCGACATTGTGGTCAAGATGACTTGACTTTCCTCAAAATTTCCAATCTCTTTATTGGCCTAGCAGGGGCGGTTCGTGAACCGCCCCTATTTTTTTTCTGGAAAAGAAGCGCCGCTTCAGATCCTTCTCCAACCCCTCCAACTTGACATTAACAGCGAGAATGTTAATATTTTTAAGGAGGAAGCACTTTCTAAAATGGTGAAGAGAGATTACTACGAAATCCTGGGCGTGCCCCGGAACGCCAATGAAACGGACGTCAAGAAAGCCTACCGCCAGCTGGCCCTCCAGCATCATCCGGATCGGAATCCCGGGGATAAAGCCGCAGAGGAAAAGTTCAAAGAGGCATCCGAAGCATACGAGGTTCTCCGAGACCCGGAGAAGCGTGAGCTCTATGATCGGTACGGACACGAAGGCATCAGCCGGACGGGATTCTCCGGCTTTGCCGGTTTTGAAGACATCTTCTCCAGTTTTGGCGACATCTTCGAGGATTTCTTCGGATTCGGCACCGGCCGCCGCAGGTCGCCCGGGCCAAGGAAAGGGCCTGACTTCCGCTATGATCTGACCGTCTCCTTCATGGACGCGGCCCTAGGCAAGGAGATGGAGATTGATATCGAACGTCCGGAAACCTGCGGAACCTGCAAGGGAACCGCCATAAAACCGGGCACCAAGAGAGAAACCTGTTCCTCCTGCAAAGGAACCGGCCAGATTTCCCATACTCAGGGGTTCTTTACCCTGCGAACAACCTGCTCCCGCTGCCGGGGACAGGGGTTTTTTATCCCCCATCCCTGCACGGATTGCAGGGGAACGGGGAGGGTGAAAAAAACTAAGAAAATTCCTTTGAAGATTCCGGCAGGGGTGGATTCAGGGAGTCGTCTACGAGTTTCGGGAGAGGGCGGAGAGGGCGAAAAGGGAGGCCGGCCCGGGGATCTTTACGTCATTTTACACGTAGAGCCCCACTCCTTCTTTGAGCGACGGGAGGATGATATTCTTTGCCAGATTCCTATTTCTTTTGTCCAAGCCGCACTGGGAGAAGAGATTGAAATCCCGACCCTCAACGGAACCAAAAAAATCACCGTTCCGCCCGGAACCCAGAGCGGCCAGGTCTTCACCCTGCGCGGAATGGGCATCCCTCATCTGGACGGATATGGGAAGGGAGACCAGCACATCCAGGTGACGGTCAAAGTTCCTTCCAGGCTGAACATGCGTCAGAAGGAACTGCTCAAAGAGTTTGCTTCACTCGAGGGAAAAGAGGATTGATGGATGGGTGAAAGGATGGAATGCCGGTTTTTACGCCAATTTGCATAAGCCCAAATTCCATCCTTCCACCATCCCTATATTCCGGCTATATGCCGGCCTTCCTTCTCCCATCATTTCCCATCGCGCCCGCTATTTACCCTTCAAAAACTCGGGCCGGCCGAACTCCGGGTTCGGATACGTGTAAAAACCTTTTCCTGTTTTCACCCCCAGTTCTTTCCGCTCGATCATGTCCTTTAGCGCCTTCGGCGGATAATCCTTGGGGTCCTTGGATTCGTTGTAGTAGGATATTTCGATGTCGTAGACCACGTCCAGGCCAACCAGGTCCATCAGGAAAAACGGCCCATGAGTCGGAGTAAACATCACCATCCAGGCCCGGTCAATATCCCGAAAGTCGACAAATCCCTCACCCCATAGATAAAGGGTTTGCCTCTTGATCGCCCGCCAAACGCTATTGAAGCAGAAGCCCAGGATTTCTTTTTTCACGGTCAGCGGAATGCACTGAATGGACCGGATGAATTGCTTGGCCGTCTCCAGAGTCTCCGGAAGGGTTTGGGTTCCGCCCATCATATCTACGATGTTCCAGCCGACTGCCGGCTGGTAAAAATGGATGTTCATGCATTTCTCCGGCCTTTGGGTGGCGCTTTCGATCCGGGAGACGGGAATGGAAGAGCTGTTCGTGGCTAAAAGAGCCCCTTTCGGAGCCAGGGAATCGATCTGACCCCAGACTTTTCGCTTCAGTTCGAGGACTTCCGGCACCACCTCAATGACCAATTCTCCATCCTTTACCGCCTCAGCCAAATCTTTGGCCAGTTTGACCTTGCCGGCTCCCTTCTCCCACTCTTCCGCACCCATGGTTGGGTTTTTGCCCAGAAATTTCATCATCCCTTTAATCTTCTGGATGGTTTTCTGGAAGGTCTGAGGGTCCTGGTCATACCCGCGAACCTCATAACCATAGTAAGCCGCCTGGATGGCGATCTGGGTTCCCAAGGTCCCTAAACCGATCACACTGATTTTTTTGATGGCCATATTCTCCTTTTTTCTCCTTTCTCCTGCATGAAAAAGGGATGGAAAGAACAAGGCCTCCCATCCCTACGAGCATCCCATAACAAATATTAATCCTTCATTTGCATCTCGGGTTCCCTGTTTCTTTGAAGGGGACTGCCACCTTGTCCATAGGAACCATCAGCGGCGCTCCGGGGAAGGGGAAAGGGAACAGGCTGGATTTAGCCTGGATTTCGCCGACGGGCCCGGGCATCAAGATCTGGTGGTCGCAGGCCCGCATGATCTGCTTGCCCACCAGGCTTCCGTATTCCATGCCTTCCCAGGCCTTGATGACCGCATCGGCATCAAAGGACTTGGCCTTTTTGATCGCCTCGAAGAGGAAGCTCACCCCGTTATAGCCGTACCCGATTTGGGCGGTGGGCCAGGGGTCTTTGGTGTCTTTATTCTTCTTGTGCCATCGTTCCAAAAAGCCTTTATTCTGCGGGGTGTCGATGGTGGGAAGATAGGTGCTGTTTACAAAGCTCCCCACGGCGAACTCGCCAATGTTGGAGAGACGGACTCGGTCATCCAGGAAATAAGTTGCGTACCGGGTCTTCACCCCCATTTGGGTTCCTTGGCGGATCAGGACTTCGAGGTCCGTTCCCCAGTTTCCGGTGAAGATGATTTCAGCGCCAGAAGCCAGGATCTTGCTGATGTAAGGCCCGAAGTCCTTAGTCGCCAGGGGATGGTAATCTTCTCCCACGATCTTTAGATCCGGGATTTCTTTTTTCATGGTGACCTTAAAGTCGTCGGCTACGGCATGGCCGAAGGCATAGTCCATGTTGATCAGGTAAACCTTCCGCCAGGGTTTGGTCTTGAAGAATTCCGCATAGGACTTGGAACGATTCGCGGTGGTAAAACAGGTCCGGAAAAAATATGGATTGAAATCCTTGCCAGTGAGGAAATCCGACTCGGCCCCCAGGGTTACGAAAATGACTTTGTTTTTCTCCGCCACATCCATCAAGGCCCGGGCCACTGCGGTGGAGCTGAGCTGAAGAATGATTTTGGCATTATCTTCCATGATCGCTTTGGTGGCCTTACGCACCGCCACGTCGGGCTTGAGCTGGCTGTCCTCGGGCATATACTTGATCTTCTTCCCCAAAAGGCCGCCGGCGGCATTGACTTCATCGACCAAGAACTGAACTCCGGCAATGGACAGGTCACCCACATCTTTGAAGGGTCCAGACAGGGGGTCCAACTGAATCATGGTTACCGTGTCCTGAGCCCAGCCCGGCGAGGTGAATAAAGCTATTAAAAAAACAAATAAAAGGACTCTTTTGGCCATTCTTTCTCTCCTCTCTTGGGTTTTTTGGAACGGCCAGCGGGAAAACCTTCATCCCCAGCGGGCCGCTGGTGTCCTAGACCTTTGCCCTTAAACCTCTAAGTACTTCTCACGAACCTCGTGGGCCTCTTTTAATTCCTGACTCGTCCCATGGAAGACAATCTTGCCCTTCGACATGACGTAGATTCGCCCCGCGAGGCGAAGGGCCACACGCATGTTCTGCTCCACCAGAAGAATGGGAATGTTATGCTGGTGGATGTCCTGGATCACCTGCTCCACTGTCTTTACAATCAGCGGAGCCAGTCCTTCGGTCGGCTCATCAACCAGGAGGACTTCCGGGTTGCCCATGAGGGTCCGGGCGATGGTCAGCATCTGCTGTTCGCCACCGGAGAGGAAGCCGCCCTTCTGCTTGTCCCGGGCCTGCAAACCCGGGAAGTATTTGTATACCTTTTCCACGCTCCAGCCGTCTCCGTTGCTCTTCTGGCCGGGTTTGATCCCCATGATCAGGTTTTCCCTGACGCTCAGAGTAGGAAAAATCCTCCGATCTTCGGGGACGTAGCCCACCCCCATCTTGGCTATATCGAAGGGCGGCATACCGGCCACGTTCCGCCCTTTGAAGAGAACCTCCCCGGACTGGGGGGAGACTAAGCCGATGATGGACTTAAGAGTGGTGCTTTTACCCACCCCGTTCCGTCCTAGGAGGCATACGATCTCTCCGGTATCGATATTCAGGGAGATTCCCTGGAGGATGTGACTCTGCTCGTAAAAAGTGTTCAGGTTTTGGATCTCCAGTAACATGGGCTATTCCTCCTTTTCCTCCCCCAGATAAGCGTCTTTTACCTTTTGGTTCTGCCGGATTTCATCGGGGGGGCCCGAGGCCAGTATCTCTCCATAATAGATAACCGTAATCCGGTCGGCCAAGCTGAAGACGACCTCCATGTCGTGCTCAACGATGATCAAGGTTCTCCCCTGGGTGACCCGCCCGATAAGCTTCACCGCCTCGCGGGTTTCTTCGGAGGACATGCCCGCCGTGGGCTCATCCAGGAGAATCAGCTCGGGCTCCGTGGCAATGGTCAGCCCGATCTCCAAGGCCCGCTGCTGGCCATAGGAAAGGAGCCCTGCCACCACGTCCTTTCGATCCAGCAGCCCGATCTGCTCCAGGACCTCATCGGTCTGTTCCTGGATGTTCATCATCCGATCCAGACGGGAGAACAGATTGTAACGGATTTTATTCCTGGAAAGAATCGCATTGCGCACATTCTGAAAAACGGTCATGGTCCGGAAAATATTGGTGATCTGAAAAGAGCGCGCCAACCCGTGCCGGTTCAGTTTGTAAGGGGAGGTCCCGGTGACATCCTGTCCTTTGAAAAAGATGTTGCCTTTGCTGGGCAGGTACTTTCCAGTTATGATATTGAAAATGGTGCTCTTCCCCGCCCCGTTCGGCCCGATGATAGCATGCCGTTCTCCTTGCTGGATCGCCAGATTGATTCCGAAGAGGACTTCCAGCCCCTCAAAATCCTTGTAGATGCCTTGTAGCTGCAAAATAGGATTCCCCAATTTCCCGGCCGTTTCGGCCATGGCTTCCCCCCCTTATTTTTTCTTCCGCACGACCCCCATGATTCCCTGGGGGGCAAAGAGGACAACGGCGATGAAAATCAGGCCCAGGATCAACTCCCACCGGTCCGTGAAGCTGCTCAGATATTCCGAAAGGTAGACGAAAATGCCCGAGCCGATGATAGGGCCCCAGAAAAAGCCGGTGCCGCCGATGTAAGCCATGAAGAGGACGTTGGTGGACATCATCCCATCGATCACGCTGGTGGCGATGAATTCCTGGAACTGGGCGTAGAGAGCCCCTGAAATCCCCGCCAGGAAACCCAGGAGAGTCAAAAAGATCAGCTTCGTGGCCTGCACGTTGAATCCCACGAACTTGGCCCGCTCCTCGTTGGATTTGATGGATAGGGCCACGTTGCCCATGGGGGTTTTGGTGAAGTACCAGCAGATATAGAGGCCGATACCGATGATGACCAAGGCCACATAATAGAAGCTCACCGGATTTTTCATGGCCAGGCCGAAGAGGTCCGGTTTGGGAAACTTCCCCAATCCGTCGTCCCCCCCGGTCACATCGCGCCATTTCCACACGATGGCCCAGATGAGCTGATTGAAAGCCAGGGTCAGAAGGGCGAAATACGTCCCGCTCATCCGCACCAGGAAGGCACCCAGGAGGAAAGCCACCAGGGCCGAGACCAGGGCCCCCAGGAGAATGCCGCTCAAAAAAGAGAGCCCGGGGATATGCAGCCACCCGAGCACGGACGCGTAAGCCCCTAACCCAAAATAGACCGCATGGCCGAAGGAGAACATTCCTCCCTCATTGAGCATCATCTTCCAGGTCATGGCAAAGAGGGTAAGGATTATGATTTCTGTGAACATGCGCAACTGGAATTTCGGGGCAAAGAAAGGAAATAGGATCAAAAAGACCGCAAAGGCGACGGCCAGCAGCAATCCCTTTTTCGTTTTCATGAGACCCTCCCCTTTTCTCCGAAGAGCCCGGAGGGCTTAATGATCAAGACGATAGCCATGAGCAGGAAGGCAAAGACGATGGCAAAACGGGGAATCAGAAGGATCCCGAACGAGGAGAGCTGCCCAATGAGAAAAGAAGCAACAACCGCCCCGACCAGGCTCCCAAGCCCTCCGGTCACGGTGACCACGAAGCAATCCACCAAGATCTCTCCGGCCATGCCAGGGTAGGTGCTGATGAAGGGCCCGGCGATGACCCCGGCCAGCCCTGCCAGCCAGGTCCCGATGCCCATGACTAGCATGAAGACGAAGGGGGTATTCGTCCCCAGGGCGCTGACCATGTCCCGGTCTGCAACGGCTGCGCGAACCGTAATGCCCAGACGGGTCTTCATCAGGATGTAGGCCATAAAGGCCAGGACCACGATGGAGAAGAAGAGGATGAAAAGGCGGTAGGCCGGGTATACGTTTCCCACGATATTGAGCGAGCCGGATAGAGCGGCGGGGATGGGCACGGGGAGAGGTTCTGTCCCCCAGACCCACTTCACCACTTCCATGACCACAAAGGCGATTCCAGCGGTTAGAACGAATTCCTGCACGTGGCCACTCGCATGGACCCGCCGGAGGAGAAACCGTTCCATCAGGATTCCCAGCAAGCCCACCAGAATCGGACATAGGATCAGGCCAATCCAGAAATTCCCGACCCACTTGAGCATCTGGTAGGAGAAATAGGCCCCCAGCATGTAGAAGGAGGCATGAGCCAGGTTCAGAACGCTCATCATGCCAAAGACCAGGGTAAGGCCGGAGGCAACCAAAAAGAGGAGCATTCCGTAGGCCAAACCATGAAGGACCTGAATGACGATGGTGGACCCAATGGCATCCATAAGAAATTTCCTTTCCCTTAAGGGCTTGTCCTTAGCCCAAGCATATCCGCTGGTGGCTGAGACAAGGGAGGGATCCTTGTTCTTTCTGACCGCGATCGGAAAGTAAGGCAGCCGATGAAGGTTTGAAGTCGGCTCCTTCTGGAATCTCCTTTACCGGAGAGAAATTCTCCAAGACCTTTCAGGGAATCTCGCTCAGAGAAAAAGACAAAGTCTCCATCCGGTTCCCTGGATGAATGAAATTTACCCAAAAAGACTATAATCTATGCTCTTTTTCTGTCAAGCGAAAAAGGGAGACCAATTTCGGGCATTCGGTTTTGAGCTACAACTCTTCCCTCCCGGTCAAATAGTTTGAAGCCAGCGGCCGGCGGATGACTTGACCGCCATCCGGGTAGGGCAAAGAGAATCCTAAGACGATCTGGAAGAAAGTCTGGATCACTTTGAAAGTGGCTCCCCAGAGGATCTCTTCTTCGCCCTTCTCCCGATGGACCAGACAGGGAAACTCCCAAGGACTGGGGATGCCGTGTGCGACCAACTTTTCGGGGACTTCCAGGGAATAGACGGCGTAGTTTCCCGGTTTGAAAAAAGCGGATAGAGGAATGGGAACGATCTTTTCCACTTCCCAGCTGAGTTTAGGTTGCCAAGAGCGTTTTACTCTTCCCACAAGAGGAAAGATGATCCATCTCCGGCTTGAAAGGGAGTAGGTCGGCAGCGGGCCGAGAAATTCCACATTAAACGGGCTCAGCCGTAACTCCTCCCAGCTCTCCCGCAGGGCATTCCCCAGGAGAAAGAGTATCTTTTCGTAAACCTCTTTCCCTCTTTTCTTGGCCAGTTTCAATCCGGGTCCTCCAACTCCGGGCAGGAGTTTGAATTGAAGGATTTTTTGGGTAAAGGAATCCCAAAAAGGATGAATTCCTCCGCCGGGCGCACAGAGGTCTCCGGGCTGAAGGACCTGTTTGGAGCGCTTGTTGAGAAGGAAGACATACTCGCCGGGTCCCGCTTCTCCCCAATTCCCCCCTTCCCCAAAAAACAGCGGCAAGAGAACCCCTCCTCCGGAAAAGTTTTCCTGCGTCTCCTTCTCACGCTTGATAAAGGCAAACTGTTCCACATAATCTACAGGCTCCTTGGAGAGGGCATCAATAACCTGCTGCCGGAAGCCTTCCTGATCTCGAAGAATGTCTTGGTCCATTACCGATAGAATACCGGAGAAAATTCAAATATCAAAGATCAAAATCCCAATTGACAAATCCGATTCCAGGATTTCACAATGGCTTTAACCCCCCAAAAATGGAAAAGAGGTGCATGAGTATGCTCGATTTCAGTGAGGTCCCGATCATCGATAACCACAGCCATCCCTTTGACCTCGAGAAGGTTACCCTGGATGCGGATTCGCTCGCCAAGGTTTTTTTCCATGGAATGGGCGATATCCCCAAAGAGGGGGTCAAAAAGGCTAAACTCTGGGGAACTACGGATGAACTCCGGTATCACTTGCGTCATATGGGGGTTATCCAAACCATGGTTTGCCAGCTATCCAAGCTATTAGGCTGTCCAGATGAGTTGGAGGCAGTCGCTGCCGAACGGAGCCGGAGAACTTCCAAAAACTTTCCGGCCTATGTCAGATTACTATATGAAGACGCGGGGATCGTCGGATCGGTTGTGGATGCTGGACTGTCCATGAAGGACCCCCTCCTCGATTTAATCCCCGGAAAAGTGATGAGACTCTTCCAGATGGACCCGCTTATCGATAATCTGCTCGAGAGAACCGATTCCTATAAAGAATTCCTACGTGAATACCAGGAAGGGCTGAGCGGGGCAGCAAAACAGGAGGGATTTTGCGGGGTAAAATGCCATCTGGCTGAACAGGTTGGTTTCGGAGTTGAGCCGGTCTCGGATGCAGAAGCGGAAGCGATCTTTCCGGCCGCCAAAGCTAAGGATTCTGATGCCTACAAGGAGCTTTATGTAGCAGCCTTCACCCACACGCTTCTGCAGTGTCAGGATTTGAGGATTCCCGTTCACCTCCATAGCGGGTGCACGGGCGGACTTTGGGACGGCCCTATTTCGAATGCTGACCCCTTCTTGTTGGTCCCCCTCATCAGACAGCCCAGGTTCCTTCAAACCAGGATCGTTTTTCTTCATGCCGCTTATCCATGGCTTCAACATGCGGCGGAGCTGGCTCACTCCCTGCCCCATGTATGGGTGGACATGAGCTGGACCACACCATGGGTTTCCCTGCGTCTGGTCGATTGCTACAAGGAGGTGATTGGAATCGCGCCTCTCTCCAAGATTATAGTTGGAAGCGGCGGCCACGATACCCCGGAAATCCCCTGGCTGGCGGCCAAGACCGCCAAGCTCGCTCTGGCAGAGGCTTTGGGTGATGCGGTTAGATTCGGTCTGCTAACTTTCAAACAGGCAGAAAAGGCGGGGCGAATGATCTTGCACGAAAATGCAGCACGGATGTACGGCCTGGATAAATATTGACCTAAAGATAAATGACCTGGAAAGCCGGGTCTTTCCCCCTAAAATTCATGGCCAGGGGCCAGATTTTTTTCCTTCAACCTGGACCCGATTTTTCCCTCCCGAATCATTCATAGCAGAGATCGAAAGCGTTGCGGATTACCTCAATTCTGGGGTAGGGAGGGATGAGTTCCACGGCCACCACATCAAACCGCGCGGGTATATTGAAGAGTTTCTTTTGATTCAAATAAACCAGGGCGACTTTAGAGAGTTGGCGCTGCTTCCGCTCGTGGACTGCGGCCGCCGGCCCTCCGAAATCTTTTGTCGCCCGGGTTTTAACTTCAATGAAGACCAGGGTACTTTTATCCCTGGCAATGATATCGATCTCGCCCAGGGGACATTTGAAATTCCGTTCCAGGATTTTGTATTTCAGCGCCTCGAGCTGGGCGATGGCCAATTCCTCGCCTTTTTTCCCGAGGGAGAGCCGATCTTGGGTCATAGGAGAGAAAGTTGGTAAATGGTGCGGAAAGATTGGCGGTGGATAGGGCAGCACCCGTGCTCCCGGATGGCCTGGAGGTGCTCCCGGGTCCCGTATCCTTTGTGCCGGGCGAAATTGTAATGAGGATATTTCTCGTGGTATTCCACCATCAGCCGGTCCCGGGTGACTTTGGCCACGATGGAGGCGGCGGCAATGGAGAGACACCTTCCGTCCCCTTTGGTAATGGCCTGTTGTTTCAGTGGAAGGTTGAGCGTGTGGAGTCCGTCGATGAGGAGACAATCCGGGGAGAGGGAAAGGCCTTGCAGCGCCAGTTCCATGGCTTTCAGGGAGGCCCGGAGGATGTTCAGCCGATCAATTTCCTCGGCCTCCACGATGCCAATTCCCATTCCTAGGGCTTTTTTTTGGATGAGGAAGAAAGCCTTCTCCCGCCGGTCCGCGGTCAACGTCTTGGAATCCGCAACCCCCTTCAGGTTGCGGGTTGGGGGAAGAACGACGGCTGCGGCCACCACCGGCCCAGCCAGTGGCCCCCTGCCGGCCTCATCCAGCCCGGCGATGACCTGAAAGCCCTCGCTTCGAGCTTTCACCTCGAATGGTTCCCATCCCATAAGCAGCGGATTTAGGATTACAGATTGTCGACGGCAGATTTCAAAAAATTGGGATCCAAGCTGAAATCTGAAATCTCAAATCTGAAATGAGAGCATGAAAACTAATTTTCTCTCTGCTCGCGGATCCGAGCGGCCTTGCCCCTCAGTGCCCTGAGGTAATAAAGCTTGGCCCGGCGGACCTTCCCTCTCTGCACAACATCAATGTGGTCAATGGCCGGCGAATGGGTAGGAAAGATCCGCTCCACACCCACCCCATAGGAGACTTTTCGCACGGTGAAGCTGGCCCGGCTGGCACCCTGCCGTTTGCGGATCACAATTCCTTCAAAAACCTGGATCCGTTCTTTTTCCCCCTCTTTAATCTTCACATGAACCTTCACTGTATCTCCAGCCCGAAAATCGGGTATGTCCATGCGCATCTGTTCCTTTTCCAGCTGTTCAATGGCTCTCATGACAACCTCCAAATACGAAATGATAGCTTTCCAACAAAAATGCCCTGTCCAAAGATCTTCATGGTCGGTGTAGGGGCGGGTTTTAAACCCGCCCCTACTTTTATTCCCTCGCTTTCTGGCTCTTTAACTCAGCCAGGTACTCAAGGTCTTCTTCGGATAAATCAGCCCTTTCTAAAAGGTCTGGCCTCCGCAGATACGTCCGCTTCAGCGACTCCCTTCGTCTCCACCGCTTGATCTCCGCATGGTTTCCGGAGAGAAGGATTTCGGGAACCTCCATGCCACGAATGACGGGCGGCCGGGTGTACTGAGGGTATTCCAGAAGTCCGTCCGAAAAAGTTTCTTCTTCTACGGACTGCTCGCTGCCCAGAAAACCGGGAACGTACCGGCTGATAACTTCCAGGAAGACCAGCGCGGGAATCTCGCCCCCGTTGAGGACGTAATCTCCGATGGAAATCTCCCGGTCTACGACTCCCAGCCGAACTCGTTCGTCCAGCCCTTCATATCGTCCGCAGATCAGGATCCAGTGCTTCTGCTCGCTTAGACCTTTGGCCAATCCCTGGTGAAATCGCTCCCCCTGGGGGGTCAGAAGGAGGGTTCGGGCGTCCGGGTTATTAGCCTTTATTTCCTCTACGGCGCGGAAAATGGGATCGGCTTTCATGACCATGCCGGCTCCGCCCCCATAAGGGTAATCATCCGTCGTCCGATGCTTGTCCTCCGTAAAATCCCGAAGATTCCAGATGCGTACCTGAAGGACTCCCTTGTCCAGAGCTTTTTTTATCAGGCTCTCCGACAGGGGGGATCGGAAGATCTCCGGAAAAATCGTCAGAATATCAAAGACCATCTTCCGGCAGCAGCCCTTCCAGAGGATGAATGATCATAACTTTCTCCTGCAAGTTTACTTGGGCTACCACTTCATCCGTGGCCGGGAGGAGAATTTCTTTCCCCTCCTTGCGGACCACGAACACATCGTTACTTCCCGTGGAAAAAACTTCCTCCAGAATTCCTAAAAACTTTCCCTCTCCGGTCTCTACACGGAGCCCCCGTAGCTGGTACCAGTAGAATTCATCCGGGGGCAAGGGACTCAGATTGGCCTTGTTTACGTATACGGAACAACCGATCAGGTTCTGGGCTTCTTCAATGCTTTTGATCTCGTCAAAGGCGAGAACGGTCAATTCTCGCAAGGGCCTGCTCGCGGCTACCGTGAACGCCTTTCGGTTTCCCTTGGGGTCCTCCAGGTAAACCACTTTCCCCCGGGATTGCGCCAGGGCCTCTCTTCCCGGCGAGGAAACTCTGACCTCTCCTTTGATGCCCTGGGTCTTGACTAACCGGCCGACCCATAGAAGCGGATCTTCCATGGGAGGTTCACTCAATGATCTCCAGGACCGCCCGCTTTTTAATTTTGGTCGAGGCGGCATTCAAAATAGTGCGCATCGCCCGAGCTGTCCGCCCTTGCTTTCCGATTACCTTTCCCAGGTCGCCTTTGGCGACTTTCAATTCAATTACCGAAGTTTGCTCTCCCTCCACCTCCGAGACCTCCACAGCCTCAGGGGCGTCCACCAGGGCTTTCGCAATGTACGCGATCAATTCTTTCATATCCATAGAACCTCGCCCCCCTTTCCCTGTGAGTAAGGCCCTTTGGCCATCTCATTCTCAGGCGCGCACGGTCGAGCAAACGAATTCCTCAAGAAGGATGGACATCCCAATTCAGGCCGGCGATTCCGCCCGGGGTCCACCCTCCTGATTGGCAGGGGTTGACTTTTGGGTTGGCCGGAGGGAGACGCCTCCCTTTTTCAGGAGACTCTTCACCGTCGCCGAAACACTGGCTCCCTGGTTCAGCCAGGCCTCCACTTTTTCCCGATTCAGTTTAATGGCCGGGGGGTTGGTTTTAGGATCATAGGTTCCCAAAACCTCGATAAACCGACCATCTCGGGGAAAGCGCGAATCGGCTGCCACAAGCCGGTAGAAGGGCTTTTTCTTACTCCCCATACGGGTTAATCGAATGGTTACCGCCATAAAACTTCTTCCTTTCTCTTCGTCAGAATCTTCTTACTTCAGAAAAGTCACTTCGGCTCAAATCTGATCGGCACCCTCCATGAGACCCTGAAAGGTCCTTCCTCAATTCAAAGGGGATTCCGGAAATCCGGATATCCAAGCCGCTCCCCTTCCTCCATGACCTACCGCCCTTCAGGGGAAAAGGCCTCGGGGTAGCCCTTTCATCCCGCCTTTCCGGAAGGTTCGGAGCATTTTCTTGGTCTCAAGGTATTGCTTGAGCAGCTGATTCACATCCTGAACGGTCGTCCCGCTTCCCTTAGCGATCCGCAGACGGCGGCTCCCATTCAAAATCTCCGGGTGGTGCCTCTCCTGACGAGTCATTGAATTTATGATCGCCTCTACTCTGATTAGCTCTTTCTCACTTCCCTGCAGGTCTTTGGGGACCTTAAGACGACCCATTCCCGGAATCATGGACAGGATTTCTTCGATGGAACCCATCTTTTTAATCTGCTGCAGCTGATCCCGAAAATCTTCCAGGGTAAAAGAATCCTTTAGCAGCTTCTTCTGGAGCTCCTGGGCTTTCTTCTCATCGATGGCTTCCTGGGCTTTCTCGATCAGGGAGAGAACATCCCCCATTCCCAGGATTCGGGAGGCCATTCGATCCGGATGGAAGAGCTCCAGGGCCTCGAGTTTCTCTCCGATTCCTATAAATTTTATGGGTCTTCCGGTTACCGCCTTGATTGAAAGCGCCGCACCACCCCGGGCGTCTCCGTCCAATTTGGTCAAGATTACGCCGTGAAGATCGAGGGAATCATTGAACTTTTTAGCCACGGTGACCGCGTCTTGCCCAGTCATGGCGTCAGCCACCAGAAGAATCTCCCGGGGTGTGACTTCCTTCTTGATTTCTTCCAGTTCTTTCATCAAGGCCTCATCGATATGCAGCCGACCTGCCGTATCAATGAGCAACACATCCCCGCTCTCTTCATCGGCCCACTGGAGAGCCTTGCGGCAGATTTTCACCGGACTCTCTTGGGGATCGGTAGGATAAACCGGGATTGCAAGTTGCTCGCCCAGTTTCTTCAACTGCTCGACCGCCGCAGGGCGGCGAACATCGGCTGGTACCAGATGGACCTTCCGGCCTTTGTCCTTCAGAAACTTCCCCAGCTTTGCCGCCGTAGTAGTTTTTCCGGAGCCCTGCAGCCCAACGAGCATGATGGGAATTGGAGGCTTGTAAGACAGGTTAAGCCCGCTGCTGGACCCTCCCATGAGGGAGATGAGCTCTTCATGAACGATTTTAACCACTTGCTGGGCAGGGGTCAAACTTCTCAGAACTTCCTGTCCAACGGCACGAGTCTGGGTGCGTTCGATGAAATCCTTGACAACTTTGAAATTTACATCTGCCTCCAATAGGGCCAGGCGGACTTCTTTTAGGGCTTCGGAGATGTTTTGCTCCGTAAGCTTGCCGTGTCCGCGAAGCTTCTTGAAGACCGTGCTCAGCTTGTCGCTAAGAGAATCAAACATAGTTGCTTAAAGGAATTAGAGCCTAAAGAATTAGATTAATGTATATTTTCCATTTCGTCAATTATTAAATGCCGCCCAATGATCTGTGGCGTAAACAGACGTTCAATTTTGCGTTCCCTTTATTCTACTTCCCTGCTAATATAGGTTATCGTAGTGCAGTGCTTCTTTTTTGTCTGGCTTTCGCCCTAAATCCGTATTCCTTCATGATTCAAAACCCATTATTTTTTCCATTAAAAGGAGGAAAATCAGATCGGAATCGAGAGCCCATTCCGTACGCCCCGGCAGCTCGCCTTTTCGAATAACCGCTGCGGCTCATCTCCTTTAGCCTCCCCCTTGAAATTCCACTTTTTTCTGGGAATCATCGGCTTTTCCTTTTTGCTCTTGCCCATGTTCTTTCCCCTGACAACGCATGCGGAACTGTTAAAAATCGGCCTCTTGATTCCTTGGCAGGATTCCGGAACCGGAGCCGATTCCTCTTATGCGCGGGGGGCGGAGATTGCGGTCGCCGAAGTAAACGCTGTCGAAGGAAAACAGGGGATTCAGTTGCTTCTCTTGGCGCGCAGAGGGACTTTCCTCGATAGAAGGGAACAGAGCGTCCTCCGGGACTTTTTTTTCGAACAGCGGCCTTCCTTTCTGATCGGAGCCTTGCACCGAGAAGCTATCATTCCAGTTTCCCGATTGGCTCAAGAACACCAAATTCCCATCCTGGCTTTCCCAATTGAATTTATGGAGGCAGTCTCAACCGGGGACGAGCCCTCTGGCCTTTTCTGGATCACTCCGACGCTCGAGGCCTTCCAGCGCGCCGCCGTCCGGACTGCAGCTCAATTTTCCAAAAAGCGCTTCTACCTTCTGGCTCGTAACTCAGCCCTGGGTAGAAATTGGGTGGGATACTTCTGGGAGGCGATGAAAAAGCAGAATCCTGAGGCCCAGCGGCTGGGGGAGACGTTCCTCCCTCCGCGCGTCGATGACTATCGTCCCTACCTCCGGACCCTGATGGCGTTGAATACCGAAGTATGCCTGAGCCACCTGGGAGTGAAGGACTGGCTGGAGTTCTATCAGCTGGCCAATAAAGAGGGATATTTTAAAAAAATCATTCACCTGGAACTCGAATCTGGAAACCTGGATTCGCTGGTTGGCATGAGAAAAAAAGTCCCCGAGGGAGTCTGGGGGATCAGCGCTTTTCCCTTTTGGGCTCTGGACTGGAAGGAAACCAAGGTGTTTGTTTCCAAATACCGAAACAATACCAATTCTTACCCCAGCTTGGCGGCCCTAAGCGGATATATCAGCATTCATGCCCTTATTAAAGCAATCCAAAAAGCCGGGTCCCTGGATTCGGAAAAAGCTTTCCGGGCCCTCGAAGATTTAACCTTTCCTACTCCCGTGGGTCCAATGACTATTCGTAAAAGCGACCACCGGACTATGTGGCCCATCTGGGGTGGGTCCATCCAGTCGACATCCGACTATCCATTTCCCATAATCGGGAATTTAAAATCTCTAGGGCCGGATTCTTTTTCTCCTTGAAGGCGAGAAAGCAAGCTGTTCTCCTCCTATTTGCAGATTGTATGGACATGAGTACTTCCAAGATGCGGCGTCCCTCTCTTGACTATCCAGAGGAATCGGTCTCCCATTTTCTCAAGAAGACTGTGGGGCGCCTTCCGAATAAGGTTGCGGTCATCGATGTTCATGGAGAGAGGGTACTCACCTTTCTGGAAATGGACCGGGAAAGCGATGCCCTGGCCCAGGCTTTCCTCGACTGGGGAATCCGAAAAGGCGACCGGGTCTCTTTTTTCCTGCCCAATGGTTGGGAGTACTTCGTGGGCTTTTACGCCGCTATGAAGATGGGAGCCATTGTCTCTCCGATGAATCCCACGCTTCGCGAACGAGAGGTGAAAAACCAGGTCAATGATGCTGAAAGCAGAGTGATTCTGATTCAAAAGGACCTTTTTCCGGTAGTAGAGAAAATTCTTCCCCAAATGCCCTCTCTTGAAAAGGTTATCCTCACCCGGGGAAAAGAACCCTCGGGGAGGAGGGTCTTCTCTCTGCAAAATCTACTTCAAAAATACTCTGCCCCCCTGTCCCTCTCCCTTCCCCCGATTCAGACCAAGGCAGACCTGGCTGCTCTTCCTTACTCCTCGGGCACGGCTGGATTAAGCAAAGGGGTTATGATCACTCACTTCAATCTGGTGTCCAATACAATCCAGTCCATGAATGCCGTGGAAGCCAGGGAAAGTGAAATCTTCATCAGTTTCCTCCCCTTCCACCATATTTATGGGTTCACCTACTTCCTCTGCGGCTCCATCTACCTGGGGGCTACTCAGGTGGTGATGTCCCGCTTCCATGCCGAAGAGTGTTTGGGCCTCATGGAAAAATACCGGGTCACGATGATCTTCGGCGTTCAGCCGGCTTTGTTGGCCTTTCTGAACGTGCCCGATCTAGAACGATTCGACCTTTCCTCCCTGCGGTACATCTGGATCGGTGCCGCTCCCCTGGTTCCGGCCATCGCCCGAACGATTCAGGAGAAGTTCCGGGTACCCATTGCCCGCCATTACGGTTTGAGCGAGGCTTCTCCCACCACCCATTCCAATCCACCGGATCGTCCCAAAGAAGGATCGGTTGGGATTGCGGTGAGCGATATGGAAGATAAGATCATGGACTGGGATAAGGGAGAGACAGAAATGAAGTTGGGGGAACCCGGAGAGCTAGTAGTCCGGGGCCCTAACCTGTTCCAGGGGTACTGGAAGCACCCGGAAGATACCCGGCTGGCCCTCCGCGACGGCTGGCTCTACACCGGGGACATCGCCCGAATGGACGAAGAAGGGTATGTATTCATTCTGGACCGAAAAAAGGAGATGATTAAGTACCGGGGATAC
>DASPRR010000085.1:0-4773 GCA_035624375.1 Thermodesulfobacteriota bacterium | reverse complement strand
CCGGTCTTGTCCACGATTCCTCGAATAACAAAGGCTCCTAGCTCTTCCGGCCGATACCGCGCGATCGTCCCTCCCATGCGGCCGATGGCCGTGCGAACCATTCCGACGATGACCACTTCTCGCATTTCCAAACTCCTTTCCGAAGCAAAAATATGAACCTTCGAGAACTAAGAGGATCAGAAATCCCCTCTGTGCTGCCCTCTGTTTCTTGCCTCTCGCAGTTCTCTTCGCTTTCACTGATTTCAGGCAGGTCTAATATAAAGGAAATCTAAACCTGGAGTCAACTTTTTTGATCTTTTTCGTTATAATGACTCCTTAAAGCAATTTTCAAGTTTCGAGTTGGGAGTTTTAAACCTTAATCCATTCCCGAAAAGGGCATGGCAGCGATCGGATTGGAAGGGAAAAAGAAGGGCTAATGGAAACGGAAAAGAGAATGCTTTTTGAAAAGATGTTTCACCCTCGAAGCGTCGCCATCGTTGGAATCTCCAGGACTTACACCGGGCTGGGGGGCCAGTTTTTTCTCAAGAACCTGCAGCGGGCCGAGTTTCCCGGGAAGGTCTATCTCATAAATCCCACCGCAGGGGAGGTCTCCGGAATGAAGGCCTATCCGAGCATCTCGGCCCTTCCGGAAGCGGTGGACCTGGCCATCATCTGTGTACCGGCCCAATTCGTGCCCCCGGTCCTGGAAGAATGTGGTCGTAAGGGAGTGCGCAACATACACATCCTGAGTTCCGGGTTCAAGGAGTTAGGAACCTCCGAGGGAATCCGGCTGGAAGAAGAAATCCGACGGGTAGCCATCCAAGGCGGGCTGAAAGTCATCGGTCCTAATTGCATGGGTCCCTATGTGCCCAAATCTCGGCTCATGCCCTGGGGACAGATACCTGGGACTGCCGGTTCCATGGCCTTTTTGTCCCAGAGCGGGACCTTAACCCAGCGAATCAGCGAGCACGGACACTTCACCGGCGTGGGAATCAGCAAGGCGGTCAGTTTTGGGAACGCGGCGGTCTTGGACAGCTCGGATTACCTGGAGTACCTGGCCGAGGACGATGAAACGAGAGTGGTAGGCTTATATCTGGAGAGCGTCCGGGATGGACGGCGCTTCCTCGAAGTAGCCCAGTGGGTCAATCAAACCAAACCTCTGGTCCTTTGGAAAGGAGGGGAAACGTCTTCCGGAGCCGGGGCAGTGGCTTCACACACCGGTACCCTGGCAGGAGAGGATCGAGTCTGGGAAAACGGCCTTCGACAAGCCGGAATCACCCGCGCCCGTTCCCTGGAGGAGGTCGTGGGAACCGCCATGGCTTTTCTCTATCTTCCTCCACCCAAGGGCCGGCGTCTTTTCATCCTGGGCGGAGGCGGGGGCAACAGCGTTTACTATGCGGACATCTGCATGCGGGTTGGATTGCAGGTCCTCCCCTTGAGCGGAGGAACACGGGATCAAATTTCGGCCATGGTCCCTTCGGTGGGTTCTTTCGCCCGAAATCCCGTCGATGCCTGGAGGGCTTTTTATGATCCCGACTACATGAAACAAATCCTGGAGGTCGTATTCGAGGAACCGGACCTGGATATGATCATCCTGGACCGGCTAATCCCTCGGATGACTTACGCCGTCCCCGAAGGGAAGAATGCCTCCCAGATGGCAATCGACTACCTCCAAAGAAATCGCCACCGTAAATCCCTCGTCGCCGTCGTTGACGGCGCCGGCGAAGATCCCAGCCTCGCCGGAGAAGCAGCTATGCTGCGCCAGCGCTACTGCCGGGCTGGAATCCCCGCCTACTCTTCCCTTCCTCTAGCAGCCCAGGCCCTTGCGCGGGTGGCGGCGTATTATGAAAGGAAGTAGCTTTTAGCTTTCAGCGGTCAGCTATCAGCTGGCCTTCATCCGAAGACTCCTTTTTTCTCTCCCCCCTCACCCTAACCATCTCCCGCGAGGGGAGAGGGAGTTTTCGGCTGTCATTTTTTGTCCGAATGGAGCACCCCGGCCACGGACATGTCGTTCTTGGACATGTCGTGGAGCAGGATGCGAACCGTCTCCGGTTTGGTATCCAGGGTCTTCACCACCGCATCGGTCATGGCGGCGACGAGTTTTCTCTTCTGATCCACCGTTCTCCCTTCGAACATGTGCACGTGAATGATGGGCATCTCGCTCTCCTTTCTTTTTTCCCTTACGGGCTAGCAACCCCTTAGACCATTATAAGGATGCGCAAGTGGGATGCAAACACGAATCGCTCTCAAAAATTAAAAAAAGGGGGCTCCCTTTTGGCAGGAGATGGTAAAATTATGGAGGTTCAACCTCAAGAAGAGGTCCATCGGCATCCATGCGGCAGACCTTTCCATGATCGACATCCAGGAAATCAACAAACAATACGGGGAGAAGGTCCTCTTCTCTTCCTGCTCGCTCCGGCTGGGGGCCCGGGAACGAATGGGCCTGGTCGGTCCGAACGGGTCGGGGAAAACCACTCTCTTCCGGATGATTTACGGCGAAGAGCTTCCCGACCGGGGAGAGATCCTTCTCCGCAGGGGGACGCACACCGGTTTTCTCTCTCAAGAACCAGCGCCGGTGAAAGGCCTTTCCCTTCTGGAAGAGGTCCAGGGCGGGGCGAAGGGCCTGGCTCTCCTGGAAGACAAGATGCACCTCCTCCAGGAAGAGATTGCCGAGGAGAAGGACCCCCAGGTGCTGGAGGCGCTAGCTCAGGCTTACGGGCAACTGGAGGAAAGATACGCCAGGCAGGGAGGATACACGTTAGAGTCTCAAGCCAAGGCTATTTTGCTAGGACTGGGGTTCAAAGAAGAGGATTTTATCCGGTCCTCAGAAGAGCTCAGCGGGGGATGGTTGATGCGCCTGTCTTTGGCCAAGATCCTCCTCGCCAGCCCCGACCTCCTTCTCCTGGACGAACCCACAAACCATCTGGACCTGGAATCCCTCATCTGGCTGGAGCGGTTCCTGGCGGACTACCTGGGTTCGGTCATGATGGTCTCCCACGACCGAGATTTCCTGAACCGGGTGGCGAAGAAGATCGCGGCCATTGAAGAAAGGAAAATCGTACTCTATTCCGGAAACTACGACGAGTACCTGCGGCTCCGGGAAGAAAGAGCGGCCCTCCGCGAGGCCGCCATAGAAAACCAGCGCCGCAAGATCGAGCAGACCGGAAAGTTCATCGACCGATTCCGCTACAAGGCGACCAAAGCTCGCCAGGTGCAAAGCCGGATCAAGAGCCTGGAAAGGCTGGAGCAGATCGAAATCGGGGAAACCCAGAAGACGATCCGTTTTTCCTTCCCCCAGCCAGCCCGAAGCGGCCGGGTGGTGGCCGCTTTGAAAGGGGTCCACAAGGCTTACGGGCCGGTGAAAGTTTATTCCGGGATCGATCTGACTATCGACCGGGGGGAGAAAATCGCCCTGGTCGGGGTAAATGGGGCGGGAAAATCAACCCTCCTGAAACTCCTGGCCGGCGTGTTTCCCCCCGACGAGGGTACGCTCGAATTGGGACACAATGTGGCCACGGCATACTTTGCTCAGCACCAGCTGGAGCTTCTGGACCCCTCCAAGACGGTTTGGGAAGAGGTCTTTTCCTTGGCCAAGGACGAGCCGGTCAGTTTTTTGCGCGGCCTGCTGGGGGCCTTTCTTTTTTCGGGGGAGGAGATCGAAAAAAAAGTGTCCGTCCTGAGCGGCGGGGAGAAAAGCCGGTTGGTCCTGGCCAAGATGCTAATGCATCCGGCGAATTTTCTTCTCCTGGACGAACCCAGCAACCACCTGGATATGGCCGCCCGGGAAGTCCTGCAGAACGCCCTCCAGGAATTCGAGGGAACTCTCTGCTTGATTACCCATGACCGTCACTTGATGAACGCCATCGCCAATAGAGTCATCGAGGTCAACAACGGGCGTCTGTCTCCTTATCTCGGAAACTATGATGACTATCTCTATAAAAAAGGACTGGAAAAAGAAGCCGCTGAGAAAGAAATCCCCGGAAAATCTTCGGTCCAGGAGACAGCTGGCAGAGAGCCTCTCGGTCGGAAGAGCAAAGAGCAAAGACGATATGAAGCCGAGGTCCGAAACCGGTTCTTCCGGCAGACTCAGGCCCTTCGCCAGAGGACCCGGGAGATTGAATCCGCACTGGATCAGGCGGCCCAGGATATGCAGGCCATCGAGGCCAAACTGGCTGATCCTGATATTTACCGCAAGGGGGAGAAAATCGCTGACTTGGTCAAGGTCCACAGCGATTTAAAAAAGAGGACCGAAGCGCTCACTTCGGAGTGGGACACCCTGTCCCTTCAATTGCAGGAAATGGAGCAGCAGCGGGAAGCCCAGCTAGAAAACCTGGATTCAAGGGCAAATTCTTAGGGGATTAAACGCTCCCGGTTGTCGAGCATAAACTGAATATACCTTTTCTTCCGCAGGATGAGACGAATGGAGATGGGTAACCGCGGGTGAATTTTTCCCAAGGCCCTTTCCAGCCGATTATCATCTCGAATCAAACGGGAATCCAAGGGCCCTGCGGTTTTTGAGAGGAGCTTTCTGGTTAGAAAAAATACCACAGCTATCTGATCTTCAGCCCCGTGATCCGGCTCTGGTACTTCAGAACCCCGGGAACATTCTCTTAATTCGGCATTTTTGCGCCCAGGAAAAGAATTCAGGAGCTTTTGATCAGCCGGAATTTTCGGAAAACCTAATGGGTTTCCCCATTCTGGAAGATCGCTTTCTCTTTCCTTTCGCCCGGAGAGCAGAAGGAATCCTTTTCCAGCCCCGGAAGGACCGCCTTCCTCTTTGGGCATGGGCAGGAA
>DASPRR010000066.1:0-11754 GCA_035624375.1 Thermodesulfobacteriota bacterium | reverse complement strand
TTCTCTTTCCGAAGGAGCGGTCTTTTCACCCTATCCTACTCCATCTGCCACGGGCGCTTCCACTGAAAAAAGTTCAGAGGATTTCTTCGCGGTCTTTTTCCGGCAGAGCTTGGGCAAAAAGGGGAGGGCAAGAGTAACCAGGGCGAGGATCAGGATGGCAGCGGATTCCATACAGACCCAAATCCTTGCCCCGAGAGGTGAACTACGGGGGAGTCCACAATTGAGAAGACATATTCTTCCGACAATCTCTTCTAACCCCGGTCTTTTCACTGAGCTGTCACCGTTCACCCTGAGCTTGTCGAAGGGTGCATCTCTATGCCGTTCATGCTTCGACGGCCTCAGCACGAACGGCTAAGTCTTAAGCGTCGATGCAATTTTGGCCCAATTAGTGACGCGGATCAACGCGGATCGTGGAATGGGAAGATTCGGCCTCCCAGACGATCCGGCCCCTTTTAACGACCTTCCAGACGTGATTCACGCCGAAGTGGTAGGACAGGTGGCGGTAATCGGGGATGTCCAGGACCACCAGGTCCGCCTGCTTGCCGGGCTCGAGGCTGCCGATCTCCTTTTCCTTTCTCAGGGCTTTGGCGGCGTTGAGGGTAATGCCCTGGATGGCTTCAGCCGGGGTCATGCGCATCTGGGTGCAGGCGATGGTAGTAATCAGGGGGAGGGATTCGGTCATGCAGGAGCCCGGGTTGAAGTCGGAGGCCAAGGCGACGTTGACCCCCTTGGAGATCATTTGGCGGGCTGGAGCATAGCGGCCCAGAAAAAGAAAGAAAGCGGTTCCGGGAAGAAGGGTGGCCACAACCCCTTTTTGGGCCATGGCTTGCATGCCCTTATCGCTGATAAAGAGAAGATGATCGGCGGAAACGGCGCCGATTTCGGCGGCCAATTCCGCGCCGCCCAGCGGGGTCAGTTCATCGGCATGGAGCTTGGGGATCATTCCATAACGTTTCCCCGCCTCCAGAATCCGCCGAGACTGCTCCAGTGAGAAGACACCCTTCTCGCAGAAGACATCGCAGAAGATCGCGAGTTCTTTCTCTGCCACCGCCGGGATCATCTCATCGATAACCAGGCGGACGTAATCTTCCGTTTTTCCGGCGTATTCCGGGGGAATCTCATGGGCGCCCAAAAAAGTCGGCACTAACTCTATCGGATGTTCCCGACTCAAATCCCGCAGGGCTTCGAGCATCTTGATTTCGTCTTTCGTGGAAAGGCCGTAGCCGGTCTTGGCCTCCACGGTGGTCGTGCCCAGGGAAAGCATGGAGTCTAGGTTCTTTTTCCCGATCTGGACGAGTTCGTCTTTGCTCGCCCTGCGGGTCTTCTCCACCGTCGATTTGATCCCTCCCCCTTTGGCCGCAATCTCCTGGTAAGAGGCTCCCTGGAGGCGAAGCTCGAATTCCTTTTCCCGGGTCCCGGCGAAAATAAGGTGGGTGTGGGAGTCGATGAACCCCGGCAGGACAACTTTCCCGGAAGCGTCCATCTCTTTCCCCCCGGGAAGGAGAGAAACCTGTTTGGAAGTGTCCCCTGCCGGCCCCACCCAGACGATCCGCCCTCCTTTTGCGGCAAGAGTCCCGTTCCGGATCACCCCCAGCTTTTCCTCCGGGTTAGTCGCCCGGGGGGAGAAAGTGATGGTCGCTAGTTGGGCGGCATTTTCCACCAGGAAATCTGCTCCCCGTTTCATTCGGCTTTCAGCCTTCCTTTCACCTGGTTCAAAATCCTCTCCCGGGTCTTGATCCCCTCCGTCTCCAGACGCTTGAGCTCCCGCATCATCTTCTTCACCGTATTCTCATCCTCCAGGGCGGAGAGGTTGATGAGAACATTTAAGACCCCGCCCTGCAGGGCCGCTTCGGCCAGGAGGGCCCCCACCGCAGCATCGGTGATGGTGCTGGGGTTCCCCATTTCCGCCGCTTTCTGGCAGAGCTTCAAGACCTTCAGGCTGGTGGCTGCGGTAAAGAGGGGAGGGTCGGCCGCCCTTCGCAGGGCCTTCTGGATCTCCTCTTTTCGTATGCCTTTCTCGGTTTCGGTAGATTTGGGGAGAAGGTAGGCCTTCATGACCGCCTGATAGGCGTCGATGTCCTGAGCAATAGTGGAACCCAGGGCCTCCCGGTAGGAGTGGGCATCTGCCCCCAACTTTTTCATCTCGGCCTCTTGGGCCTCAAAGCCCCTCTTCCCCACGGTAAGGTTTACCACCATTTCCACCAGAGACGCGGCCAGGGTCCCGGCCAGAGCGGAGACGCTCCCTCCGCCGGGAGTGGCGGTCGGTCCGGCCACGGCGTCGAGAAACTGGGACAGCGTCACATCGTCTTTCTGATCTTCTTGGGCCATTCGGTCTCCTAAAAAGCGATCAGCTGTCAGCTTTCAGCGGTCAGCCAAGACGTTTGGGGGGTTAAGCTGACAGCTAATAGCTGAATGCTGACCGCTATTCTAGCAGGTGCGTTTCAATAATCTGTTTCGGGTCGAATTCGGGCATCTTCAGGTATTCCCGCAACACATCGACCAACGCTTCCATGGGGACCAGTCCCACAACCTCGCATTCGGCGATCTCCAGCCCCTTGCCTGCGATCTCCCTGCGGATCGCCTCCACCACCGTAGATATGGAAGCCCGGCGGTAGTCGGTCAGGTTCATGGAAACCTGAACCATAGCCTTTTCTTTCAACTCCAGGCCCAATGCTTGAACCGACGGGATCCCCCCGCTGGACTCACGGACCTTGCGGGCCAACGCCTTGGCCTGGTCAAGCTTGGGGGGGCGAAGGTTGACGTTGAAGGCGATGAGAGGCATGCGGGCTCCCACGACGGTGGCCCCGGATTTGGGGTTGAAAGTGGATAAACCCGCATCGGGCCCCCATCCGGGAGTGGCCAGTTTTTCTTTGAGGGTTTCGTACTCCCCCTTGCGGATGTCGGCCAGTTTTTTTCGTTTGGGATCGGTCGCTGCCTCTCCGTAAAAGTAAATCGGAATCTGACCGGCTTCGCCCAGCTCTCTTCCCATCTCCCGGGCGATATGGGCTGTCTCGCTCATATCCATTCCCCGTATGGGAATGAAAGGAACCACATCGACCGCTCCGATGCGGGGGTGGCCCCCCTTATGGGTCCGCATGTCAATGAGTTCCAGAGCTTTGAGGGAAGCCTTGAGGGCGGCTTCTCGGACGGCAGCTGGCTCTCCCAGGAAAGTCACTACCGTACGGTTGTGATCCTGGTCGGAGAAATAGTCGAGGAGTTTGGCCCCGGAAGTCCTTCGAACCTCACCCACAATCTGCTCGACCTTCTTGTCATCTCTCCCTTCGCTGAAGTTGGGGACGCATTCGAGGATTTTCATGAAAGCTCCTTTCACCACGGAGGCACAGAGGACACCAAGAAAACGGAAAATTTAGTTTGTTCTTGATTTATAGGGAAAAGTTTAACATGGCAATCATTGCGAGGAGCGAAGCGACGCAGGTCGGATCGACCTTCACTTCGCCCTGCGTCATACTAGGTGCAGGGCTTCGTTCGCAATGACTCCTTTCTTTATGACCAGTTATCTTTCCCCTTTGCCATCATTTCACCTCTGTGCCCTCTGTGTCTCTGTGGTGAAAAATGGCTATTTCATCATGGGTATTTTGATCCCGAATTTTTTGGCCGCATCCACGGCGATATCATAACCCGCATCCACATGGCGCATGATCCCGGTGCCAGGGTCCGTTGTGAGGACGCGGAGGATTCTTTCCTCGGCTTCTTTGGTCCCGTCGCAAACCATAACCATTCCGGCATGGATGGAGTACCCGATCCCCACCCCCCCGCCGTGGTGGACGGAGACCCAGGTGGCCCCGGCGGCGGTGTTGAGCAGGGCGTTGAGGATGGGCCAGTCGGCGATGGGGTCGGACTTGTCCATCATGGCTTCCGTCTCCCTGTTGGGGGAGGCGACGGACCCGGCGTCGAGATGGTCCCGTCCAATGACGATGGGGGCCTTGAGTGTTCCGCTGGCCACCATGTCGTTGAAGACCTTGCCGATTCGCGCCCTTTCCCCGTAGCCCAGCCAGCAGATGCGGGCGGGCAGCCCCTGGAACTTCACCCTTTCCCGGGCCAGTTTCATCCACCGCCGGAGAGACTCGTTCTCCGGGAATTCGCGCAGGACCGCTTCGTCAGTCTTGTAGATGTCCTCAGGGTCTCCGGAGAGGGCAGCCCAGCGGAAAGGTCCCTTGCCCTCGCAGAAGAGGGGACGGATGAAGGCCGGCACAAACCCGGGGAAGTCAAAAGCATCCTTGACCCCTTCTTCAAAAGCCTGGGCGCGGAGGTTGTTTCCGTAATCAAAAACGATGGAACCCCGCCTCTTGAAGTCGAGCATGGCCCGCACATGAATGGCCATGGATTTCATGGCCTGCTTCACGTATTCTTCCGGGTCCTTCTCCCGCAACTCAAGAGCTGCGGCCAGGGTCATTCCGGCGGGGACGTAGCCTCTAAGGGGATCATGGGCCGAAGTCTGGTCGGTAACCAATTCGGGAACAATTCCCCTGCGCACCATCTCCGGATGCACCTCGGCGGCATTCCCCACCAGACCGATGGACTTGGGAATTCCTTTCTCCTTGGCCTCGAAAGCCCAACGAAGGGCTTCGTCAAGGTTGTCGGTCATGGTGTCGAGGTATTTTGTCTCCAGGCGCTTCTTGATCCGTTCCGGGTCCACTTCCACACCGATAAAAACAGCGCCATTCATCGTCGCCGCCAGGGGCTGGGCCCCGCCCATGCCCCCGAGGCCCGCGGTGAGAACCAACCGGCCTTTCAGCGAACCATCGAAATGCTGCCGGGCAGCGGCGGCAAAGGTCTCAAAAGTCCCCTGGAGAATTCCCTGGGAGCCGATATAGATCCAGCTTCCGGCAGTCATCTGCCCGTACATGGTCAGGCCCAGGGCTTCTAGTTCCTGGAACTTTTCCCGGGTGGCCCACTTGGGCACCAGCATGGAGTTGGAGATGAGGACCCGGGGAGCAAAGGTATGAGTTCGAAAGATTCCCACGGGTTTCCCCGACTGCACGAGAAGGGTCTCATCATTCCCCAGGTTCTTCAGGCACTCGACGATTTTCAAGTAGCAATCCCAATTCCGGGCGGCTTTGCCGGCTCCTCCGTAAACGATAAGCTCATCGGGCTTCTCGGCCACCTCCTGGTCCAGGTTGTTCATGAGCATCCGCAACGCAGCTTCCGTCTGCCAGCTCTTGCAGGTGATCTTGGTTCCCCGGGGAGCCGAGATGTTCACCTTCAGGCCGACCTGGGTTTTCACCTTGGGCTTCTCCATGACTTTTACCGGTCTGGTTCTTTTCATGTTCCATACTCCTAATAAATTTGGTTCGGGTTTCTTGTTCTTGGATTTTCCAACATTAGGCACTTTAGCGCACTTTGGGCATTTTGGGCACTCTTCTTTTACGTTCCTCCCAGGTAGGCTTTCTTGACCTGAGGGTTCGTGGAAAGCTCCTGGCTGGGACCGGAGAGCACGATTTGCCCGGTTTCCAGTACGTACCCTCGGTCCGCAGCGGCCAGGGCTTTCCGGGCGTTTTGCTCCACCAGAAGAATCGTGACCCCATTCCGATGAAGGTCCCGGATGACCCGAAAGGTTTCTTCCACGTAAATCGGCATAAGGCCCAGGGAGACCTCATCCATCAGGATGACCCGGGGTTGAGCCATCAGCGCCCGGGCAATGGCCAGCATCTGCTGCTCTCCTCCACTGAGCGTTTTCCCCACCTGGGCCTGTCTTTCCCGCAGGATGGGAAAAAGGCTGAAGGCCTGCTCCATTCGGTCAGAGGTTGCCTTTCGATCCTCCAGCGCGTAGGCGCCCATAAGCAAATTTTCCGCCACCGTAAGGTCGGGAAAGACCCTCCGGCCCTCGGGAACGGGACTGATTCCAAGACGAGCCCGATCATGGGGAGGAGATTGGGTGATGTCTTTCCCCCGGAAGAGAATGGCCCCTTTCCTGCATCTGGCCAAGCCCATGACCGCCCGGAGAATCGTGGTTTTGCCCGCTCCGTTGGCCCCAATAATGGTAACCAGTTCTCCTTCTTTCACCGTAAAGCTGATCCCTTTGAGAGCCAGGATTTCTCCGTAGGCAACTTCGATGTCCCGGACTTCCAGCATCAAGTTTCCTTTCCCAGGTAGGCCTGGATGACCAGGGGGTTCGAGCGGACCTCCTCCGGGGTCCCCTCGGCGATCCTGCTCCCGTGATCCAGGACCACGATTCGCCGGCATAGGTCCATCACCACGTGCATGTTGTGTTCGATCAGGAGAACACCGATCCCTTGGGCGCAAACTTTGCGGATCAGGTCCATGAGTTGGGTGGATTCTTCGTACGGTAACCCTGCGGACGGCTCATCCAGAAGGAGCAGGCGGGGGCGCAGAGCCAGGGCACGGGCGATTTCCAGGCGCTTCTTGATCCCCAGGGGAAGGTTCTTGGCCTGATGCCTGGCAAAGGATCGGATCCCGGCTTCCTGAATCAAGGTCCTGGCCTCCTGGAGGACCTCCGGCTGGCGGTAGGCCCGGGTGGACTGCCAGAAAGAGGGATAGAACCGCTGGCCCAGGGCCACCAGCACATTGGTTTCCACGTCGAGGTTCTGGAAAGGCCGGACGATCTGGAAGGTCCGGCCAATGCCCTTCCGACTTATCTCGTGGGGCTTCAATTTGAGGATAGACTCCCCCTGGAAACGAATTTCTCCGGAACTGGGCGGGTAGACCCCTGAGATGAGATTGAAGAGAGTCGTTTTCCCGGCCCCGTTCGGGCCGATGATCCCCAGGACCTGGGCCGGCTCAGCGGCAAAACTGACCCCGTCCAGGGCGCGCAACCCGTCAAATTCCTTTCCCAGAGAAGTTACCTGCAACAGAGACATAGAATCACCTTGAGAGGGAGGGCCGTGGAACCAACCGCCGGATCCCCTTCATCAAGACTGACTCGGAACCCAGAAGGCCGTCGGGCTGAAAGCGCATCATGAACATGAGCAGGAGTCCGTAGAGAAACGTTCGGTACTCCATGATGGGCCGGGAGAGCTCGGGGAGAACGCCCAGGATCAACGCTCCCACAAGCGGTCCCCAGCGGGTCCCGATCCCCCCGAAGACCACCATGGAGAGAATCACGATGGACATGGGGAAGCCGAAGTTCTGGGGCATGATGAAAGTCAGGAAATGGGCGTAGAACCCGCCCGCCAGACCCGCAATCATGCTTCCCAGGATAAAGGCCAGGACCTTAAACCGAACCACGTCCACGCCCATGGCTTCTGCCGCCTGCTCGTCCTCCCGGATGGAAGCCCAGGCCAGGCCGATCCAGGACCGCCCCAGCCCGTAATCCACGAGCAGCAGAAACCCGAAGACCACTAGAATCAGGATGAAATATTCGGGTTTGCTCATCTCCCTCCCGAACCAATCGGGGAGATTGATCCCTCCGATTCCCATGGCACCACCGAAGAAAGGAATGTAGAGGAAGACGGCCTCCACCACGAAGTTGATCCCCATAGTAGTGATCGCCAGAAAATCATCCCGTACCCGGAGGCAGGGTATGCCCAGGACGGCCCCGATGATTCCGGCGGTGACGGCTGCCAGAGGGACGCTGAGCCAGAAGGGGAGGCTGGCTTCGGTGTACAACAGGGCGGAAGTGTAAGCCCCGATCCCGAAAAAGGCCGCATGGCCCAGGGAGATCTGCCCCGCGTGCCCGGTGATGATATTCAGGCTGTGGGCCAAAATTGCGTATATGGCCACGGTTATGAGAATGGTGATGACGTAACCGCTGATCATAAATACAGCTTCCAGCTAACAGCTTTCAGCTGTCAGCCTTCATTCCTTCACTCCCTCCCCCAACCCTCCCCCCTTGGAGACTGTGTCGTAATTCGTCATGCCAGCGAAAGCTGGCATCCAGGATATCGAAAAATTGAATAAAATCAAAAACTGGATTCCGGTCGGAGACTCGACTCTACGAGCTTTCGCCGGAATGACGACTCCTTTCCCCAATTGCGACACAGTCTCTTGAGGGGGAGGGCTTCGTCGTGAGCTCAGCCGAACGGATAGGGTGGGGGGGGGCTGAAAGCTGACCGCTGCACGCTATTTTAGGCTTTGCCCAGCAATCCATACGGCTTAAACATTAAAACCAGAATCATGGCGATAAAGGCCACTGCATCTCGGGGGAAGGGAATGGCCAGGATGCCAAGGAAGAAGGTCTCGGCCAGGCCGACGATGAGGGAGGCCAAAACTGTTCCCGGGATGTTCCCGAGACCTCCCAGGACGACGATGGCCAAAGCTTTATATGCGGGAATGCTTCCCATCGTCGGCCAGACCTGGTTGTCGTAAACCCCGATGAGGACCCCCGCGGCTCCGGCCATGGCTGAGCCGAGTAGAAAATTCATGGCGATGATGGCGGTCACATTGGCCCCGAAGGATGAAGTGGTCTCCGCATCCATGGCGCAGGCCCGCATGGCCAGGCCCATGCGGGTCTTCGTGAGAAAGGCCCAGAGAAAGACCAGAATCGCGAAAGTGACCAGGAGAATCAAGACCTGGGTCTCCGTGAGTTGAAAGCTTCCCAGGGAGACGCTTCCCAGCCCAATGTCGGCGTTATAGGTGAGGGTATGAGGGCCGGCGACGATGCGGAATCCCTCCTCCATAGCAGTAAACAGCCCGATGGACACAATGAGCGGGGCAATGCGGGGCAGATGGAGCAGCGGCATATACAGGAGCCGCTCCACCAGGTATCCAGCCACCGCCGAACCGGCCATTCCCACCAGCAGGGAAAGCCAAAAATCGCCGATGAGTCGGAAGGCGAGGAGTCCCACGTAAGCGCCCAGGGTGTAAATTCCCGCATGAGCGACATGCAGGATCCGCAGGATCCCGTAAACCATGGTCAACCCGAGGGAGATGAGGGCGTAGACGCTTCCGACGGAGATTCCGTTGGCTAACTGTTGCCAGAGCATAAAGGCAGCTTTCAGCGATCAGCGATCAGCAATCAGCAGACCCCGCTTCCCCATTTGCGATCAGCGTCTTGGTTTTAGCTGATGGCTGAAAGCTGAATGCTGACCGCTATTTTTTTATTGGCGGTGTGATGATTTCCGGGTTGTCCACTACCCCCAGGCGGCGGAACTTTCCTTCTTTAACCACTTGGACCTGCACCGGTTTGATCACCTCTCCCTGTACAAAGCGGGTGATCTTTCCTGTAAGGCCGTTGTAGTCCTTGGTATCCAGAAGGGCTTGCTGGATCGCTTTCGGATCGGTTCCGGCTTTCTCGACGGCCGCCACCAAGATTTTGAATGCGTCGTAACTGGAAGCCCCTACCATGTCGGCATCATGGCCGTAGGCCTGGCGGTAGCTCTTCAGGAAATTCTGGACCAGCGGCCGCGGGTCATCCCGGTCCAGGTTGGTAGCGATGATGACCCCTTCCGCCGCAGGGCCGGCGATCTCCAGGAACTTGGGAGAATCGAATCCTTCCTCCCCCATGATCGCGCTCTTGATTCCTAGTTCCTTGGACTGGCGGACGATGGCCGCAGCCTCGTTGTAATACCCCGCGGCGAAGATCAGGTCGGGATCTCCTTCCTTGATCCGGGTCAGGAAGGGACGGAAGTCCTTCTCCCCCGGGAACTTGTACATCTGCTTGGTCAGGATGGAAGCCCCCAGCTTCTCGGCGTGGGCCGCGAACCCGGCGGATATGGCCCGGCCGAAGTCATTGTCCATGAAGATCAAGGACACCTTCTTGGCCTTCAGGTTCTTTACCGCGAATTCGGCGGCCGCCGCCCCTTCGATCTCTCCCAGAAAGCCGTTGCGGAAGATGAAGTCATTGGGCTTTTTCGCCTTGGGGTCCCAGGTCACGTCCGGGTGGACGGCATAACCGGCCACCATGGGCATACCCGCCTTCTGGAAGATAGGGGCGGTGACCCGGGTGGGCGCGCTGTAGGAACCGCTGACCACGCCGATGACTTTATCTTTCTCGATCAATTTATTGGCGATGGCCACCGCTTCCTCGGCCTTCATCCGGTCGTCATAGATGATCAATTCAACTTTCTTCCCTCTAATTCCCCCGGCATCGTTCACTTCCTTTAGGCCGATTTCCACGGCGTTCTTGGCGCTTGTGCCATCCACCGCCGCTGGACCGGTGATGGGGGCGAAGAAGCCGATCTTGAGGGTATCCTGGGCCAGGGCAGTTCCAGGGAAAGCGATAAGAAGAACCGCGGCCAAGCTTAATAACAGTCCATTCAGGGTTTTCTTTCCCATATCCATTCCTCCTTGCCTAGAAGTGAAGAGAAATAAGTCAATCTGAATTTATAAGAAGAACAAAGAGGGGTCAAGGGGGAAACTTCTGAAGGATGAGGACCATGCACCGGGAACTCCTCCTTCTTCGCATGTTTTCCTTAATCCTTTCATGGTTTTATATTGACATGAGGGGAGAAATTCCCTATTATTGTTTATTTAAGGGGATTTTCCAAGAACGAGCGGTTTTGGAGATAAATTCGCGGGCTTTGGGCATGCCCCAAGAGTCGGATGAAAGCCGCCCGCGGAGAGTGATGGCTAAAGGTTATGGCCGCACCCAAAGGTCGCCTAAACAGAATCCGTAATATCGGCATCATGGCTCATATCGATGCCGGCAAGACTACGGTCACCGAACGCATCCTTTATTACAGTGGCCGTTCCCACAAAATGGGCGAAGTCCATGACGGGGAGGCTACCATGGACTGGATGCGCCAGGAACAGGAGCGGGGAATTACCATTACCTCCGCGGTGACGACTTTTCCATGGCGAGGGCAAGAAATTCATCTGATCGATACCCCCGGTCATGTGGATTTCACCATCGAAGTGGAAAGAAGCCTGCGGGTTCTGGACGGGGCCATTGCCGTCTTCGACGCAGTCAATGGAGTTGAACCCCAGTCGGAGACGGTTTGGCACCAGGCCGATAAGTACCAGGTTCCCCGTCTCACCTTCATTAACAAAATGGACCGGGTAGGGGCCGATTTCTTTAGCTCCGTGGAGAGCATGAAAGAAAAATTGGGTGCTAATCCGGTTCTGATCCAGTTGCCCCTGGGAGCCGAAGATCGGTTTCAGGGGGTTATCGACCTTATCGAGATGAAGTCCATCATCTGGGACGAAGAAACCCTGGGGGCTACGTTTCAGGAGATGGATATCCCCTCTGAGCTCATGCCCGATGCCGGAAAATACCGGGAGAAACTTCTGGAAACCCTGGCCGAGAAGAGCGATCCCCTCATGGAAAAGTACCTGGCCGGGGAAGAGGTCGGTACCGAGGAGATTCACCAGGTTCTGCGAGAGGGCACGATAAAATTCAACCTGGTTCCCGTCCTTTGCGGAGCTGCCTTACGCAATAAGGGAATTCAGCCTCTCCTGGATGCGGTGGTGAATTACCTGCCTTCACCCTTGGAGGTCCCTCCGGTCCAAGGATTCAACCCCCAAACAGGAGACCCGGAAAGGCGAAGCAGTTCCGATCAAGAGCCCTTTTCCGCCCTGGCTTTCAAGATCATGACCGACGAGGGGAGGAAGCTAACCTACCTTCGGGTCTATTCCGGGGTCCTCAAGGCCGAACAGGAAATTTACAATTCCACCAAGGGCAAGCGTGAACGGGTCGCTCGCCTTTTCCGGATGCATGCCAATAAAAAGGAGAGGGTTCCGGAGGTGAGGGCCGGGGATATCGTCGGGGCCGCCGGTCTGAAGGAGACCACCACCGGAGACACTCTCTGCGCCGAAGACCATCCCGTCACCCTGGAGCGAATCGATTTTTACGAGCCGGTAACCTCGGTGGCCATCGAACCGAAATCCCGGCAGGAT
>DASPRR010000048.1:0-2215 GCA_035624375.1 Thermodesulfobacteriota bacterium | reverse complement strand
GCCCATGAGGAGGTTGAGCCCGATGACCACCAGGATGTTCAGGGCGGAAATATTCAGCACCATCAGATGGTAGTTGTTCCTAAGGAAAAAGGGCAGAGCAAAAACCACCGAGGTGAAAAGAAGAAGGAATATTTGATTCTGTTTTCCCATCTCCAAGCCTCACACCCGCTTAAAACTTCCCTTCCCCAGAATCCCCGTGGGTTTGAAGAACAAAACGATCAATAGAATCAAAAAGGCCAAAGCGTCCTTGTATTCCGAAGAGATCAGGCCCGCGCCCAGCGACTCCAGCACTCCCAGGAGGAGACCCCCGATAACCGCTCCGGGCATGGACCCGTACCCTCCCAGGATGGCCGCGGAAAAGCCCTTCAGTCCCATCATCACCCCCACGTCGTAAGAGGTGGTGGTGATGGGCGTCAGGATGATTCCAGCTACCGCTCCCAGCGCCCCGCTGAGAGTAAAGGAAAGGAGAATCATCCGGTCCACCGGAATTCCGCTTAGAAGAGCCGTTCTCCGGCTGGCCGCGACCGCCCGCATAGCCTTCCCGGCCATCGTTCCCCGGAAGAAGTAGCTGAGGGCGATGACCACGAGGAGCGTAATTCCAAAGATCCAGATGCTCTGGGGCATGATCGCCGCCCCCAGGAAGATCAAGGGATTTTCTCCGGAAAAGGGAGGCAGGGTCATGGAGTTTTTCCCCCAGATCATCATGGACAGGCCCTTGATGGAGATGGAAGCACCCACCGTGATCATAACCAGGATGAGAATTTCCCTGGAACGAGCCCGGTTGATCGGTCCTCGTTCCAGCAGAAAGCCGATGGCCGCCACGCAAAAAATGGTCAGGACGAAGGCCGGGACCATGGGAAGCCGCAGGAAGCTGTAGAAGGTGATCATGAACATCCCCCCCAGCATGACGAACTCTCCCTGGGCGAAATTGACGATTCCCGTGGCATTGTGGATCAGGGAAAAGCCGATGGCCACCAGGGCATAGGTGCTGCCGGTGGTCAGACCGGAGAGGGTGAACTGAAATATCTGCAGCCAGAGACTCACGCTTTCTCTTTCTGACTCGCGGAATAGCCAAGTCTTAAAGCCTGGAGATTGGCCTCCTTGAAACGGGGTGGAGATATCTTCCCGGCCATTTCTTCCACCTGGTCATATTTGCAGAAGAGCCGGTCATGGCCCAGGGCAAAGCCCAAAAGCACCAGGTTGGACATGAGCGGCGACCCCATCTTCTCCGCCAGGGCGGTGGCATCGATGTGGGGGTGATCGTTCGAGGACGCCGCGTTCAGAAAAGCAATTCCCTTTGGGGAGAGGAGGTTGGCGAAGGTGTCATAGGACCCCGGGTCCAATACCAGCATCATATCGGCCTGGCCGCTCCCAATCAGGGGGCCGCGGAAAGCGCCCACCTTCAGGGTGGAGATCACCGACCCTCCCCGCATGGCCATCCCGTGGGTTTCCGAGGCAATGACCTCCAGTCCCATCTCCAGGGCGCATTCGCTGAGAATCCGGGTCAGGAAAAGGACCCCCTGCCCTCCCCTTCCAGTGATGGCAATTTGCATGTCCATGAAAACCCCTCCAAGTGAGTTGAGAGCTGAGAGGTGGGAGTTGTAACCCCCTTTTTTGCAACTTTCAACTCCCAACTCTCACTTCCCGATTCCTTACCCCTCAGCCCTTACGCCTCACTCCTCCCTCTTTTTATTGCGTTCTGCGGGCAGACCTGGATGCAGACGCCGCAGGCCGAGCAGATCGTCTGGTTGATCCGGGCCAGGCCCGTTTCCGGGTCCGCCTCGACTGCCGGGCATTCAAAATCATCGATGCAGACCCGGCAGCCGATGCAGTCTTCCGATATTTCCACCCGCTCCGTTCTCTTTTTCCTTTCCAGCCCTAAGTCCATCAGGCAGGGGTGCCGGGTGATGATGGCCGCCACGCCGCCCTCTTCGGACCGGCAAACCTTGTCCGCCTCTTTCAGAGCCCGGGTCATTTCTTCGAGAGAGTACGGATCAACTACCGACAGGGATTTCACCCCGCTGGCTTTCACCAGTTCCTCCATGGAAACGGCTTTTCCTTTGCGGCCGTCCACTAGGACCTCCATCCCGGGCGTCGGCTGGTTGCCGGTCATGGCAGTGGTGGAATTGTCAAGGAGCACCAGAATGAATTTCGCCCCATTGTGAACCGCGTTGACCAGCGGCGGCAGGCCGGCATGGTAGAAAGTGGAATCCCC
>DASPRR010000031.1:0-2497 GCA_035624375.1 Thermodesulfobacteriota bacterium | reverse complement strand
AGAAAGATGATTCAAATAGCGCCGCTGACTTCATTCCGGGACCTAACGTCCTGAGTCGCAAGTTCGTTTCCGAATTCCGTAGCCGGCGCCGGGATCAGGGGCGGCTCCGATAAGGGCCGCCCAAGAGGGCGCCGCTTTCCTCATGGCTCACGGTGCTTTGAACTCAGGTTCCCGGGGGGACATTCTTCGAAATTCCTCGGGCTTGCCCCCTTGATTTATCGGCCTAACGACTTGATCCCTTTGACGATTCCCGCGCGCAAGGGATTCAAATGGATATAACGAACCAGCTCCAGGAGATACGGGTCTTCCTGACATAGAATCGATTTGAAGCGGTTTTGGAAAAGATGGCCCTGGCGGTGATGACGCTGGTTAAAATCAACAGCATAGCCGGTAAGCACCCGACGCATAACCGTGGAAATTGGCGTTGCCCCGGTGCGGAGCAAGATGTGGAAATGATTCCGAAGCAACGCCCAGGCATAACACGGAGTGCGGCTTTCCACCAGGTTCTTTCCCAAACGCTCCAAGAAACTATCTCGGTCCTGATCGTCTCGAAATATGGCTCTACGCTCAATGCCTCTGGCAATGATGTGATGGAGAGCCTCCGGAGCATCGATGCGAGATTTACGTGGTATATTCTGTTAATACCAGAAATAAATAGAGATGTCAGCTTATAAACTAATGTACGTCTCCTATCCGACGAATCCTCCACTCCCCAGTATCTTTTAATCCGATGGAACCTTATCCCCCTTTCTCCTGAGAGAAAGTACTTGTGACCATCCCCCAAACTGAGAATCAACACCTTCTTCAGAAGTTTCTCTACAATCCAGCATTTTTCTTGACACTGATCCGAGGGAGAAAGTAAAATTTCCTCAACAATGCCAAGGAAAAGAATCCTCCACCGCCTTGCCTATCTGTACCTCTTCCTGATCGGCTTTTTCGGTCACATCCTCCCGCGATGGCTCATGCTCTGGTTCGCAGTTTTAATCGGAAATTTCTACTGGGCGGTGATGAAATATGACCGCGAGATGGTCCGACGGAACTTAAGCCATGTCTTGGACGACCGCTCTCAAGTCGGTCGCACCGTCCGGCGTCTCTACGTCCGTTACGCCAAATACCTGGTTGACTTTACCCGCATGGGTCTCTTGAAAGAGAAGCATTTGCGCCGCCTGGTCCTGAGTTTCGAGGGGAAAGAGCATATCGATGGGGCCATCGCCCGGGGGAAAGGAACGCTGATTCTGACCGCTCATCTGGGAAACTGGGAGATGGGGGGAATCTTTCTATCTTTAATGGGCTATTCCCTCACGGTCATCACCGCCCCCGATGTGGAGGAGCGGCTTCACGAGTACCGGGTACGGCTTCGCCACGAGCAAAGGATCAAGGTGGTCACCCTGTACGACTCGTTGGCTTCCTCGCTTGCGGTTCTCAAGGCGCTCCAGGCCAATGAGCTGGTGGCCCTCCTGGGAGACCGGGACTTGTTCGGCAAAGGAGTTCCGGTCCGTTTTTTCGGGCAGAAGGTTTTCTTCCCCATCGGTCCCGCTCTTCTGAGCTATCTCTCCGAGGCCGTCCTCATCCCCACTTTTGTACTGATGGAGCGGGAGAACCGGTACCGGTGTATTGCCGAGCCCCCCCTTGACCTCCAGCGAAGCGGGAACCGGGACAAGGATTTGGCCGAGAACACCCAGCGGATCGCCGCCGTGCTGGAGAAGTTCATTCGCAATTATCCCGACCAGTGGTATACTTTTTACGACTATTTCTCCCGGCATAGAGCTCCCTGATTTTCATGATCGGTTGGCTGGCCCCCATCGCTGGCTTCGCCGTTTTCGCCCTCAACGAGATTGCCAATCCCCGCTGGGCGTTTCTGGGAAAGGTACATTGCAAGGGGGACCCTGGCGGAGTGGCTCTGACTTTCGATGACGGACCTCACCCGGAGCACACTCCCAAGGTTCTGGAGACCCTTGACCGGTTCCAAGCGAAGGCGAATTTCTTTGTGATCGGGAAATACCTGGAAAGGTACGGAGACCTGACGGCTGCGGCTTCACGGGCCGGGCACCTCGTGGCCAATCATTCTTTTCATCATTTCCGGGCGATGAGCTTCTTTTCCCCCGAAGAGATTCGACGGGAAGTATTGCAGTGCCAGGAGGAATTAGAAAAGTGGGTGGGATACCGGCCCCGCTTCTACCGCCAGCCTGCCGGGTTTCGGAACCCCAAAATCTTTGGTATCTTAAAAGAGATGGGAATGTCCCTAGTAGGATGGCAGACACACGCTTTTGACACGATGGCAAAAAGCCCCGGACGGATCGCCCAAAGAATCCTGAAAACCTTCCAGCCAGGAGGAATCATCCTCCTCCATGATGGCTGGGACCGGGGTGGAGAAAGAGACCGAACTCCGACCCTGGAGGCCCTTCCCTTGATTCTTCAAGGGTTGAAGGATCGGGGGCTCCAGTTCTTCACCCTGGACAGGCTTTTGGGGATGAGCAAAGAAGCGGTTAAGAACAAT
>DASPRR010000024.1:0-2399 GCA_035624375.1 Thermodesulfobacteriota bacterium | reverse complement strand
TCCCGTGAAAAGCCCTCGCAGGCTTTCAGAAATTAGGAGGAGGAAAAGATGTCAAGCCGTTGGTTGTCAGAGAGAATTAAAGGCATAGGGTACTCAAAAATAAGAGAAGTGATGGGAAGGGTGGAAGAGGCCAAACGAAAGGGGATCAAGATCACCGATCTTTCCATCGGCAGGCCCGATTTTGACACCCCCGGACATATCAAGGAAGCGGCGGCAAAGGCCCTGGCGGATGGGTTGGTCCACTACACGGCCAGCGCCGGCACTTTGGAACTTCGAGAGGCCCTCTGCCGCCGTTTTCAAGAAGATCATCAGCTGAAGATTGACCCAGCGGAGATCATCGTCACGACAGGGGCAGCGGAAGCGATTTTTATCGGACTCATGAGCGTTCTGGACCCGGGCGATGAGGTCCTGGTGCCAGACCCCATGTATGTCTACTACGGCGGCTATGTTTTTATGGGGGGAGCGAAGTGCGTTCCCATTCCCCTGAGAGAAGAAGAGCAGTTCTTGCTGAAGGCCCAGGACCTGGAAAAGTATGTCACCGAAAAAACCAAAGTGTTGATCCTTAATTTCCCCCACAACCCGACGGGACAAGTTCTCCTTCAGGAAGACCTGGAGCCGATCGCCCGAGTGGCGAACCGTCATAATATCCTGGTGGTGGCTGACGATATTTACAATGCCATGCTCTATGACGAGGCAAAATTTTTTCCCCTGGCGAAAGCTCCCGGAATGAAGGAGAGGACACTGACCATCGGCAGCTTCTCAAAGACTTACGCCATGGACGGCTGGCGTATCGGTTATCTCATCGCTCCTCGCGAAGTGATTTCCCATGCGCTGAAATTGCATCAGCACGTGGTCAGCTGCCCGAATACCTTTGTCCAAGTGGGGGCTCAAGCGGCCTTGACCGCCTCCCAGGATTGCGTCCGGAAGATGGTGGCCGAATTCGACCGGCGACGCAGGAGGTTGATGTCCCGGCTGGGTGAGATCGGCTTACCCTACGTGCGCCCCCGGGGGGCCTTTTACGTCTTTCCTTCGATCAAGAAATTCGGGCTTACCTCCAACCAATTTGCGGATTTCCTGTTCCAAAAAGCCAGGATCGCAGTGGTGCCAGGAGATGCCTTTGGCCCCGGAGGGGAAGGATATGTTCGGATATCCTACTGTGCCCCTGTGGAAGAGATCGAAGAAGCCATGGATAGGGTTCGCTCGGCTTTAGCCACGCTTTGAAAAAAGAAGGGATGGGGAGGCCGTTGAGCTCCAAATACTGACCGGGCCCCGGTCTCTTTCCAATCAAGGGGGTGTTTGCAGGAAAGCAGCCTTGATTCCGTCGATAACAAACTGCACCGAAATCACCGCCAGAAGGAGTCCCATGAGGCGGGTAAGGACGTTGATGCCTGTCTGGCCGAGCCCCTTCATCAACTGCCCGGATACCGCCATGATCCAATAGGAGAAAAGGCTGGTCAGGAAGATAGCCAGGATGACCAGTCCTCTCTGAAGCGTGGAGGTCGACAGGTTGATCAACACCATCACCGTGGTGATAGCCGCCGGGCCGCTGAGCATGGGGATGGCCAGAGGAAAGATGGCCACGTCTTCCCCTTCATGCTTCTCATGCTCCTCCTGGGGAGTGGACTTGGCCCTGGACCGACGGGCCTGAAGCATGCTGAGGGCGATGATGAAGATCAGGATTCCGCCGGCGATCTGAAACGAGCTGATCGTTACCCGAAGCAGCTTCAAGACCCATTCGCCCACGAAAGCGAAAACCAGCAGAATCAGAAAGGTGACCAGGCTGGCCCGGAAGGCGGTCCGCTTTCTCTCATCGGCGCTCCTCCCTTCGGTGATGGCCAGGAAAGCAGGGATATTTCCCAGTGGGTCCACAATGAAGAAGATTAAAGACAGGGAGATGGCCGCAAATTCCAAGGTCGGGTACATAATAAGGTCCGTCCGAAAAAACGGAGTTGAGGAGCAGAACTCGTATTGAATTCTATTCGACGAAAAGTTTATTGTCAAATCAAGCACCGACGGTTCGGATGGATTCCACTGGTTTTTGCCGTATTCACCTTAGGCCTGATCTTTTCCGGGTCGGTTCTCGGGGCGGAGAAGAGACCCAACATCCTCTTCATCCTTTCTGACGATCACCGCTGGGATGCCATGGGCAACATGGGCCATCCCTTCATCCAAACCCCGAGCCTCGATCGGTTGGCCAAAGAGGGAGTCCGCTTCAACAACGCCTTTGTGACCACCCCCCTTTGCAGCCCTTCGCGGGCGAGTTTTCTTACCGGGCAGTACCCGCACCGGCACGGGGTCAAGAATAATCTCACCCCGTGGAATGATCGGAACATCACTTTCCTCGAACTCTTGAAGAAGGCCGGGTACAAAAATGCCTTTATAGGCAAGTGGCATATGCC
>DASPRR010000567.1:0-8590 GCA_035624375.1 Thermodesulfobacteriota bacterium | reverse complement strand
TTGGCCTCTTGATCGCCTTCCTCCTCGAGAAAGGCATAAAGGGCATCGTCCTCCTCCGGACCGTTTTTATCGTTCCCATCATGATTGCCCCGGTCGTGGTCGGTTTGCTCTGGCGATACTTGTTCGATGCCAATTTCGGTTTGATCAACTATACCGTCTCCCTTTTGGGATTCGAACCGAAAGTCTGGCTGGGAACTCCGGGTCTGGCTCTCCCTGCGGTTATCATCACCGACATCTGGCAGTGGACTCCCTTTATGTTTATCCTATTTCTGGCCGGGTTGCAGAGTTTGCCGAAAGACCCGGTTGAAGCCGCCCAGGTCGACGGCGCGACGACCTGGCAGGTTATCCGCCAGGTCAAGCTTCCTCTCTTAGCCCCGGTGATTTGGGTGGCGGTGATTCTCCGCGTCATCGATGCCTTCCGCAGCTTGGAAGTCATGTTCATCATGACCTTCGGGGGCCCAGGGAGGGAAACCGAAGTTCTGTCCCTAAATATTTATAAAACCGCCTTCATGAGCCAGCGTTTGGGCCTGGCCGCGGTCAACGCCATATTTCTCCTGGCCTTTATCTTACTCTTGAGCATGGCCTTTTTGATCATTGCCCGGCCTGCCTTATCCAAGAAATAGCGGGAAGAGGAGAGGGAGTGCGAAATGATGAACAGTGAATCTTTCAAAACCCCGCCGGGAAAAGGCTCGCCGGCCGGGAAATTCCAGGCCGGTTCGTCTGGCCGTGAATTCTGGAAAGCCGGAAAAAGTCTCCTGATCTTCATCCTTGCTTTCCTCTATCTCGTTCCGGTCATCGTCTTATTCCTGACCTCTTTTAAGACCCAGATTCAAATCATGGAGAAGGGATTCGGCTGGTTTTTCATGCCCACCCTGATGAACTATTCGAACGTCCTTCTGGAACAGGGCTTCCTCCGGTACATGACCAACAGCCTGATCGTAGGGTTGGCGTCGACTTTCGTCACCTTGATCATCGGGGGATTCGCATCGTACGCCCTGGTTCGCTTCACCTTTCTCGGAAAAGGCACTATTTCCTTCGGTACCTTGCTTCTGCGGATGATTCCCCCCGCGGTGCTGGTGGTTCCGATCTACGTTCTCTGGTCTTATTTTGGCCTGGCCGACACCCGGCTGGGATTGGTCATCATCTATGTCGGTCTGAATCTCCCCTTTACGATCTGGGTGCTCATCAGTTTCATTGCCGATGTGCCGGTGGAGCTGGAGGAGGCGGCGGTCGTGGATGGCTGCGGTCCCTGGAAGATCTTCTTTACGGTCATTCTACCCCTGATCAAACCCGGCTTGGCAGCAGCTGCCATTTTCACCTTCCGAATCGCGTGGAACGAGTTCATTCTTGCTCTGGTTTTGACCAACCGCATGACTCGTACCCTCCCGGTTGCCACAACCATTTACCTGACGGACACCGGGGTAGAATGGGGTAATATTACGGCCATGGGAACCCTTGTGGCTTTGCCGGCGATCATCTTCACTTTCCTCGCGGCCAAGCAGTTAATTGCCGGCCTTACTGCCGGAGCGGTCAAGGGGTAGGTCGGCCAATCAATTCCGGAATTCGGATTGCGGAATGCTCTTTTTAATTTGGTTTTTTCCCATCCTGCGTTCGGCTTTCTGGATTTTGCAGGAGAAAGAAGCTTCTCATTGAACTCCAGAGAGAGGCTTTTAGTGGCCTTAAACCACCGGGAGCCTGATCGGGTGCCCATCGACCTGGGCGGTACGCCCACCAGCACTATTTCTGCTCGGGCCCATGAAAACCTCAAAGCCCATCTGGGTATTCAGTCTCCAACCCGGATGATGAGCCCCATCTTTCTTACCGCTTACCCGGATGAAGAGATCGTCCGGAGGTTCGGGGTCGACGTGAAGATGCTGACCGCTAATCCACCCGCTGAATTCGAGCTTCACTCGACGCCCGAGGGGAAAATTGTAGATGAGTGGGGCGTTGTCTATCAGTGGAATGAGGAAGCCCAGACGCATTTCGTCGTGGAGCGCGAAGCGCCTTTACACCGGGTCACCACCCCGAAGGAGGTCGAGAAACATCCCTGGCCCGATCCCACGGACCCCAGCCGGTACCGGGGCCTTAAGGAGATCGCCAAGCGTTATCAGGAAGAGGGATATGGAGTCATGGCAAGCGCCCCCCTGATGGTCATGACCCAAACTCAGGGGATGCGGGGTTTGGAGCAATTCATGATGGACAGCGTCCTGAACCCCTCTCTCCTTGAATACATGATGGATAAAATCCTGGGGATCCAGCTCGAGATGACCCGCCATCTTCTGGAAGAAATCGACCCTCACATGGATGTGATCGTGATCGGCGACGACCTCTCCCATCAGAGGGGGATAACCTACTCTCCGGACAAGTACCGCCAGCTCTTCAAACCCCGTCATCGGAAAATCATGCGGGTCCTCAAAGAGGAATTCGGGGATGCCAAAGTGCTGTACCACTGCTGCGGGGGCGTGGAGCCCCTCCTCCCGGATTTGATCGACTTGGGAATTGACGCCATTAACCCGGTCCAGGTCTCGGCCAAGGGGATGGGAGATACGAAGAGACTAAAAGCAAAATATGGCCGGCACTTAACCTTCTGGGGGGGAATTGATACTCAGTGGATTCTTCCCTTTGGAACTCCGCTCGAGGTGCAAAACGAAGTGCGCCGTCGCATTGAAGACCTCGCTCAAGATGGCGGATTTGTCCTAGGCGCCGTGCACAACCTCCGCCCGGAGGTCAAGCCGGAAAATATCTGTGCTTTGTATGCAGCGGCTCTGGAATATGGAAAATATTCGAAATAGGAAGTGCTTATTTCGACCATGAACCACTTTTGACAGGAGGAGAGAAGGCATGGCTAAAGTTCTGATGGAGAAACTGAACAAGCATTTTGGAGAAGTCAAAGCCGTGAGGGATTTCGACCTGGAGATTCCGGACAAGGAGTTTGTCGTCCTGGTCGGTCCCAGCGGCTGCGGGAAGACCACCACCCTGCGCATGGTGGCGGGTCTGGAGGACATCACCTCGGGGGATATCCTTATCGACGACAAGGTGGTCAATAACCTGCCCCCCAAGGACCGGGACATTGCCATGGTCTTCCAGAACTATGCCTTGTACCCGCACATGACGGTTTACCAGAACATGGCCTTCGGGTTGACGTTGCGCAAGTTCCCCAAGGAGGAGATCGACCAGCGGGTGAAGGATGCTGCGGAAATCCTGAACATCAAGGAGCTTTTGGACCGCAAGCCGAAGGCTCTTTCGGGTGGGCAGCGTCAGCGGGTAGCCGTGGGGCGGGCCATTGTGCGCAAGCCCAAGGTTTTCCTCTTCGACGAGCCGCTTTCCAACCTGGATGCCAAGTTGCGGGTGCAGATGCGGGTGGAGTTGAAGAAGCTCCATGAGCGGTTGCAGACCACGATCATCTACGTCACCCACGACCAGGTGGAAGCCATGACCATGGGGGACCGGATCGTGGTGATGAAGGACGGGTTGAAGCAGCAGGTGGGGCCTCCCTTGGAGTTGTACTTCCACCCGGCCAATAAATTTGTGGCTGGCTTTATCGGCAGTCCGGCCATGAACTTCATCGAAGGGGAATTGTTTTCCGAGGGGGGAGCGGTTCACTTTCAGGGGCCCGGGATGAAATTGAAGATCCCCGGGGACAAAGCGTCCAAGGTGAAGGGTTATTCGGAGAAGCGGGTGATCTTTGGGGTTCGACCCGAGGATTTGCCAGAGGCCCCTTGTGCGGCTCCCGGGGAGACCTTCGATGTGACTGTGGAGGTGATGGAGCCCCTGGGGAGCGAGGTTTACCTGGATGTGAAAGCCGCCGAGCAATCGCTCATCGCCCGGGCCGAGCCCAACACTACGGCGAAGCCGCACGCGAGGCTTTGCCTGCAGCCCAACATGGAAAACATCCACCTCTTCGATATCCGGGACGAAAAGACTCTCGTGTAAGCTCAAAGCGCATCGCGCTGACTTGCATTTTGTAACCTAAGCTGAGGAATGATAATGTCTGAAATCGAACGAATTGTGAATCTGGCTCATTCCACCTTGAACCGGTTTCGTTTGGATCAAAGAGCAGCCATGGTAGTGGGTGGAAGTCAGGGCCTCGGTCAGGGAATGGCTTTGGCCCTTGCTGCCGCCGGAGCAGATGTCTGCGTGGTCGGGCTGGGAGCCAAAAACCTTGAGGAAACCGCTTCGGCCATCTCCAAACTGGGGCGAAAAAGCATTTGGATCGAAGCGGATATGACCCTGGAAGAAAATGTGAAGAGAACTGTTTCCCAGGCCCTCGAAGGTTTCCGCAGGATCGATATTCTGGTGAACAGTCAGGGGATCTCCCACCTGCAGCCCTCGGCGGAGTTCGACGTCGAAGCCTGGCAGCGGGTCATGGATGTCAATCTCAAATCGCTTTTCCTGTCCTGCAAGCATGTGGGACGGGTGATGCTGACCCAGGGAAAAGGGAAGATCATCAATATTTCCTCGGTTCGGAGCTTCCAGGGCCGGGCAGAGGACCTAGCTTATGCACCGAGCAAAGGGGCCGTGAATCAACTCACCCGTTCCCTGGCAATCGAATGGGGGGTGAAAGGGATCAACGTCAATGCCATTGCTCCAGTATTTACCCTGACTCCCATGAACCGGTCCATTTTGGATGATCCGGAAAAGAGAGACTGGGTCCTCGGCCGAATTCCCCTGAGACGTTTGGGGGAATTAGAGGACCTATTCGGTCCCGTCGTCTTCCTGGCCTCCGAGGCTTCCAATTTTGTAAATGGCCATATACTCATCGTAGATGGTGGCTGGATCGCGGCCTAAAAAATCGAAACTCTCCTCAGACTGCTGGGGGCTCGGGGGGGGTTGTCCCCAGCCCTCCCCTCCTGCCTCTCAGATGGCCATCCGCTCTTTTTGCTGCCTTTTCTAAATCACAAAAAGCCTATCTGTCCCCCGGAAAAAGCGGTAAAATCCTTAAACAAGGCCTGATTTAGGCTGAAGATGGGCGGGCTAAAATATCTCAACCGTCTGAAGCTCGGATAAAAAGATTGCCGGACAGATTTCGATCACTATTTCCTCTCTTATTTTTCATTTTAGGGGCATGCCTCGTCTGGAATGCCATGGCTGCAGAGGCTCTCAAGGTGGTCATCGAAGGAATTCAAGGGGATGCCCTGAAGAACGCCCAGGCCGCCCTCGCCCTCCCGCCCGGAATGGTCCGAGAGGGGGTCATCGATCGGGCGCTACTGGAGGTCTTCCGCCATCAGATTTCAGAAAAAGTCCAGAAAGCCCTCGAGCCCTTCGGCTACTATGAGGCTCAGGTTTCATCCGCCCAGGAAAAAGGGGAGGAAGGCCAAGAGTTCCTGCGGGTGAAGGTGATTCCCGGAAGCCCGATTCGGGTCGCTTCCATGATTGTCCGCATTTCCGGGCCTGGGGAAACAAATCCCGACCTTAAGCAGCTGGTAGCTGCCTTTCCCCTGAAAGCCGGAGACGTGTTAAACCAGCCGAAGTATGAAAAAGCCAAGGAGGAATTAAGGACCAAGGCCTTGAACCAGGGATACCTGGGTTCGGAATATACTTCCCATGTCATCCGTGTGGACCGGGGGGAGCACAAAGCCGAGATTGAGCTGATCCTGCAGACTGGGTCCCAGTATCTGTTCGGAGAAGTGATCTGGGAAGGGACCCAATTATATCCGGTCTCCTATTTGGAAAGATTTCTGGACTTCAAGCCCGGCCAGCCCTATTCATACTCCAAAATTTACCAGACCCAGTTGAATCTCATCAATTCGGACCGGTTCTCTTCGGTGAACATCCGGGCGGATAAGGAAGAAGCCCATGAGGGTAGGGTTCCGGTAAGAATTCATATCGAGCCTTCCGCCCCCAAGCGTCTTCGTCCTGGAGTCGGATATTCCACTGATTACGGTGCTCAGGTATCCCTCCACTATCAGGACGTGAACGCTTTCAAGCGGGGCCATGAATTCAACGCCGATGCGACCGTCGCCCAAAGACGCCAGGCGATCTCCTCCTACTACTCCATTCCCGGCAGCGGCCATGTCGACAACCGGACCAACCTCAAGGTGGGACTGCAGCGGGAACTTTTGAAACCCTACGACAATCTTCTCTTCACCACCGAGGTAGAACAGGCCCGCAGCTTCGGGTACGGGACCGTGGGTTCGGCCTACCTCCAATTCCGGGAGGAGCGTTTTTCCGAGGCCGGGGTGGAGGGTAGCTCCAACCTTTTCATGCCCGGGCTGCGTTTTTCGCAAAGGCGGGTGGACGATCTAATCCGGCCCGGCAAGGGTTTTCGTTATGCCCTGGAAACCAGGGGGTCTACCCAGGCTTTGGGGGCGGAGACCAATTTTCTGCAGTTCCTGGGAAATGCCGATTTTCTCATTCCCCTGGGAGCGGGCTTCTCCCTGATTCCCCGCTCCCAAGTGGGGGTTACCTGGCAAAAGGACCCTCTCACCGATCTGCCCCCCTCCCTCCGCTTCTATGCCGGCGGCGACCGCAGCGTCCGTGGGTACACGTACCAGTCCTTGGGCCCCAAGGATTCGAGCGGAAACGTGATCGGGGGAAAAAATCTCTGGGTGGGGAGCCTGGAACTGGAGTACGCTATCACCAGGAAATGGAGTGTCGCGGGCTTCTACGACGTGGGAAATGCCTTCAACAATCTTGACAACCTGCAGCTGGCCCAGGGCGCAGGGTTGGGGTTCCGTTATTACACCCCTGCCGGTCCGGTCCGGGTGGACCTCGCGCGCCAAATCAACGTGGAACACCCCGGCTTCCAGCTCCACATATCCATCGGGTTCGCCCTGTGAAAAAGAGTCGGAAATATCTCCTGATCATTTCCATCTCCCTCGTGCTGATTCTGGGGGGCCTGGCCTCTGTGGGATTCTGGGCTCTGAACTCCGCGGAAGGCACCCGGGTTCTCCTGAAGACCATTTCTCTCTTGACTCCCCTGCGGATCGAGGCCCGGGAAATTTCCGGGCGAGTGAAGGATGAACTGAAGATGAGGGGGTTGCGAATCCGCTGGCCCCAGGGCGAGCTTCAGGCCGACTCTTTCCATCTCCGCTGGGAACCCGGGGATCTCTGGAACCGAAAACTCCTTATTCGCGAACTGTCCCTCGAGGGGGTTTGCGTCGCAGATAACCGCCCGGAGACCGGCCCGATTTCCTTTCGTGGCTGGCCGGTAACTCCTTTCTGGCTTTCCCGGCTGCAGGGGCAGGTGGATACTCTGCGAGTAGAAAGGGGGTTCTACCGGCGGCTCCAAGAAAACCCCATACCTTTTGATGCGCTCTCCGCCCGGCTGGAATGGGACGGAGAAGTTCTGAAGGTTCAAGACTTCATCCTGGAAGGTCCTTCGGTTAAGGCCGAGGGGTCCATGAAAATGGGTTTCTCCACACCTTCCTTCAGTCTGGATTTGCAGGCCGCCCTGGCCGACGAAATTGCCGGTCTCGATTCTTTCCAGGTCCAACTCGGGCTGGAGCCGGTTCGGGCCCAGGAAGAGGCAAAGGGGTTTTTTTCCCTTTCCGCGCGGCGAAAGGCTGTGCAAGAGTTCCACCTGCAAGGAAATCTGGGGTTGACCCGGTCCGTACTTCAGTTCCAAAACCTCCGTCTCCTTCAGCCAGGGACGAAAGGGAAGATTCAAGGGGAAGGAGAAATCGCCTTTGGGGAGAAGCCGACCTTCTCCTTGAAAGCCGATTTCTCAAATATCACCCTGGTTCCGGAATTGGACCTCCTTTCCAATCTCACCGGAACCATCGAGATCAAAGGTCCCCTTGATACATACCGAGGGCACCTCACGGTAGCCAATCTGGCAAAAGGCTGGCAGAAAGCCCAGGCATCGGCCGTCTTCCGCGGGAACCTGGAATATTTGGAAGTGACAACCCTCATGGGAAGATGGCTTGACGGTTCAGTGAAAGGTCCCCTGAGGATCTCCTGGGCCAACGGATTCTCTTTGCAGGGGAGTCTCCAGGGGCGAAAGCTGAACCCCGCGTTATTGACTCCGGATATATCAGGAGAAATCAATTTGAACCTGGACGGCCGTCTTCTCTGGCCCAAAACCGGGAAGCCGGGGGCCGCCTTCGACGCGAACCTCCTGGAAAGCCGGTTTCTGGATAAGGCCGTGACCGGTGCATTGGAGGGCCGCTGGGAAGGAAGCCTCCTGAACATCGCTCACCTTCGCCTGCGCGGGCGGGGTTTCGATCTCCGAGGGAAAGGGATTCTCCAGGAAAGAATCACTCTGGAGGGGAAAGTGACCGACCTTTCCCAGTTCATCACCCAGGCCAAAGGTCAGATATCCGGGGCAGGTTGGTTCCGCTACCAGGAAGACCGCCTGAGCGGGGCGATGGTGGCCGAGAGCAAAGAGCTATGGACTCAGGAAGCAAGGGCCGGAGACCTCCGTGCTGAAATTCAGCTCAAAGAATACGGCCCCAAGATTTCACCCGTTTTGTCCCTGGAGGCGCGAGCCGGGAATATCAAGGCCGAGGCCGTGGACCTGTCTTCTGTACGGTTCCAGGCGGATGGAAGTCCTTCCTTTCACCGGGCTCAATTCGCCGCATCCGTGAATCGAGTGGAGTTACAGGGGCAGGTGACAGGTGCCTACCAGGATCGCTCATGGAAAGGGTCC
>DASPRR010000560.1:0-2240 GCA_035624375.1 Thermodesulfobacteriota bacterium | reverse complement strand
TGCAAGTATCACGGTTCGGCCCGCTACGACGATGTTCTGATCATCGAGACGTCCGTGGATTTTCTCAAGCGGGCCAGTATCCAGTTCTCCTACCGGATTCTTCGGAAGTCGGACGGGAACCAATTGGTCACCGGCTCCACTCTCCACGCCTTTGTGGATCGGGATGGGAAAATCGTCAAAGTTCCGGCTATCTTCCGAGCAAAACTGAACACTTAAAAATCCCCCCCAAAAATTTTATTTTCCGTTTTTTCTGTTGCAAAAGTTACGGGGCTTGTGCAATAAGAAATTCTCGGAAAGACGTGATCAAGGCCAAAGCGGGAAGGAGAGGGTAAAACCCGAGTCCTGACCTTTTTATGCGGGAAACCCGGAGGAATTTTTTCCCGATTCTCTGAAAGAAGGTCTTGACACCGGACTTTATTTCTTATAGGTTGGGTTGGGGTCAATCGGCGAGGGTGAATTTTTATCTCTCCTCCCAATCCCGATTCCGGGGTTGCAGGAAATCTCTAAATTCATGAGCTGAATCTAAATCAATCAAGCGAGCGGTGCCGGGGCCTTTTTTGCTCTCTCGAAGGGAATATCCATGAATTCCGCCTCCAAAAGGGAAGAAGAGAATAAGGAAACTGTAAAATTTAAGGCCCTTTATGGGATTTCCCGAGTCCTGGGCGGAGCCCTGGACCTGAGGGAGAGTTATCCGAAGGTCTTAACCGTTCTCGCTCAACATTTGGGAATGAAGCGAGGGGGCCTGCTTCTCATGAACGCCGAGTCCAACGATTGGGAGATGGGAGGCTCGCACGGTCTTTCGCCCGAAGAGATGAAACGAAGGAAAGAATATTTCGGCTCGGGAGTAATTGCCCGGATCCTGGAGAAGGGACAAGCGACGGCCATTGTCGAAGGCGGAGAAAACCTGTGGGTGTATGACGGCAAATCCCGAAGCGTGCCCAAAAGGGGAGCGATTTACTTCTTATGCGCACCGGTGAAAGTCCAGGGAACCATTGCGGCGATTCTAGGAGCGGACCACTTCTTTGAAGACCCTGTCCCGCTGACCGAAGACCTGAACCTTCTGGGGGAGATTTGCACCCTCATCGGGGACGCCATGACCATGCGGAGGGCCATCGCCGCGGAGAACCGCGCCTTGCTGGAAGAAAACTGGAGCTACCGGAAAGAACTGGAGACCCTGGGTAAGACGCTGCCCAAGGCGCGGAAAAGGATTTCACTAACCGAGATTTTGGAGGAAAGAATTTCCCGGATGATCGCTGAGATGAAGGTGGACCCCCGGTCCAATGGCTGCCTCTACAACGAGGTTTTACACGTCGTGGAAAAGACCCTCCTCAAATCCTCCCTGGATAAAACCAAACATGTCCAGCTCAAGACCGCCCGCTTCCTGGGCATCAACCGGAACACCCTACGCCGAAAGATTAAAGAATTGGGAATTTGCGCCCAAGAAAAATAGTTTCTGGTTCCTTGTTACTGGTTAGGTATTCTTTTTTTCAACGAGCAACTAGAAACGCGCAAGGGGATTTGCTTCTTACAGGAACCCCGCGGGTTTTCTCCCGGGAGCCTTCTCCGGGGCGGCCGAAGGTTTTTCGGGTTTTGCTGGGGATTGCTTTTCTCCCACCTTGAAGCCGGAACTTTCCAGGACGAACTTGTCGTCCCCAGGGTCGGGCTTGAACTCGAGCTGAAGCTTCTGTGCCTCTTTGATGTAAGACCCCTGCTTCAGGCGAATCTCTCCATCTGGCACTACGACGATGGCTGAAGTCCCTCCCACAGGGCACCTCGTTTCACAAAAACCGCAGCCATTGCATTTAGAAGCGATAACCACAGGACGGCGATAGCTGTCGATGGTACGGAAGACAATGGCGTTGTAGGGGCAGATTTCGTCGCAGATCAGGCAGAGCTTGTCCTGGGACCAGACCAGGCACCTTTCCTTGAGGAGGATGGCGGTGCCGACCTTGGCATGAGTTTTTTCTTCCAGGGAGACCGAGCGGATGGCCTGGGTGGGGCAGACCTTCCCGCAGGCGTTACAGTTCTGCTCGCAGGCGGCAAAACGAAGGTCCATTCGAGGAGTCCATAGTCCGGATAGGCCTGATTGCCATAAGGAGGGCTGGAGAGTGTTAGTGACGCAGGACTTCATGCATTCCCCGCAGCGGATGCACGTGCGCAGGAATTCTTCTTCGGGCAAGGCTCCGGGGGGCCGCACCAGCTGGTGCTTTCCCTGGACTGAGGTAAAGGGGGTTCGGTCG
>DASPRR010000556.1:0-5818 GCA_035624375.1 Thermodesulfobacteriota bacterium | reverse complement strand
CTCTGCCCTGCCGCGGAATCGCCATTGCCTTCCCCTGGCTGGTTATGATATGCATTTTATCTGAAATAGAAGCCGGAGGGCATCAGAAAATATGCCGTGCGGAGGAGCGCGAGGAAAGGCACCGATCGCCTGCTCGGGTATCAACGCTTTGCAGTCATCCCTTTTTTTAGATAGGAACCGCTTATGAAGCTTATAATTCGATTGTTGATCAACATGGTGGCTATCCTGGCCATTGCTTACCTTTTCCCCAGCTTAATGCGGGTGGAAACAATCTGGGCCGCCGTGGGTGCTGCGATTCTCCTGGGGATCGTCAATGCCATTGTCCGACCCATCTTTGTCCTGCTTACTCTTCCCCTCACGATCCTCACTCTGGGGCTCTTCCTCCTGGTGATCAACGCCCTCCTTCTTTGGATGGTATCGGGCCTGGTCGGAGGCTTCCAGGTGAATGGTTTCTGGGGGTCCTTTTTCGGTTCCCTGCTCATCAGTTTCATCAGCTGGGTCCTGTCACGCTTGATCGTCAACTAAAATCAGGGTTTCAGGCAGCACCCCTGGAAGGGCGGCGAAAAAGCTCCATCCCGGCGTCTTCCCCTTTTTATTCGTCTCGGTTACAATAGGACATTCGGTTGAATTCAAAGAGGGAATATGAGAGCCTTGCCAATCTCTCTTGGGGGCTTGGCAGCCTTTGGCGTGGGTACCTTTATTTTGCTTTGTCCTGCCAGCCCCCAGCAGGGTCTAATCCTTGAAGCAGGGAAGTTCTCGGCCGCCGAAGCCGGAGGCAGTTTTCCCGCCGGGTGGAAACCCCTGACCTTCAAGAATATCGACAAACACACGCTTTATTCCCTGGTCAAGGACCAGAATGTGGTCGTGGTGAAAGCCGAATCCCAGGCCTCGGCTTCCGGCCTAATTAGGGAAATCAAGATCGACCCCCGAGAGTTCCCCATCCTCCAATGGCGCTGGAAAGTGGAGAACGTCCTGAAAAAGGGCGATGTGCGCCGCAAAGAAGGAGATGATTATCCCGCTCGTATTTATATTACGTTTGAATATGACCCCCAAAAGCTGTCTTTTCTGGATCGAACCAAATACGGCCTGGTCAAAGCTTTCTACGGCCAATATCCGCCCTTGGCCGCCCTCAACTATATCTGGGAGAGCCAAGCCCCCCCAGGAACCCTGGTTCCCAACCCTTTTACCGACCGGGTCATGATGATCGTGGTGGAGAGCGGAGCCGAGAAGCTCAACCAGTGGGTGACCGAAGAGAGGAACGTCCTCGAAGATTATCGGAAAGCCTTCGGGGAGGATCCCCCCTTGATTAACGGAGTGGCGATTATGACCGATACGGACAACACCGGTGAGTCGGCCGTCGCCTATTACGGAGACATTTGGTTTAAAAAGAAAGAACCTTGAGGCTCTGGGCCGGGCCACCGGAGAAAAAGGAGGTTATCATGATCTTCGCATCTAGAAGGATCATTCCCTTGATTTCCCTCTGGGTCTTATTTTTTGTGTGGGCCCCGGGAGCGGCAGGAGCTGAGACCAGTACCCTCAAGGACCAGCAAAGTGTGGCTCTCACGATTTATAATTCAAACGTGGGGGTAGTGAAAGAGACCCGCCTTATTAATCTGCCCCAGGGAATCCAGACCCTGAGATTTACCGATGTACCTGGAAGAATCGATCCGGCCACGGTCAACCTTAAGTCTTTGGCTGAAGCCGGCAGCTTGAGGGTTCTGGAACAGAATTTCGAGTACGACCTGGTCAGCCAGCAAAAACTGCTGGAGAAATTTGTGGGCCAGAAGGTTGATCTGGTGTGGCTGAACCCAGACAGCAAAAAGGAAGAAACCGTGGAAGCCACCCTTCTCTCCACCCAGGGTGGGAACATCTTTCAGATCGGGGACCGGGTCTCCCTGGGACACCCCGGGCGAATCGTTCTTTCCAAAATTCCCGAAGGACTGAGCCTCCAGCCGTCCTTGTTCTGGCTGCTGGAGAACAGACTGGGCGGGCCTCAAAGGCTGGAGGTCACCTACCTGACGTCGGGAATCAACTGGAAGGCCGATTATCTGGCCCTTCTGAATCCAGCGGATACGCACCTGGATTTGACCGGATCAGTGACCATTGAGAACCGAAGCGGGGCCGGCTATCGAAATGCAATCCTGAGACTGGTGGCCGGGGAAGTCCAACGCGTCCGGGAAGAGAAGATATCGGACAGGGCCGCTCCCCGGATAGCCGCAGCCGCCCAGGAGGCCGCTCCCCAGTTCAAAGAGGAGTCTTTCTTCGAATACCACCTCTATACCCTGGACCGGGGGACCACCCTCCGCGACAATCAGACCAAACAGCTTCTTCTTTTCAGCGCTCCCCAGGTCCCTGTGAGTAAATTGTATCTCCTTCAGGGGCAGCCCCATTACTACTGGTCCCGTTATGACCTGCGGGGCCAGAAGCCACGAGTAGGAGTTTATCTGGAAATGGTGAACCGGCAAGAGAACCGCCTGGGAATGCCCCTGCCCAAGGGTACGGTTCGGGTCTACAAAGCCGACCAAGACGGAACGCTGCAGTTCGCCGGGGAAGACCGGATCGATCACACCCCCAGAAATGAAAAATTCAAGGTCAAGATCGGGGAGGTCTTCGATGTGGCTGCCGAGAGGGTGCAGACCGACTTCAAACAGCTGGAACCCCGGGTCTCTGAATCGAGCTTCGAAGTCACCCTAAGGAACCAGAAGAATGAAGACATCCGAGTCTTGGTAGAAGAGCCCATTCCCGGTGCCTGGGAGATAATCTCCAACACCCATCCTTACGAAAAGATTCAGGCGAACTTGATCCGCTTTAATGTGCCTGTGACCAAGGGACAGGAAGTCAAGGTCCGGTACAAAGTACGCATGCGGTACTAATACAAACGAAATATATTATTTTACCCCCCACCCTCCCCTCCCCCTCAAGGGGGGAGGGTTAGGGTGGGGGTGATGTCATTTTATTTAATGCGTTTGTATTAATATAACAGTTGTCATGGGAGGGAACTCCCTTTTAATTAAAAAGGTAGGCTTGGTTTTGGAATCGAGATACACAAATAGCACGACAGGGAGAAAAGAATGAATGATCAAGGGAAAAACGTGAGTGGTCGACTCATACGGGGGATTCTCGTCATCCTCGTGGGAGTGATCATCTGGAACCTGCCCATACCTGCGGGAGTCAAGCCGGACGCCTGGCATTTGCTGGCCATCTTTGTGGCCACCATCTTCGGGTTGATTCTCAGCCCGCTGCCCATGGGGGCCGTAGTCATCATCGGAGTCATGATGACCACCTTGACCGGGATCCTGAAAATAGGCCCGGCGCTGGCGGGATTTGCCAATAGCACGGTCTGGCTCATCGTGGCCGCCTTCCTGGTGGCCCGGGGATTTATCATTACGGGCTTGGGCACCCGGATCGCCTACATGTTCATCCGCTCCTTCGGCAAAAAGACCCTGGGGCTAGCCTATTCCATCGCGGCCAGCGACCTGGTCCTTTCGCCGGCCACCCCCTCGAATACGGCGAGGGCCGGGGGGATCATCTATCACATCGTCCGGTCGCTCTGCAGCACCTTCGGCTCCGAGCCGGGGGAGACGGCGAGGAAGATCGGAGCCTACCTCTTGATGGTCGAGTTTCAGGCTACCATTATCACCTCCGTCCTCTTTATGACCGCCATGGCGCCCAATCCGCTGATGGTCGAGCTTGCCCAGAAGACGGCCAATGTCACCCTGTCCTGGGGCCGATGGACGCTGATCTCCTGTGTACCTACATTGTTGTCGATCTTCTTCATTCCCTATTTTCTTTACAAGATTTTTCCCCCCGAGATCAAGGCCACGCCCCAGGCGGCAGAGATGGCTCACCGGGAGCTGACGAAAATGGGGCCTTGGAAACGGACGGAGAAGACCATGCTCATCGTCTTCCTCTTGATCCTGGTCCTCTGGGCAACCTCGGAATGGAACAAGATCGACGCGACCATCGTGGCCCTGATCGGCATAGGAGTGATGCTGGTCACCAAAGTGATTACCTGGGATGACATCCTGGCCGAGAGAGGAGCCTGGGATGCTTTGATCTGGTTCGGAGGGTTGGTGACCATGGCCGGACAGTTGAACACCCTCGGGTTGATCAAATGGTTTGCTACGGTCATGGGAGGAGTAGTGGCCGGTTGGGGTTGGCTCCCGGCCCTGATTGTGCTCCTGTTGGTCTATGTTTATGCCCATTACGGCTTCGCAAGTACCACGGCCCATGTAACCGCCATGTTTCCACCGTTCCTAGCGGTCATGATTGGAGCCGGGGCACCGCCCTACCTGGCGGCCATGAGCCTGGCATTTTTCTCCGGGATCATGAACGGGATCACCCACTACGGCACCGGCCCCGCTCCCATCTATTTCAACGCCGGATACATGGATCAAAAAACCTGGTGGCTCCTGGGTCTGGTCATCTCCCTCATCAATATCGGCATCTTTTTGACGGCGGGATTTGCCTGGTGGAAGTTCCTCGGATTGTGGTAGAAGGGAAGGCAACGATCAGAGGCAGGGAGGCGGAATCCACATTCCGCCTCCTTTTTTTCTTAGGACATCCTATTTATCCGCAGATTACGCAGATTGCGCAGAGAAATAGAGGCCACGAACCCTCTTCCCCCTGTCTGGCCTGCGGGCGTATGGACAGCGGTATTTTTGTTCTCCTACATCCTATCCATCCCTATCTTGCACACGCGCTCTACCGGGCGCGGCTGATTGAACACCGGGGCACCGGTACCTTGCGAATGTCTTTTTCAACTTCTGATGGGGAGGGTTAGGAGGCGTGTTTGGGGGGGAATGAATCTTGTTCTAGCGGACGTACCACTGGCGACAGCCCACAAAGATCATCGACATTGATCGGGATTGGCGGGAGCTAGTGGAGGCAGATCTCCTCTCGTCCTGGCCCGACGCGGGGGCATGCCAGTGGGGGGGGGCGAACGGAGGATGGACAAGAAATTCTTCTTGCTTTTATGTATCCTATGAGATACTATTAAATCATGATAGAGATCCGCCAGACCGAGGTGTACGCTCGGTGGTTCAACGGCTTGCGTGATCGGCAAGCCCGGGCGCGCATCAATGTTCGCATCCGTCGCCTGTCACTGGGCAACCCTGGCGACGTGAAGCCTGTGGGAGAAGGGATCTCGGAACTTCGCATTGACTACGGCCCAGGTTACCGGGTTTATTACGTACAGCGGGGGCAGACGCTGGTGATCTTGCTTGCCGGCGGCGAAAAGCATACTCAAGACAAGGACATCAAGACGGCGCTGGAGCTGGCGCGAGAACTATAGGAGACTGTCATGGCAAAGACTAAAACCAGACCCTGGGACGCAGCGGAAAATCTGGAAACCGAAGAGGACATGGCCCTCTATCTGGAAGCTGCGCTCGAAGACGGCGACCCTGCGGTGGTGGCGGCTGCGTTGGGGGACATCGCCCGCGCCAAGGGGATGTCGGAGATTGCCCGCGAAACGGGTCTCGGGCGCGAGAGCCTTTATAAGGCATTGTCTCCTGAAGGCAATCCGGAATTCGCCACGGTGCTTAAGGTCATCAGGGCGCTTGGTCTCCGCTTGCACGCTACCGCTGAACACGCATAAGCTTTACCCCCCAAATCCGTGGACCCTTTTCCGCTATGCCCCTGCGATTTACCCTTTCGTCTTGCGCCGGTTGGTCGGCATTCCTTTTTTCCCACCACTCACTCCTCACAACTCTCGCCTTACAGTATTTTTGACCTGAATGTAATTTTCTGTTATGATTCGGTAAGTTCTGGATTTCCCCTATAACCTTTCCTTGGATTGAGGTCCAGGTTTTGAGAATGG
>DASPRR010000528.1:0-6301 GCA_035624375.1 Thermodesulfobacteriota bacterium | reverse complement strand
CACATCTCCCGGTCGATCAGAATCTGAATCAGGAGGTCTTTGCCGGTCTTTATCTTTTCCTCCGCGCGCCTCCTTTCCGTCTCTTCTCTGGAGGCCACCTTGATCCGGATGATTTCCGGCCGTTTGCTGGGAAGGGTGTTCAAGAGGAACTCCTTTCCCTGTTCCATCTTTCCGTACACTCCGAAGCGGAGGTTATAGAAAGCGGTCACCGGGTCATCGTAGAGACCTCCCAGCGGAAGTTCGATCTCTTCCCGGCTCTTAGTCTCCCCCACTTTCTCCAGCTCCATGAATACCTTGTGAGCCTGATAGTCATAAACCGTCGTCTTCTTCCGAAACCATTCGCCGATGACTGAGTATTCCTCAAAACGCAGGGGGATGAGCCTCTTTCCGTTGTTGATCGTGCCCATGGTGGAACGGTAGATTTCCCGGCGGTAGCTGGTCAGCCATCCCACAAATCCCTCCGCCTTTCCCACATGGTAAACCATGTACCTTCCATTACCCAGGTTCCGGAAATCCGCCACTCCACCGCCTACCGGGTCTATGAGCCAGAAGCCAACCTCGTACCGCAGCACCTCCCCGGTGAAAAAATCCCCGATGGAATCCGCCGGTTGCATCCCGGCACAGTCCCAGGACCATCCCAACAACAGGGAAATCACCATCCAGGCCGCTGTTTTCTTCCCAAACTGCATGATTTTATTTCCCAGGGAATTTTCCCGGATTGGAACGGCGGATCAAATTCTCGATTTGCCTGGCGCATATCCTTCCCCCTTCAGAAGGCACGGGTTTCGGTCTCTCCCTTCTGGAAACCTCTTCGAGCACCCTTTCCCATTTCACGGCATAGTAATCTTCTTTGGAAAGGCGATAGCCATGCCCCCACTCCTGAATTGCCTTTTCCAGCACGGGAAATTCGGCGAAGTCCTCCCTGGGCAGGTAGATCAGAGGAGTCCCGTTGATCAGGGCCTGGGAGACTACCCCATACCCGATTTTGGTAACCATCAATTCGGCAGAGGCCACCAGGTCTTCGTAGGAGAAGGTCTTTTTGTCCATGAGGTGGTAGTTGGCAGATGCACCCGGGAGAGGGTAAATCCCCAGAAAATGCCATCCGCGGAACTTGCCTAGCTCCCCCCAGCGGATTTCTTCCATTCCTAATTCCCCCACATAGATCAAAGCAATGCGTAGGTCCTTCTCCAAACCCAGGTGTTCCTTGAGCGTTCCGCTCCTGTTCCGTCCCTGTTTGGCTACCGGAGGGATTCTTACTCTATTCCCAAAATAGGGCATTTCCATGGAGGGCATTAGTTCTAGGAGCAGATCGGCCATCTGGTATTGTTGGCGGATTTTTTCCAGGAAGGGGGCAAAAGACGGATATTCCCGCACGTAGGGTCCGTAGATGTCAAACCAGGTAAAATTGGCCACTGCCACCGAAGGAAGTCCAGCCTTGCGGGCCACTTCGAAGGCCAAGGGAGTGATGTCGCTCACGATTCCATCGATCCTCTGTTCCCTGCAGAACTTTACCTCCTCCTCCAGGCAGACGGCGTTCTGTTCGGCCAGCGCCATGTAGGCCTGAAGGGTCTCTTTTTTGTCGACCGTGACGCTGTCAATCTGAACACAGCCGCAGTCGAATTTCCCGGGAAGATACTCAAAGGGTTTCCTCACTTCTTCATGAAAAAAATTCTCGGGGATGGTGGTTCGAAAGATCAGGCGTAAATTCCCGGAAAGCTCATTGCAGATGGCGGAAGTTCGAACGGCATGCCCGTAGCCGTGAGCGGTGAGGTAATAAAGAATCTTCATCGGGTCTGTTGATCGACCATCCGGCTGCAGGAGCGGTTCGCGGACCGCCCCTACGAAAGGTTCACTCATTTCCGGCCAGATAGTCTATGGCTGCCTGGACTCCCCCTTTCTTGAAGGGAACGCCTGCCAGAGCCAGCCCCATCTCCACCCCGCTGAGGGTTCCGGCAAGCATTAAATCGTTGAAGTCCCCCATGTGGCCGATGCGGAAGAGCTTGCCCTGCACCTTCCCCAGACCATTGCCCAATGACATGTTGAACTTTTCCAGGATTTTCTTGCGCAGGGCATCGGCGTCGTGGCCTTCGGGAACGCGCACGGCGGTGAGACCGTTAGTGTGCTCCAGGGGGTTCAGGCAGTTGATTTCCAACCCCCAGGCCCGTACCGCCCGGCGGGTAGCTTCCCCGAGGCGGGCGTGCCGGGCAATGGCTTTCTCCAGGCCCTCTTCCTGGATCATCTGGAGGGCTTCAAGCAGGCCGAAGAGCAGGTTGGTCGGCGGGGTGTAGGGGAAAAAACCCGTCTGGTTGGGGCCGATCATGGCCTGCCAGTCCCAGTAGGACTTGGGCAAGCGGGCCGATTTATAGGCTACCAGCGCTTTCTCGCTGACCGCATTGATGCCCATGCCCGGCGGCAGCATGAGCCCTTTCTGGGAGCAGCTCACGGTCACGTCGACCCCCCATTCATCCTGCCGGTACTCCATCACTCCCAGAGAAGATACGGTATCCACTAGCAAAAGGGCAGGATGTTTCGCTCGATCCAAGGATTTTCGCACCTCGGCAATCCGGGTGGCCGCGCCCGTGGAGGTTTCGCTGTGCACCACAGCGACCGCCTTGATCGAATGCTGGGGGTCTTCCGCCAGTTTCGCTTCGATCTGAGCCGGGTCCGCACCGTGGCGCCAGTCGCCCGGGATGAAATCCGCTTGGAGCCCCAATTTCACGGCCACATTCTTCCATAAGGTGGCAAATTGGCCGGTCTCGAACATGAGAACTCGATCGCCCGGGGAAAGGGTGTTTACCAGCGCCGCTTCCCACGAGCCGGTTCCGGAGGCAGGATAGACGATCACCTTTCCCGAAGTCTTGATCAATTTCTGAAGCCCTTCAAGGACCTCTTTGGTCAGGCGGGAAAACTCCGGGCCTCGGTGGTCAATCGTCGGCTGGCTAAGAGCCCTCAGAACTCGGTCGGGAACATTCGTAGGTCCCGGAATCTGAAGAAAATGACGTCCTCGCTGAACTGCCATATTTAAACCCCCTTCATTATTTTCTCAGAGCAAGTTTCTTTCTAACCCGGAATGAACTCGTAAAAAGTTGGAACTGCGCAAGACTTGTCATTCCGAAAGCCGGAATCCAGGATTCCCGGTGAAAACCGGGATCCACCCTTTGATAGGGTTCCCGACTTTCGTCGGGACGACGTCTGGACCCCGGCTTTCACCGCGGTGACAATCTAAGCCATCTTTTTCTAAACCCTTCTTCCAATCCTTTACGTTCGCTGCCGGTATTTCTTCAGGAAAGATTCGAACGATTCCACCTCTGAATGTCGAAAAGACTCTAATGGCCGGTCTTTGATGGGCAGCTTTCCAAAGTGCCGGACCGCGGCGATCGCGGTATGGACATTTTGCGGAGGAGTGTGAATCGACACATCATTAAAAAATATAACCAAACGTTCCGCTTTGGCGCCGGCCAGGACATACCGGCGGCACTGCTCCACAATCTTCGACAAAGGCCCATCCTGGAGAAGAAGGGTGTCAAGTCCCAGCATGAGAGACATCTTTTTCCCCCGGGCGAACTCCGCGTAGGGCTCGGGTCCAGTCCTGGCCACATCCGGGTCCAGGCACATCAAGGCCCCCGGGCTCACCGAGGCCATCAGGCCTAGCATCCTGTAAAACTTCTCCGGGTGCTTGTAGAGATAGCTGTACCCCCAGTATCCCATGCTGGTCACGTTGCCGATCCTTTGGTTCATCCGGGCCACATAGGGCATGACGAACTCTTCCAGGATTTCCACGTTCACGATGGGAGGAGAAGCCGCGGCATCGGCTCCGTTTCCGGAAACTTTGGGCTGACCGGTGGCCTCCCGCTGGGCCTGGACCCAGGGAATCAGGACTTCATCGGTTAGGAAGGCCAGGAGCCGATGGGCGAATAGGGGGGTAGTCAGGATGTCCAGGAGCAGGTTCTCGATCCCCCGAACGTTCACTGCCAGGGAAAAAGGAGAGCAGAAGCGAACGCGCACGGGGAGCCCCAGATCGTAGCAGCGTCGCATGACCTCGAGCACGTAAGGCATGCGGCCCGATTTTTTAAAATCCGGAGGACGCAGACGGTCCAGGTTTGAATGTTCCCGGATCAGGGGGTTCTGGCGGTCGATGTCCGGCATGCGGTCCGCTTCCCAGTTCAGGCGCTGGCCCAGGGCCTCGGCTTCGATGTTGTAAATGTCGTAATAAAAACCAGGCATATCCAGCTGGTAGTACTCGAAGACGGCCAAGTTCATCTCCACAAACTTCTCCGCGTTGGTATAGGCTTCCCGCATGTCCCCGCCGCAGAGCTTGAACACATGCTCGTTGATCTGGGCTAGGATGGGAACCGTGTCGGCCTCTCCCTTAAGAAGCCGGGTGATCCTCTCTCGCACAGCGGGGGACAGCTTCATGGGCGCCTCTTTCTGAAACCTTCCTCAACGGCAGAAAGGGATGAACCGGGTAGGCCTTCCCCTATCATAAGGGAATCTTCTCGGATTTTTTCTCTGGCTTCCCTCCGGTCATATCGCGCAAACATGGCCGGTTGGACGTAATCGAAGTATTCCTGGCAATTTTTGATGCGCGGGCAGCGCTTTTCGCAGATCAGCGGAGAAATCTTAGGCTGATTCTTCCTGCGCCGGCAGACGATGAAGGGAATATCGGGGAAAAATGAGTTTTCCTTGGCTTTATTCTTGGTCATGGAGAAAAGGGTAAAAGGACTGCCTTTACGGCCTCCCGGGACCTCATAGCCAGGAGGGCTTCATTGGCCTTGTTTAATGGGAACCGGTGGGTGACGAGCCCGGCAAAATCGCGGAGCCGACTCAAGACCAGCTGTAGGGCCATGTGGGTGTGGCGGGTTTCACTCACCCATATTCCCTGGAGGCGAAGATTTTTCCTCCCGATGTCCTGGAAACAGTCGACTTCCATCTTTCCGTGGGGTTCACCGAAGCCGGCGCTCATGCAGGCTCCTCCGTTCCGCAGGGAAAGGATGCATTCTTTGAGGGCCTCGGGTTCTCCGGCCATCTCAAATGCCACATCCACTCCCCTTCCCCCTGTCGCCTCCAGAATGGCCTTTCTCCGTTCTTCCGGAGATAGGCGGTGGCGGTTGAGGAGAAGCGAGGCCCCGAAGGTTTGGCACATCTTCAACCTTTCCTCCGTACTCCCGATGACTATAACCTGGGAGGCCCCCCAGGAGCGGGCGAAGGCGACCGCAAAAATCCCCAGCGGGCCAACCCCCTGGACCAGGACCGAATCGCCCGACTCCATGCCGGAGAGGTCGAAAGCATGGGCCGTTGTGGCTCCTGAGCAGGAGGCCGGGACCAGTGTCGCCAGGTCCAAATTCTTCTCAACCCGGAAAAAATCCGAGCGCTGATCAAGAAGGAGGTACTGCGCATAATTCCCGGTCAGGTAAGGGGGATCGGCACAGGAGGTGTGGATCCCGTGGACGAAGCGATGGGGGCAGAGGGAAGGTTCCATCTTCACCTTGCAGAAATAGCAGTGGCCGCAGGTGACCCCCCTGGACCATAGAACCTTGTCCCCTGGCTTCAAGGGGACCCCGTTAACATCCCTTTTCTCCCCTTTCATCTCTGCAATTTCCCCTGCCCCTTCGTGCCCCAGAATCATGGGAAGCTGGGTGCGCGGGTCTCTCCCTTCCCACATGTGGACGTCTGAGCCGCAAACCCCGGCCACTTCGATTTTGACCAGGATATCCCCCTCCCGGAGCTTGGGCAGGGGGAAGTTCTTCCGGGTCAGGGGGTGCTTGAATTTTTCCAGGACCATTGCCTGAGCGTTCATCGTTCCATCGCTATCCACAAGCCAAACGGTTAAGAGCGTAGGGGCAACCCTCAGTAGTTGCCCATAGTTGCCCATCGCGCGGGCGGCCACATAGGGCCGACCCTACAAGCCCACCATCCGGGTCAGGTCATCTTAAGAAACTGGAAGAGGGCCTGGGCCATCCCTTCTCTCTCGCACACCCCGCCGTGAAGCTCGAGCAGAGACTTCAGCTCGGCCAGCTTGACCGGGACCGGCTGGCCGCTGATGGCCGAAAGCTCCTCCAGCAGGGTGAACTCGTCCTTTCCCGAAGTGTCCCGGCCCAGAGCCTCCAGCACCGCCTGGTTGAACTTGAAGGGGCTGGCCGTGGAGGCCAACAGGGCCGGAGTGCCGTCTCCCGTCTCTTCCCGGTACTCCTGCAGAACGCTGTATCCCACGGCCGTGTGGGTATCCATCAAATACCCCTGCTTCTCGAAGGCCCACCGGATCGCCGCGAGCGTTTCCCTTTGGTCGGCAAAGCCGCCATAG
>DASPRR010000503.1:0-6686 GCA_035624375.1 Thermodesulfobacteriota bacterium | reverse complement strand
ACGCCTCCCGTCCCCCCGGTGGCGATGGAGAGCTTCCGTTGCTGGGCCCACAGCGGTGCGGAAGGGGTTAACAGGGCGGCGGCCAGGGTGGAACCGGCAATTTGAAAAAGCATCCTCCGTGAAAAGGTACTCTCCTGCTTCATTGTCCTACCTCCTCTAAAAAAGTTATCTGCCCGATTATGGGAGTGGTGGGTACGGGGATGGATGAGAGGAATTCACCCGATCTATCTCCATCTTTTTTTCCGCCGCCAGCGCTGGTAGCCCTTTCCCGAAACCTCCGATTTGATTCCCAGGTAAAATTCCTTGACGTCCTCGTCTTCCATGAGATTCTGGGGGGTGTTGGCCAGGACAATTCGACCCGTCTCCAGAACATATCCGAAATGAGCCACGGAAAGGGCCATCTTGGCGTTCTGTTCGACCAGGAGGATGGTTGTCCCTTCCTTATTGATGGTTTTGATGATCTCAAAGATCTCCCTCACCAGAATGGGGGACAATCCCAGGGAAGGTTCATCGAGCATGAGGAGCTTGGGTCGGGTCATAAGCGCCCTCCCCATGGCCAACATTTGCTGCTCGCCTCCGCTCAGGTACCCGGCCTGCTGGGAGGCCCTCTCTTTGAGGATGGGGAAGTACCGAATTACCCGGTCCTGATCTTCCTGGACCCCTTTTTTGTCCTTACGGATGTAGGCTCCCATCTTGAGGTTTTCCAATACCGTCAGTTCCGGGAAGACTTCCCTCCCTTCAGGTACCATGGCGATCCCCAGATTCACAACGTCCTCGGCGTCCATACCGTCGATGCGCCGGCCCATGAACTCGATGGTCCCTTTGTCGGGCTGGTCCTCGAGAAGCCCCATGATGGTCTTCAGGGTGGTGGTCTTCCCCGCCCCGTTCCCTCCCAGAACCACGGATATGGTCCCCTCCTGAATATCCAGGGAGATCCCCCGAAGGGCCTTAATGATGTCGTAATATAAAGTCTCGATGTTTTTCACCTGGAGGATGCTTCCCACGGGTTTACCCCTCTCCTAAATAGGCCTTTAATACTTCCGGATGCGTCTGAATCATCTGGGGAACCCCCTCAGCCAGGACCATGCCATAGTTCAGGGCCAGAATCCGGTCGGAGATATCCATGACCAGGTTCATGTCATGTTCTACCAGAAGAATGGTAATCCCAAAATCGTCCCGAATATCCCGGATGGAAAAGATCAGGTCTTCTTTCTCCTCCAAGTTCATTCCCGCCGAAGGCTCGTCCAGGAGGAGGACCTCCGGCTCCAGGGCCAGGGCGCGGGCCAGTTCCACGAGCTTCTGCTTTCCGTAAGGGAGGTTCATCACCATCTGGTTCCGGGAGGACTGGAGTTCTAGGAAGTCGATGATGTCCTCCACCTTCTCCCGGTTCTGAATTTCCTCCCGGGCGGCCCTGGAATTCGGGGTCAAAAAGGTGGCCCCTGCCCAGAGGCCGGTCTTCAACTTGGTGTGCCGCCCCAGCATCAGGTTGTCCATGGTGGTCATGTGGGCAAAGAGTTCGATGTTCTGGAAAGTGCGGGCAATTCCCACCTGGGCCACCTGGTGGGGCTTGAAGGGGGTGATATCCTGGTCTTTGAAGAGGATCTTTCCCCCCGTGGGTTTGTAGATCCCGCTGATGCAGTTGAAAACCGTGGTCTTTCCCGCTCCGTTGGGGCCGATGATGGAGTAGATCTCGCCCTTCTCCACCGAAAAGTTCACTCCGTTCAAGGCTTTCAATCCCCCGAAGCTGATCGATAAGTCTTCAACCGTCAGAATCGCCATAGCCCTTCCTGCTTTCCACTTCTACTTATTCTTAGCCCCTTCGGTCGCTCTGCCCTTCCAAAAGGATCGTCGGATGAAATCCCAAATCCCAAGCACCAAATTCCAAATAATAGCCAAAATCAAAATTGATGAATTGGAATATTTATATTCCTGATTGGAATTTGGATTTTGGGGTTCGGAATTTCTTTTCTTTCCGTGTCTCCGCGTCCCCGCGTCTTCCCATCTTTTATTTGGTTATCAGAATCCAATCCGATAGCTTCTTGTAGCTGGCGTCCGGCAGCACCTGGGAGAAATAGACGTGTTTGCCCCCCTGCCTTTCCGCGGGGGAGAAGGTCACCGGCAATCCGATCCCCCGCCAGTCCTTGAGGGTTTCCATGGCGGAAACAAAGGAATCCGGGGTCAGGTTTTTTCCCGCTCGCCGGAGTCCTTCCACCAGCGGCTCGGCGAAGAGAATCCCGGCCGCGTAATTGATCCCCCACCGTTCCTTGGGTTCATACTTCTGCCACCAGGACCGGTACTTCACCAGCAAGGGATGATTCGATTCGATGGGTTCCAGGAACTGGGAGTTGATCATTCCCGCCCAGAGGCCTTTGGATAATTGAAGCATGAAGGGCCCGTCGGCCAGGCCGTTGGTCGTGGCCCACTGGGGTTTAAAACCGATTTTAGCCGACTCGGCCAGAATTAGGACGCTGTGGGTGGGGTTGGTCCAAATGACGACGGCTTCCGCCCCCGAATTCTTCAGCTTCATGGCATGGGTGGAGAGGTCCCTTTCTGTTACCTCACCCGTAACCTTGGCCACGAGCTCCACGTTTTTCTCTTTGAAGTACTTCTCCACCCCGTTCATCCCCTGCTTTCCATAATCGTCATTCTGGTAGAAGACCCCCACTTTTTTGAATCCCATTTTGTCGTGCAGGAAACTCGCCAGGGCATAGGCCTCGTCCTCAAAGAGCGGATAAACCGCAAAGAGGTATCTTTGAAATGGCTCGATCCAGTTTCGAACTCCGGTCGCGGGTCCAACCCAACTGACCTTCTTTTCCATGAGGGCGTCTCGGTTGGTCATCCCCCCGGCAACTCCCACTCCGCCAACCACCGCGAAAACCCCGATCTCCTCCAGGAACTCCTTGCCGATAGCCTTGGTCTTGGCCGGCTGGTAGGCATCGTCGCGCAGGAAATATCTGATCTTCCGGCCATGAATCCCGCCCTCATCATTGATCCCCTTGAAGAAGAGGCCCGTTCCCCGGGCTACGGCTCCCCAAGGAGCGGCCGGCCCGGTCTCAGGCCCCCACTGACCGATTAATATCTCTGTATCGGTGACTCCCCTTACGGTCTGAGCTGGGATACTGGTAGGAAAACTGCAGCCGATCAGAATCAATAAAGCCACAAATATGATAGGGCCCCTTTTCATACGACCTCCCCTTGTTTGACCTGAAGCTCATGCCGTCCAAATACCCGCAGGGGCGATGGATGATCCTCCGAACAACTGTCCTATCGCCCCTCTTTCCTATACCCTCAATTCAAACAATCAGAGTTGATGAACTCGTAGAAAGTTGAAATGTCATAAAATTTGTCATTCCGGCGAAAGCCGGAATCCAGGGTCCCCGGTGAAAACTGGGATCCAGTCTTTGACATGGTTCCCGACTTTCGTCTGGACGATGTCTGGACCCCGGCTTTCGCCGGGGTGACGCTTCAAGAAACTTCTTACGAGATCATCAGAGTTTTTCCGTTTTATCTCCGTTTCTCCGCTTCTGTCCCCGCGTCTTTCTTTCCCTCGCATCCCCTATTAGTAGGTAATCCGCATCCAGTCCGTCAGTCTCTTGGCATTTCCGTCCGGCAGAACCTCCATGAAGAAAATATGCTTCCCGCCCTGGTGGTCTGTTGGGGTAAAGGTGATGGGCGGTCCAATCCCTTGCCAGTCTTTCATACTTTCCATCGCTTTGACCATCGTCTCGGGCGTTAAATTTTTCCCCGCGCGCCTCAATCCTTCGACGAAGGGTTCAGCAAAAGTAATTCCGGCAATATAGAAGGTCGACCATCGCTCCTTGGGCTCATATTTTTGATGCCAGGAGCGGTATTTGACCATCAGGGGATGATTCGAATCCGGGAGTTCTCCAAAATTGGAACTGATCATTCCAGCCCAGAGGCCTTTGGAGATTGAAATCATCGCCACTCCGTCGGAGAGGGTGCTGCTGGTCCCCCATTTGGGTTTGTACTGGATTTTGGCGCATTCCCCCAAAAGCAGGGCTCCATGGGTGGGCATCGCCCACATGATCACTGCCTGGGCTCCAGAATCCTTCAATTTTAGTGCGTGAGAACTTAAATCCCGGTCCGTCACCTCCGCTGAGACCGTGGCCACCATTTGCAGGTTCTTCGCTTTTACATAGTGTTCCACACCCTCCAGGCCTTGTTTTCCATAGTCGTCATTCTGGTAGAACATGGCGATTTTGGTCAATTTCATGGTTTCATGGAAATACCGGGTCAGGGCAAAGGCCTCGTCGATGTATAGAGGGTAAATGGGAAAGATGTATTTTTGGAGAGGCTTGATCCAGTTGGTCACCCCGCTGCATCCCATGGATACCATGACGACTTTGTTTTCCGAGTAAAAATCCCGGACGCTCATCCCCGGCCCGACCCCCACGCACCCTACCGTGGAAAAGATTCCGATCTGCTCCACGAACTCCTTGCCGATGGCCTTGGTCTTGGCCGGCTGGTAGGAGTCGTCGCGCAGGAAATATTTGATCTTCCGGCCATGAATCCCGCCCTCATCATTGATCCCCTTGAAATACAGCCCTGTTCCCCGGGCGACGGCGCCCCAGAGAGCGGCAGGCCCTGTCTGAGGACCGGTTTGACCCACGAGGACCTCCGTATCGGTCACCCCTCGAACCGCCTGCGCTCCCCCCCAGGTGGGAATGCACAACACTGCAAAAACCAATAGACTGGCTGAAAGAAGAAGAATGCTCTTTTTCATGCTCCCTCCCTCCTTTTGAGTTTTTCCGCCTCGGGTTATTTCCTCTCGGCCACATTCACCCCTTCTTTCCCCCGACCACCTCCTTCCGTTTCTCTATTCGCTATTAAACCTTCTTCACAAAATGTTTTCCCAACAGCCCGCTGGGCCGTATGCAGAGCATCAGCACGATGACCGCAAAGGCCACAACCGATTTGAAGGGCAAGGAGATATATCCCCCAAACAGGTTTTCCACCACCCCGAGGATCGCTCCCCCCACGGCCGCTCCCGGCAGGCTGGTCATGCCCCCCAGAACGGCAGAGGCGAAGGCTTTCATCAGGGGATCCATCATCATGGGAGGGTCTAGGACGGTGAGGGCGGCGATAAACATTCCCGACACCGCCCCGATCAAGGAACTCAGCGCCCAGGTGAAGGAAAAGATCCGTTTGGTGCGGATGCCCATAAGCCGGGCGACCAGCCTGTTCTGCTGGGTGGCCCGCATGGCCGTTCCCAACTTGGAATACTGGAAGAAGAGGAAGAGGATAACGATGAGGACCATGCAGGTGATGATGGTCCAGAAGTTGATCTTGCTCACCACCAGGCCAGCGAAGTTGTATGTCTCGAAGCTGGGAATGGGGAACGGCAGGGAGCGCTGGTCCGGCCCCCACTTCCATCCAGCGATTCCCATAAGGATCATCTCGAATCCCAGGGTGATAATGATCATCCCGATCACCGTGGGATTCTTGGCCGGCCGGAGAAAGGCGAACTCCAGGAGGGCACCCAGCGCGGCGGCAAAGAGAAGCGTCAAAGCTAGGGCGATAGGGAAGGAAATCTGATAGCTGTCCAGGAGTACGAAGGCAATGAAGGAACTGATCATGGCCATCTCCCCCTGGGCAAAGTTCAACACATCCGAGGTCTTGTAAATGATGACCATGGCCAGAGCCAGAAGGGCGTAGCAAAAACCCACGGCCAGGCCGCTGACAATAAGCTGTCCGAGCATTCCGCCTCCTAACAGCCAGTGTCAGAGTCAGTGATTAGTGTCAGGAAAACAAAGATTTTTATCGATGCTACTGACACTGTCCACTGACACTGACACTGTCTTTAAAACGGATACGTCTTCCAGTACTTCTTGGTCCGAATCCAGATGCCGAAAATACCCAGGGGCTCGAAGAGGATGATCAGGACCATGATCAGCCCGTAAACGATGATGGCCACATTGGAAATGCCGCCCATGCTCATATACTGCTCGGAAAAACTCACCAGCAACGCCCCGATGCCTGGGATGTCTTGGATGGCTTGTAACCTGACGTCCAGGTAAGTCATAAGGATGGCCCCGGCAATGGAGCCCATGATGGAGCCTACCCCCCCGATCACCACCATGGCCAGAAAGGTAATGGACATGATGATATGGAATCCTTCCGGGTTGATGAATCCCAGGATAAAGGCGTAGAGCCCGCCAGCGATGCCGGTATAGAAAGCACTGACGGCAAAGGAAAGGGTTTTATAATAGTTAAGGTTCACCCCCATCGTTTCGGCAGCCACGTCGCTGTCGCGGATGGCGATGAAGGCCCGCCCCACTTTGGTCTTGAACAATTTCACCGCCGCGACGGTTAAGATCGCTCCGACGGCGCAAATCACGTAGTAGAAATGGATGTCCTTCATGGGAGTCCCGAAGAAGTACAGCTTGGGGGCCTGCAGCCCCATCCTCCCGCCGAAGAATTCCATGTGTTTGATGATCGTGGTGACGGCCATGCCGAAACCCATAGTGGCAATCGCCAGGTAGGGGCCTTCCAGGCGCAGCGAGGGGAGGCCCAGGATGAACCCCGCCCCGGCGGAAATGAGAGCCCCCAGGGGCAGAGCGATGAATAAGGGAAATTCCATCTGGCCGACAAACATGACCGTGGTAAAGGCTCCGATGGCGAAAAAACCCGCATGGCCCAGGGAGATCTGGCCGGTGTATCCCACG
>DASPRR010000502.1:0-3786 GCA_035624375.1 Thermodesulfobacteriota bacterium | reverse complement strand
AGACCGAGGACGGGTTCGAACCCCGACCCGTGGCAGTCGGCCGCAGCGACGAGACCCATGTCGAAGTCGTATCGGGGATTAAGGCCGGCCAGCGATACGTCTCCAAGGGGGGATTCACTCTGCAGGCACAGTTGTCCCGGCATGGATTTGGCGACGGGCACGCCCACTGAAAGGCGATGCAACATGCAAGGCATCATTCACTTCGTATTACGGAATCGACTCCTGATGGGGATCTTTGGTTTTCTTCTCTTGGCAGGGGGATATTATAGCTATACCAGGCTTCCAGTGGATGCCTTCCCCGATGTCACCCCGGTCCTGGTCCAGGTTTTCACGGAGACGCAGGGCTTGGCCCCGGAGGAAGTCGAGAAATACATAACCTATCCAACCGAAGTCGCCATGAACGGCCTCCCCAACCTGAAGGAACTCCGTTCCACCTCCAACTTCGGGCTATCCGTCGTGAATATCTATTTCCACGACAGGACCGACATCTATTTTGCCCGGCAACTGGTGAATGAACGACTGCAGCGCGCCCGGGAGAACATCCCCGAGGGCTTCGGCCGGCCGGTGATGGGGCCCATCGCGACGGGCATGGGGCAGGTTCTGTTCTATTTTCTTGAAGATCAAAGTGGAATGCGGAGCCCCGAAGAAATGCGGGAGATCCAGGACTGGCTGATTAAGTTCAATGTGCAGACCGTGCCGGGGGTGACCGAGGTCCTTTCCCTCGGAGGGGAGGTCAAACAATTCCAAGTCAGGGTCCGCCCACGCGACCTGCTTCGCTTCGATCTGTCGCTGAAGGAAGTTCTGCAGGCCGTGAAAGAGAACAATGCCAATGTGGGTGCGCAGTTCATCGTAAAGAACAACGCGGAATACATCGTGCGTTCTGTCGGACTGGCGGAGAAGATCACCGACCTTGAATCCATCGTGGTTAAGACGGAGAAAGGGACCCCCGTTTTCCTGAGCCAAGTCGCCGACGTGGCCATCGGCGGGGAGGTCCGCCGCGGGTTGGCCACCATGGACGGCAAGGGCGAAGCCGTGGTCGGCATGGTCTTGAAGCTGATCGGCATGAATACTTCCGAGGTGATCGGCGGGGTAAAAGCCAAGTTGGAGGAGATCAACAAAATCCTCCCCCCCGGGGTCAGGATCATCCCCTACTACGATCAGGCGACACTCGTGAAAAAGTGCATCCAGACCGTCACTCGAGCGCTCCTGGAAGCGGGAATTCTCGTCGTTTTGATCCAATTGATCATGCTGGGCGGCATTCGCCCGAGCGTGGTCGTTCTGGCCGCAATTCCCTTTTCCCTGGCTCTCGCCTTTCTGTTCATGAATTATTTCGGGATCTCCGCCAACCTGATGTCCCTGGGCGGCCTGGCCATCGCCCTGGGTCTTCTAGTGGACGGATCAGTGGTGATGGTGGAGAATATCGACCGGCGCCTGCGGGAAGCAGACCGGGAAGAACCCCTGGTTCATGTTGTCGCTCAAGCATGTATCGAAGTGGCCCGGCCGATCATCTTTTCCCTGTTGATTATCGTCATCGTGTTTCTCCCCCTGTTTACTCTTCAGGGAGTCGAAGGAAAGACTTTTCGTCCCCTCGCTCAGACCATGTCCTTAGCCATGTTTGGGTCCCTGATCTTTGCGGTCCTTTTGGTCCCGGTGCTGGGCAGCCTGTTGATGAAAAGGCCGAGAGATATGACTTTGGGACATCAAGGAGTATTCGCCCTGCGGGCCCTCCTCGGGGTTTACCGGCCGGCGGTTACCTTTTTTGTGTACCATCCCAAAATGGCGATTCTACTCGCCGTTACGCTTCTTCTGATCGGTGGAACTCTGTTCACCCGGCTGGGCTCGGAATTCATTCCCCGGCTCCAGGAGGGCGATTTGCTGGTCCGAGCCACCATGGCTCCGTCCATCTCCCTCGACGAAGCCCGGGAGACCATGTTGCGTTTCGAACGGCGAATCATGTCTCAATACCCCGAAGTCGCCAGGGTGGTAACGCGCATCGGACGAGGGGAGGTAGGGGCGCACGCGGACCCGGTGAACAGCGCCGAGGCATTCATTGCCCTGAAGCCCAGGGAATCCTGGAAAAAAGCCAAGACCTCGGAGGAACTGATCGGCAAAATGAGCGAGGCTTTTGAAAAATTTCCCGGAGTGCAATTCAATTTCACCCAGCCGATCGCCGCCGCCGTGGATGAACTGATCACGGGGATCAAAGGCGACCTGGCCGTAAAGATCTTTGGCCCGGATATGGAAGTGCTGAAGAACAAAGCGGAGGAGGTTGAGGCCATTCTCCAGAAGGTTCCGGGCGCAGCCGACGTACTCAAAGATCAAATTACGGGAACCCCTCAGTTGCGGATTCGGGTAGACCGCCTGGCGATTTCCCGCTATGGGGTCAATGTCCAGGACGTTCAGGATTTGATCCAAACGGCCGTCGGAGGAACCGCTGCGGGTCAATTATTTGAAGGAATTAAGCGATTCGATATCACTGTCCGCTACTCCCCGGAAAGCAGGGTGACAGCGGAAGCCATCGCCCGTATCCTTGTCCCTGCGCCAGGAGGATTACGGATCCCGCTCGCTGACTTCGCCAAAATCGAGGAGATCGTCGGCCCCCGGCAGATCACCCGGGAAAAGAACCAGAGGTTCATTACGGTCCAGTGCAACGTCCACCAAAGGGATATCGGGTCCTTCGTTCAAGAGGCCCAAAGGGAGATCGATTCACGGCTCAAACTCCCCTCCGGGTATCTGATTACCTGGGGCGGTCAATTTCAGCTGCAGCAGGAAGCAAACCGGCGCATGGCCCTGGTGATTCCGGCCACCCTCACCGTTGTCTTCCTGCTGTTGTATTCCACCTTCAACTCCATAAAGAATTGTTTATTGATTCTTATGAATATTCCACTGGCACTCGTAGGTGGGGTCGTCGGCATGTGGATGACCGGTCAAAATCTCTCCGTTCCTGCATCAGTGGGATTCATCGCTCTTTTCGGGATCGCTCTGGCCAACGGCATGGTTCTGGTGACCTATTTGAACCAGCTCATGCGGGAGGGCATCCCCGTGGTCGAGGCTAGTATTCGAGGGGCCTGCTTGAGGCTGCGGCCCGTTTTGATGACGGCGACTGCTGCGGCCCTGGGGCTCGTTCCGGTGGTGCTTTCCGGGGGGACAGGGAGCGAAGTGCAGCGCCCCCTGGCGACCGTAATGATCGGGGGCCTGGTCACCTCTACCCTGTTAACCTTGTTAGTCATACCCGCTCTCTACAGGTGGTTTGCCATCAACCCGGAAGAAGATGCCGTGATGAAATGAAAAGAGGGTTGTTCGATGAAAAAAGTTGAAGCGTTTGTCAAATCCCATAAATTGGCGGGGGTCGCCATGGCCCTCCAAAAGATGAAGAGCTTCAGCAGGAATGAGGCCCTCGATGCCCTTGCATTGCGGGAAACACCTGAAATTCAATCCACCTTGCGCCTACATGGGGAAAAACGAAGGGACCCAAGCGGCCTGGAGGTCTTGTTTCTCCTTTTTCCCCTCTGCTAAAATGAACTATCGGTGTATGCCGAGGTCGGCCACACCAAGGGAATAAATTTATGGCCATTCATAAAAAGGAAGAGAGCACGTGAAGAAAGTACTTCTCGACGGAGAAAGATTAAGCCTGGAAGATGTCCAGGAGGTGGCTGAAGGGGGAGCCGGGGTAAAGATTCACCCTTCGGCTGGCGAGAAGGTGAAACGGTCCAGGGATTTTGTGGAAAAGACTCTCCGTCAGGGGGAGAAAATTTACGGGGTGACCACCGGATTTGGACTTCTTTG
>DASPRR010000497.1:0-39909 GCA_035624375.1 Thermodesulfobacteriota bacterium | reverse complement strand
ATCAACGTCGCTCTCCCCGAGGAGACCGCGGCTTTTATCCGCAACGTGCCGGATTGATATTTTCCCCAAGGAGCCTTAAGTTTCAACAAGGAGGGTAGGGATATGGAAGGGAGGAGACCCCGGTGGGTCCTTTTTGCTCCTACCTGTCGTACAGGTCGAAAAATTTAATGTACCTTTCCAGGAGAAGGTTCCTGTCGAATTCCCAGAACTGCTTCACCATCTCCTCCTGCTCCCGCTTGCTAAAGTATTCCAGGGAGGGAGGGAAAAAGGCTTTCTCCTCCTTCTCGAGGTGCGCCGGATAGATTTGCCAGAGGCTTTTACATATGATCAGAATCCTTCCCACGGCGCCGGAGTCCCCCTTCATGAAATCTTCTCTGGCCATCTCCAAGTTGGCGACGATCTTTCGGGTCTGAATATGCTCCAGGACCAGTTCGTCCATGAGCTTTTTATGCTCAGGAAGAAGGTTCTTCATGGCCAGCTTATCAAAAAAGATGCTTTCCTCTTTCCCGTGATGACAGGCATCGGCATAGGTTTTGGCAAAACCGATGGCCCCGTCGATGAAGACCATGTCCGGCTTGGTCTCCGGTTTGATTCCCGCCAGCTTCCTCTCCATCAAGTTCATCATTCGGGCGATGAGCAGATGCTCCACCATGAGAACTCCGACGGGAGTCATGATCACATCCTCTTCCATAGCAAATCCTCCTGAACGAATTGGTGTGATTGAGCGATGAGCCTGAGATCCTGTCCCCCCATAGATTATAACAAAAGCGAGTCCCCTCTGAAACCCAATTATGAACCTTTCCGTCTTCCACCAAAGCATGGGAAAAAAGGGTGGGCGCATTTCCAGACCTGGCTCTTCCAGGAAAACAGGCAACCAGACCGATCGCAGGCCCTTCCAAAGCTTGAAGGCGGGAAGAGGCGAAGGGAAAGGCACCTGGATGGTGAGTCTAGGGGTTCTCCCCCGGCTTTTTTGGGCTGGTTATCCAGCCGTTTTTCTCTACAAGTGATTCCGACGCTTGGTTGTAGGTTGCTTCGATGCAGGTTTCTGCCATGAGGGTCTCCGCCGCTTCCCGGGCGGCATGGGCGAAGGAAGCGAGGATCAGGTCCGTTCCCGTTTCCTGGAGGATATCAGCATCCCGGCTGCAAAGCGCGGTGAATGCCTTCCCGGCAAGTTCGGGGAAAGACTTTTTGGGGCGCTTTGGAAAATGGAGAAGGATGCCGGAAGGAAAATTTGGATGGCGGTCCTGGATTCCAGATAAGGTCATCTTTCCTCAGGTTTTTCCAGCAGAAGAAGCACGGCTTCGTGTCTTGCCAGGCCTTTCCGAAGCTCGGCCAACTCCTCTTTCCGGTTTGCCTCCTCCGCCTCGGCGAGGGACCTCTTGCGGCTGGCGTTGATTCTCTTGGACAAACTCAGGGCGGTATGGCCGTCTTTGTTTTTTACCTTCCCATCCGCGCCATGGGCCAGAAGGATTTCCACCACCTGGGGGTGCCCCGAGATGGCCGCCCAGATGAGAGGGGTTGACCCCTTTTCATCCCGGGCATTCACCTTGGCACCCGCCGAAATCAAGACTCGCACGTTTTGATCCAACCCCATGGAAGCCGCGGCCATTAAAGGGGTCAATCCATTTAGGTCCGCTGCGTCCACATTGGCGCCTTTGGCAATCAATATTTCCAGCAATCTCGGGTTATTCTTCTTGGCGGCGATCAGCAAAGGCCGGTTTCCCATGGTGGTTTGGGTGTTTGGATCGATCCCCGCCTTCAGCATATTTTCGACCCTGGCCAGGTCTTCCTGCCAAAGGGCCTGCAGGAATTCCCCAAAGGCGGGAGCGGGTTGCTTTTCTTCCCGGGATTCAGTGGATGTAGAACGGGCCAAAGGCCGGATGGGTTCGGGCTTGAGAGAGGCCAGAGGGCGGCTTTCTTCACCCCGAGCCGACGTCTGCTTTTGTGGCCCGGGAAAAATCAAGCCTTCGCAGTTCACGTAGCCCAAATGGGTTTTTTGGGACGGCTCCACGATGGCGCACCATTTTCCCTCCGGATTGAAAAGCTCCGATTGAACCTCGATCCCTTCCTCCTTTTTCAAGAACTTTACGATGCCGCTGGTCACCGAAGGTCCGGCGTACACCGGCAGAATCCCGACTCCTACTGTGGCAGGCTCGGAGGGCTCAGCCGCAAAAGCCACCATGCCCAGAAAGAGGGCCCCCCAGATTTGGAGGGCGGGAATGATCTTTAAACCCATTGGGTTCATCCTAAAAGATCCTCCCATCGATGTTCGCCTGGGACGGGAAACAAAGGAATATCTTTCCGCTCTTACCGTTGGATCGAATGCGAGAGTTAATGGGTTATGATTTTGAAAAGGTTGCCACTGTATAAGAATATACGGAACCGAAAAAGAGAGTCAACCTTTTTGCGAATGGCAATCAGCTGGAGGGCAAGGCCCCTTGTGCCATATTCTCTCTGCATCTGTTGGGTAAAGCAAAGGCGTTGGCTTGACCCTCTTTTCACCTCGTGTGCATGCTATCCTGGTAGGGGTTTCTTTTTTTGTGAATACATTTGATTAGAGGTCAAGGGCAAGATATGGGGTTTTGCAAACTTTTTGAAAAATGAATAAAATGCAATTGTACGCACTCTTTCGACCTAGAGGAATCGATGTTCGCTTTCCAATCGTAAAGCTCTTATGACTCGAAGGGTCTGAAATGGCCGAATCGGTAAGGTATAAAGTCACCCTGCTTACGGAGGATGAACTCTACTTGTTCAACCAGGGAACTTATTTTCGCCTGTATGAAAATCTGTCACCCGTCTTTTTGAAGAGCGAAGGGGGGCGAAGGTGAAGCCGGAGATCACCCTGGGCGCCGTTTATCTCGGCGGAGGCCGGTCTCGGTTCACAGTCTGGGCACCCCGCGCCCGCAGGGTGGAGGTTCTCCTCCTTTCCCCCGAGGAGCGGGTGGCGGATTTGGAAGAAAAGGACGGCTACCACCAGGCGACCCTGGAAGGGGTGGAGCCGGGAAGCCTTTATCTATACAGCCTGGACGGCCGGATCGAACGTCCCGACCCGGCTTCCCGTTTCCAGCCCAAGGGCGTTCACGGCCCTTCCCAGGTAGTCGACCCGGCCTTCCCGTGGGCTGATTCTTGCTGGTCCGGAATTCCTCTCAAAGATTATGTCATCTACGAAATCCACGTGGGCACCTTCACCGCCCAGGGGACCTTCGAAGCCGTCATCGCTCATCTGGATGAGCTGAAGGACTTGGGCATCACCGCCGTGGAGCTCATGCCGGTGGCCCAGTTTCCCGGGGACCGGAATTGGGGGTATGATGGGGTCTATCCTTTCGCCCCCCAAGATTCTTATGGGGGGCCGGCTGGATTGAAAAAACTGATCAACGCCTGCCACCAGAAGGGCCTGGCTGCCACTCTCCACGTGGTCTATAACCACCTCGGGCCGGAGGGCAATTACCTGCGGGATTTCGGACCGTATTTCACGGATCGCTACAGGACTCCGTGGGGGGAGGCGGTCAACTTCGACGGTCCCCAGAGCGATGAAGTCCGGCGCTTTTTCATCGAGAACGCCCTTTCCTGGGTCACCGACTATCACCTGGATGCCCTGCGCCTCGACGCCATCCACGCCATCCTGGATTTCTCCGCCCAACCGTTCCTGGAAGACCTCGCCCTTGTAGTGAAGGAGCAGGCGGATCATCTGAACCGGCGGGTTCATCTCATCGCCGAGAGCGACCTCAACGATACGCGCCCCATCCGGTCGCGGGAACGGGGAGGATTCGGGCTGGACGCCCAGTGGAACGACGACTTCCACCATGCGGTTCATACGCTTCTCACCGGAGAACGGGCCGGGTATTACCGCGACTTCGGCAGGGTCGAGGGCCTGGCCAAGGCCTGGCGTGAGGGTTTCATCTACTCCGGAGAATATTCCGTCCACCGCCGGCGGCGCCACGGGAACTCCTCCCGGCCCATCCCGGCCCGTCGTTTCGTGGTGTTCGCCCAAAACCACGACCAGGTGGGAAACCGCATGCGAGGCGAGCGGCTGAGTTTCCTCGTTCCCCGGGAAGGGCTCAAGCTCGCTGCCGGCGCCGTCCTCCTCTCGCCCTTCATCCCCCTCCTCTTCATGGGAGAAGAATACGGGGAGACCGCCCCCTTTCAGTATTTCATCAGCCACTCTGACCCGGACCTGGTGGAAGCGGTGCGGCGGGGGAGGCGGCAGGAATTCAGCGCTTTTGAGTGGCAGGGGGAAACGCCCGATCCCCAGAGCGAAGAGACCTTTCGGCGCTGCAAATTGAACCACGACCTTCGCCGGGAGGAAGGCCACCGGATTCTGCGAGAATTCTACCGGGAGCTGATCCACTTGCGGAAGCGCCTTTCGCCCCTGGCCTTTTTAAGTAAGGAGCATCTGGAAGCGTTGGTGTTGGAAAAAGAAAAAGTCCTCTGGGTCAGGCGCTGGAGAAGGGAAGAAAAAGTTTTCATGGCCTTCAACTTCGGACAATCCCGGGTATTGGTGAACCTGCCCGTCGGGGAGGGGAGTTGGCGGAAAGAGATTGACTCGGAGGATGAAAAATGGAAGGGAAGGGGCAGTCTGAATCCCAGCCTGATTCATTCCCAAGGACAAGCCTCCCTGGCCCTGCATCCCTGGAGCTTCATCCTGTTTTCCCGGACCGAGGAGGTTTAAACCTGGATGGCCCACTTCACTTCGCTGGGCGACAAGCTTTACTTCCGGGTGGAATAGAAACGAGAAAAAGATGGAAATGAAGAAAGAGACGGCGCCAGAACCTGCTTCGACCTTACCCCGGTTGGCCGAGAAAACCTCCCTCCAAGCCAGGATCCCACGGGCCACATACCGAGTCCAGCTCGGAAAATCTTTTACTTTCCGCCAGTCCCTGGCGCTGGTTCCTTATTGGGATGAACTCGGAATCAGCGATCTCTATGCTTCGCCTTTTTTCAAGCCCTGCGACGTGGAGGGCGCTGGCTACGACGTGTGCGACCATAAAGAAATTAACCCGGCCGTCGGAACCCCGGAGGACTTTGAGACTCTCTCCGCTTCCCTGCGCGAGCGCTCCATGGGACTCCTCATGGATGTGGTCCCCAACCATATGGGCATCAGCCGGGGAAACCCATGGTGGATGGACGTGCTGGAAAACGGGCCCAGTTCTGTGTTTTCCTGTTATTTCGACATCGAGCTCCGGCCGGTGAAACCCGAAATGCAGAACAAGGTGCTCCTTCCCATCCTCGAGGATCAGTACGGCAAGGTCCTAGAGGAGGGCAAGTTCCAGCTCAAGCTCGAGGAAGGCGCCTTCTTCATTTCTTATTATGAGCACAAGCTCCCGGTCTCTCCCCGCACCTACGGCCAGGTTCTCGAGCATCCGCTGGAGGAACTCATCCGAACTCTGGGCAAAGAAAATGAAGACCTCCAGGAGCTTCGGAGCATTCTGACCGCGCTGGGCTACCTGCCGTCCCTGACCGAATCGGCCCCGGAAAAACTGGAGGAGCTGAAGAGGGAAAAGGAAGTCATCAAACGGCGCATTGCCAGCCTTTGTCAGAAGAGTCCGGAGGTAAGAACCGCCCTGGAGTCGGAGATCCAGGCTTTTAACGGACAGCCTGGGGACCCGAGCAGCTTCGACCGGATGGACTCCTTGATCAGCGCACAGGTGTACCGGCCAGCTTTCTGGCGGGTGGCGGCCGACGAGATCAACTACCGGCGTTTCTTCGACATCAATCATCTGGCGGCCATCCGCATGGAACTCCCGCAGGTCTTTGAGGAGGCCCATCGCCTGGTTTTCCGGCTTTTGGGCGAGGGAAAGGTTACCGGCCTGCGGATCGATCACCCCGACGGCCTATGGAACCCCAGGCACTACTTTCTCCAGCTTCAGAAGAACTACTTGATCCATCACCTCCGCTCCCGCTTAGCCCCCCAGGGGGAGACACCGGCCTCTCGATTCGAAGAGGAGGCGGAGGCCTTGCTGGGGCGAATCCGGGAAAGAACCCCAGCCCCCCCCTGGCCCCTCTACGTGGTGGCCGAGAAGATTCTCGCAGAGGGAGAGCCCCTGCCAGGAGATTGGGCGGTCTATGGGACGACGGGGTATGACTTTCTCAACCAGGTGAACGGCCTTTTTGTGGACGGGGGAAACGCCGGGGCGATGGACGGGGTCTACGTCCATTTCGTGGGCGTCCAAATCCCCTTTGGCAGCCTGGTCAATACATGGAAAAAAATGATCATGCTGGTGTCTCTGGCCAGTGAAGTAGCGGCATTGAGCCACCAACTGGAGCGGATATCGGAAAAGAACCGTGGGTACCGGGATTTTACCCTGAACAGCCTCACCTTTGTCCTGAGGGAAGTCATTGCCTGTCTGCCCGTTTACCGAACTTACATTACCGGCCCGGGAAACGTTCCGGAGCGCGACGTCGCCTACATAGAAGCGGCGGTGGAAGAAGCCAAGAGGCGGAACCCACGCACCGCCGAATCCATCTTCGACTTCGTCCGGGATACTCTGCTGCTTCGAAACCTGCAACACTTTTCCGGGGAGGACTGGGAAGGTTTGACCCAATTCGTCATGAAGTTCCAGCAGATCACCGGACCGGTGATGGCCAAAGGGCTGGAGGATACGGCGTTCTACATTTACAACCGCCTGGTTTCTCTGAATGAGGTAGGTGGACACCCGGAAAAATTTGGGGGCTCACCGGATGAATTCCACCTCCGGAATATAGAGCGGTCGGATAAATGGCCCCATTCTCTGCTCGCCACCTCCACTCACGACACGAAACGGAGCGAGGATGTGCGCGCCCGGATGCATGTTCTTTCAGAAATTCCCGGGGAGTGGAGGGCTGCTGTGAACCGCTGGGGCCGGTGGAACGCCTCGAAAAAGACCCCCGTGGACAGGCAGCCGGCCCCGGACCGCAACGAAGAGTATCTGCTCTACCAGACCCTGGTGGGGGCTTGGCCGGTCGAGGCGCCGGAAGACCCCTTGGCCTTCGATTCCGAAGAATTCACCCAATTTCGGGAGAGGATCGCGGCCTACATGCGCAAGGCCACACTGGAGGCCAAGGTCCACACCAGCTGGATCAACCCCAATGATGAATACGACGGGGCGGTCAAGAATTTTGTGTTGAACCTGCTGGAGCCCCGGGGGAAGAATCGCTTTCTCAGCGACCTCCAGGCCTTTCAGAGGCGAGTGGCCTACTTTGGCCGATGGAACTCCCTGTCCCAGGTTCTCCTGAAACTCACCTGCCCCGGCGTCCCCGACATTTATCAAGGGACCGAGCTCTGGGACCTCAGCCTGGTGGACCCGGACAACCGAAGGCCCGTGGATTTTGGGCTCCGCCAAAGCTTGCTGTCCGGGCTGAAAGAAAGGACTGAAAAGTCAGGGGAGAATCTGGTTCCCTTGGCGCGGGAGCTTTTGGAAAACAGCTGGGACGGCCGGATCAAGCTCTACCTGATCTACCGAACCCTACAGGCCCGTCGCCGGGCTCCGAAAATCTTTTCCGAAGGATCCTATCTCCCCTTGGAGGGGGAGGGAGAAAAAGAAGATCACCTTTGTGCCTTCGCCCGAATCTTCAAAGAGGATTCCATCGTGGTGGGGGTTCCCCGATTAGTAGTCGACCTCCTGGGGGGAAGGGAAGAGCCTCCCCTGGGGGAAGCAGCTTGGAAGGATACCTGGGTACGAGTTCCTGGGGAATGGGCTGGCCGGAAGTATCGAAATCTTTTTACGGGGGAAGAATTGGATGTCCGAGACGGGGGTAGAGGCGCTGGATTTTCCCTGGGGGACCTATTTCGCAATTTTCCGGTTGCTCTCCTGGAATCCATGGAGCCTTCCTGAGGTCTTTTGCCCCTTCTCGCCCTGGCGGGGGCCGAGTGCGGAAGTTGAGAGAAGGAGCGGAGAAGGGAGATGGGTTTCAAGGTGGTTCTGATCGTAATCATATTGATTCTGGCGGCGTTTGGGGCGGGGTCGGCTGCGGACTCCATAACCTGTACACGGGCGAAAAGAAGTGGGCGGCCGCCAAAGGGGTCTATGGCCCTTGGGTTCCATTATCTTTTTTCCAAGGCTCTTCCATGGGTTATAATAGAGCAATAAAGCCATCCGAGAAAGGAAACAAAGATGAATGCCAAGCTCATCGGGATCATCGTTCTTCTTGTCTTACTGGTCGTTTTGGCCATCCAGAACTACCAGCCGTTGACTCTTAAATTCCTCTTCTGGTCCCTCGAGACGAGCCTTGTTCTGGTCCTCCTGGTCAGTTTTCTGATAGGGGCATTGGTGGGGGGAATGGTCCTGTGGATTGGGCGGGGAAAGAAGAAGGACCTTCCCCCAATATCGGCAGAGAAGACCGAACCCTGAGGCGAGTCTTCGGATATTCCCTTCCAGTTCCTCTATGACTTGCCAGGTGATGGAATTCCCGGACCCGTATTCCGTGCAGCACGAGCTTGGCCATCGGATTCTGGAGCCCCTCTGCAAAAAGGAAAGCGAAATCCCCTTCCCCCCGGCGAACGGTTCATTTGCGCAGGGGAAGTTCCTGATTTTTATCCCTCCGCCCGGGGGAAGTTGTGATAGAATAGGCCGTGTCGAAGTCCCGCCACATTTCCCTCTTTCTCGAAAGGAGGTCGCCGTGGAAAAGGTCCTTTGTATAGACGATGATTTGAGTCTTCTTCGCCTGTACCAGGAGGAACTTGCGGAGGAGGGCTACAAAGTCGTTCTGGCCAGGGATGGTAAGGAGGGCCTGGCGAAGTTCGAAAAAGAGAAACCTCAAGTGGTGGTGATGGACATTCGCATGCCGGTCATGGACGGAATTGAAACCCTGACTGCAATGCTGGGGAAGGACCGTCAGGTTCCGGTCATTCTCAACACGGCCTACCCTCAGTACAAGGAAAATTTCATGACCTGGGGAGCCGAGGCTTACGTGGTCAAATCCTCGGACCTCACCGAGCTCAAGCAAAAGATCCGAGACATCCTGGATAGACGAAAGAAGATGGGAAGTCAGAAGGAATGAGGAGGTCTCCCGTTGGATGAACGAATCCTGGCCATGGTCCTGGCGGGAGGCAAAGGGGAACGGCTCTATCCTCTCACCCAGGATCGGGCCAAGCCGGCCGTCCCCTTCGGCGGGATTTACCGCATCATCGACTTCACCCTGAGCAACTGCCTGAATTCCCGGGTCCGGCGGATCAACCTGCTCACCCAATACAAATCTCTTTCCCTTAACCGCCATATCTTCCAGGGATGGAACATCTTCAACCCGCAGCTGAATGAGTTCATCAACCTGATCCCGGCTCAGCAGCGGGTGGGGGAGGACTGGTACCTGGGGACCGCCGACGCCATCTACCAGAATATTTACGTCCTGCAGCAGGACCGCCCCGACCTGATTCTCATCCTCTCGGGAGACCACATCTACAAGATGAACTACCGGGAGATGATCGCCCATCACCTGGAGAAAAAAGCCGATCTCACCGCGGCGGTCATCGAGATGGACAAAAGCCTCTCTCGGCAGTTTGGCGTCCTGCAGGTCGACGAAGAATTCCGGATCATCGGCTTCGAAGAAAAGCCTGGAGTGCCCAAAACGATCCCCGGCTATCCCGCGCTCATCCTGGCCAATATGGGGGTTTACGTCTTCAACACCGAAATCCTGGCCCGCCGGGTCATCGAGGACGCCAAGGACCCGGATTCCCAGCACGATTTCGGAAAGAATGTGATCCCCGCCATGGTCGGTCAGGATCGGGTCTATGCCTACAGCTTTCGCGATGAGAATAAGAAGCAGGCCAAGTACTGGAGGGACATCGGGACTCTGGATGCCTATTATGAGGCCAGCATGGACCTCGTCGCCGTGGACCCCCAGTTCAACCTTTATGATTCCAACTGGCCCATCCGTACCTATTATCCCCCCCTCCCCCCCGCCAAGACGGTCTTCGAAGAACACGGTTCGAACCGGGTAGGGGTATCCTTCAGCTCCATCGTCTCCAGTGGGTGCATTATCAGCGGGGGGAGGGTATATCGCTCTATCCTATCTCCCAACGTAAGAATTCATAGTTACTCGGAAGTCCAAGATTCGATCCTGATGGACGGAGTGGAAGTGGGAAGAGGCGCCCGGGTGAGGCGGGCGATCATCGACAAACGAATTCGGATCCCGGCGGGATACCAGATCGGGTTCAACCAGGAAGAAGACGCCCGAAAATTTACCGTCACCCAGTCGGGGGTTGTAGTCATTTCCAAAGGAACCATTCTGGCCTGAATTCTGAAGAAGAATCAAACTCCAACTGCCAAACCCCAGGCACCAAACAAATCCTAAATTTCAATCACCAAATACCAAAACGATTTTATCCCTCCTTCTTCTGAGTTTGGGATTTGAATTTTGGGTCCCCTGCGGCGTATAATTTTATCCTATGGGCTGGCGTGACAAGGTAAAAGACCTGGATCGAAACGAGGTCTTCGACAAACTGGAAGGCCTGCGCGGGGCCCTCATCCGTATGTTTCTCATCACCATGGCCCTCATGGCGGTCTCCTATTTTTTCTGGAAGGATGCCCTTCACCTCCTCCAGAAGCCCCTGGGGCTTCCGCTCATCATGTACAGCCTCCCGGAGGCGTTCATCACCTCCCTGCGCCTGGCCCTCTTCATGGGAATATTCCTGGCGGCGCCTTTTATCTTTTATGGCTTCTGGAGAGCTTTATATCCCCTTTTGGCTTCCTATTTTCCGAACCGTTATTCCCTGGTGGTGGTTCTTTCGGCGACAGCTCTTTTTTACGGTGGCTGTTTTTTTTGTTACTTTTTGGTTTTGCCGGTAGGAATCAACTTCCTGGTCACCTACGGCAGCGAGAATCTTGAGCCCATGATCGGACTGGCCAAGTATCTCACTTTTTCCATCGGCCTGATCTTTGCCTTCGGTCTGATTTTCGAACTTCCTCTGATCATGCTGATCTTGGGGAGAGCGGGACTGATCGGGTACCAGGTACTGGCCAAGAATCGAAAATATGCCCTTTTGATCAACTCCATTCTCTCCGCTGTCTTGACTCCGACTCCGGATGCTTACACCATGCTCCTGATGATGATTCCCATGCAAATCCTCTACGAGCTTTCGATCTGGCTGGTAAAAATCTTCGGCAAAAAGAAGGCTCCGGAACCCGAACCCACCTGAGAGGGTAACCCCATGAAAGAAGCCATGCTTTATGAGAAGCTGTCCGAGCAGAGGGTTAGGTGTAATCTCTGCAATCACCGGTGCCTGATCGGGGAGGGGAAAAAGGGAATCTGCGCGGTGCGGGAGAACCGGGAAGGAACCCTTTACACCCTGGTGTATCGCCGGCTCATCTCCCGAAACGTGGACCCCATTGAAAAGAAACCCATGTTCCACTTCGCCCCGGGGAGCCGGTCTTTCTCCATTGCCACGGTGGGCTGTAATTTCCGGTGTGACTTCTGCCAGAATTATGAGATCTCCCAGATGCCGAGGGACGAGAACCAAATCACTGGCCAAGATGCGAGCCCGGAGGAGATCGTGGCAATGGCGAAGAAAACAGGGTGTAAAACCATTGCCTACACCTACACGGAGCCGACCATCTATTTCGAGTATGCCTTCGAAATCGCCCAGAGAGCCAGCAAAGAGGGACTCAAGAATATTTTCGTAACCAACGGCTATATGACGGAGGAGGCCTTGAGGACCCTCCACCCCCATCTTCACGGGGCCAATGTGGACTTAAAAGCCTTCCGGGAAGAGTTCTACCAGAAACGATGCGGGGCCAAACTGGAAGGAGTGCTAAAGTCCCTGAAGGTTATGAGAGAATTGGGGGTCTGGGTGGAGATCACCACCCTGATCATCCCCGGGCTGAACGATTCGGAAGAAGAACTTCGGGACCTGGCGCAGTTCATCGTTTCCCTGGGGAAAGAAGTCCCCTGGCACATCAGCCGTTTCCATCCCATGTACAAGATGCTCGACCGCTCGCCCACTTCGGTGAAGGTCCTGGACCGGGCCCGAAAGATCGGACTGGACGCCGGGCTGCGCTATGTCTACACGGGAAACGTTCCAGGGGACCCGGGAGAAGATACTTTTTGTTTTCGTTGCGGCCAGCTCCTGGTGGATCGTCTGGGCTTCCAGATTCTCAAATACCAGATTCAAGAGAAGAAGTGCTTCAAGTGCGGCATGGAGATGGATGGAATGGATCTGTAATAGAATTAAGAGTGGTAGGAACGCGCTGCCGTGCGCCCGCATGGGCTATTTAAGGGGCGTTTTATTTCCGGGGAGCCTGTACATTTGGACAGGGTATGATATATTGAAAAGGGTAGTTGAAACCGGAAAGGAACGACTGGGACCAGAAGTAGAGGATAAAAAAAGGAAATCAAAAAGATCAAAGGGGCGGTTTTACCTCCTCGGCAATAAGAGTTTTTCCTGCTGCCTTCCCTCCCTTGCAGTCCCGCATAGATTTCTCAAATCCTGATTTCGGTATCCGATAAAAGCCATGATTGGGAAAACAATGAAAAGAAGCGCGCAAAATGCAACATTGAGGAACATCGCCATTATCGCCCACGTCGATCACGGCAAGACCACCTTGGTGGACCAGATGTTCAAACAAAGCGGCGTATTCCGCCCCGGCCAGGAGGTGGCGGAAAGAGTCATGGATTCTCTGGACCTGGAGCGGGAACGGGGCATCACCATCGCCGCCAAGAACTGTTCGGTTTCCTGGCAGGATGTCAAGATCAACATCCTGGACACCCCGGGGCACGCCGACTTCGGCGGGGAGGTGGAGCGGGCCCTCATGATGGTGGACGGCGCCCTCCTCCTGGTGGATGCCTCGGAAGGCCCCCTGCCCCAGACGCGGTTCGTCCTCAAGAAGGCCCTGGAAGCCGGGTTGAAGATCATCGTGGTGGTCAACAAGATTGACCGCAAGGATGCCCGGCCGAAGGAAGTGCTGGACGAAATCTACAGCCTCTTCTTCGACCTGGACGCGACGGAAGAGCAGATCGATTTTCCCGTCCTCTACGCTGTCGGGCGGGAGGGCATTGCGCAGAAGTCCGCGGAGGAGCAAGGACGGGATCTCACTCCCCTGTTCCAGGCCATCCTCGACAAGATCCCGCCGCCGGTGTATGACCCCGATGAACCTTTCCAGATGCTGGTGGCCGACCTGGACTACTCCGACTACCTCGGACGGCTGGCCGTGGGCAAGGTCTTTCACGGCACAGTGGGATGCAACGAGGAGATGGTATGCCTGGACAGGGAGGAAAAGGCCATCCCCCTCCGGGTCTCCAAACTCCAGGTGTACGACGGGATCAACCTGAAAGAAGTGGAATCGGCCCAGCCGGGGGACATTATCATCCTGGCGGGGATCGAGGACGTGGCGATCGGCGATACCATCTGCACGCGCGAAGCGCCCAAGGCCCTGCCGCGGGTCTCCGTCGACGAGCCGACCATTTCCATGCTCTTCACCAGCAACACCTCCCCCCTTTCCGGAAAAGAGGGGAAATACGTGCAGTCGGGCAAGATCCGCGAGCGCCTCTTTAAGGAGTCCCTCCGCAACGTGGCCATCCGCGTGGAAGACGCCGAGGAGACGGACAACTTCATCGTCAAAGGCCGCGGGGAGTTTCAGATGGCCATCCTGATCGAGACCATGCGGCGGGAGGGGTTTGAGCTCATGGTGGGCCGCCCCCAGGTCATCTATAAACAGAAGTCCGGGAAGACCCTGGAACCCATCGAGCACCTCTTCATCGACTGCGACGAGAACTTCATCGGGGCGGTCTCGGAAAAACTCTCCCGGCGAAAGGGGCGCATGGTGAATATGGTGAACCACGGGACCGGCCGGGTCCGCATGGAATTCACCATCCCCTCGCGGTCCCTCATCGGCTACCGCAACGAATTCCTGACCGACACCAAGGGAACCGGGATCATGAACTCCTACCTGAAGGGCTACGAGGAATACCGCGGCAGCTTTCCGCTGCGGCTGACCGGATCGCTGGTCTCCGACCGGCAGGGAGAGGCCGTGTCCTACGCCCTCTTCAACCTGGAGCCCCGGGGTTCCCTCTTTTTAACCCCTGGAGAGCCGGTTTATGAGGGAATGATCATCGGGGAACATAACCGGGAGAGCGACATCAATGTCAATCCCTGTAAGATGAAGAAATTGACCAACATGCGCGCCTCCAACAAAGACGACAGCATCCAGCTGACCCCGGTGATCCCCCTGACGCTGGAGAAAGCCATCGAGTTCATCAAGGACGACGAGATGGTGGAGGTCACCCCCCGCAGCATCCGCCTGCGCAAGGCCTTCCTCTCCGCCGAAACCCGGCACCGACTGCGGGCGGAGAAGCTAAATGCCTAAGGTTTAAGTAGAAAACCCCGCTCACCCTGGAGCAGGGGGGGGCAGGTTGGATCGTTATGGCGTTCTCCGGGTGGGCAAGGAAAGGGAATAAAGGCTTCTTACAGCCCAGATTTTATTCTTGAAGGGCATTCCGGAGACACACCGCTTCTTTTCCTAAAACCAGCGATGGATCCCCGGAATTTTTGTCAAACCGTTAAAAAGCTTGAGGAAAAAAATATTCCCCGTTGATTGAGAGGCTACCAGCGGTCACGCCCGCCGCCGCGCCCGCCGCCACCAAAACCGCCGCCGCGCCCGCCGCCGGGCCGGCCGCCCCCGCGGGGGCTCTTTTCCTGGGCCTCGTTGACCTTGATGGTCTTGCCGTCCAAGCTCGTTCCATCCATCTTGGCTATAGCCGTTTTGGCATCCTCATCCTGGGTGAAGGTTACGAATCCAAAGCCCCGGGAGCGCCCCGTATCCCGGTCGGTGATGACCTTGGCTTCGGTAATTTCCCCATGGGCCGCGAAGGCGTTTTTCAGACCGTCGTCCGTCGTGTCCCAGCTCAACCCCCCTACGAATAACTTCTTAGCCATACTCTCTACCGCTCCTTTTCTGCGTCGCTTCGGGCGACGTACTTTGATGGGCAGCGACCGCTTTGCAGCGTTCGCTCCGTTTCCTGTTCTTTGTCGAATGTCCGAGTCGTTGGGGAGAATGGGCTAGTAGGATCCCTCATTCCACTCCGCAAGAAACCCCGGCCATGATGGGAAGCCCTTACCTGCGGCCCCCTTTCGACCGATTTCGTCAGCCTTACCCATTTATAATAAAAGCAAACCCGCCCTGACAGGAGGGGTTGGCTCTGTCGTGTTCGTGGTAAATATGGATTAGGAAGTCTTTTTCCCCGGAAAGGCGTGTCAAGTCAAGGATTGGCCGGCTGGTTCTCTTCCTGCTCAACCTTTTCAGCGTCCGACGGGGGGTGATCTCCTTTGCTAAACTTGCGCTGCCTTCTCTCTTCCTGCTTTTTCTGGCGGGTCAGTTCTTTTCGCCGCTTTTCGCTTTTATAAGCTCCCCGGTGTTTTGGCAATGTACCCTCCTTAGCCTAGGATATATCATTATCACGAAAAGGAAAAGAATTCCAACAAAATTTATCAATTTTTTCGAATGCCCGGTTCCGTCCACCCCGGCAGCGATACCGCCGCAAAGTCGGTCTCTATTCCATACCGACCTCTTCTCTAAACCATAAACCCTGACAAAAACATGGATCATTCTCAATTTCGGGAACTTTTGCTTGACTTAGGGTCAAAATTCAACCTACACTACCGGTGCGATTTCTTCCAGGGAAAATATTCCGAGAAGATGCCGCAAGAAAATTAAAGTTATCCTAGGCGGTATGGCCCATGTTCGTTTTCTCTATTCCACTGGCCCCCCGCAAAGCTATGCGTTTGCCTAAAAGAATCTGGCGGTGATCGATCGCTTAATTTTATGTCTCCGAAGTTTCAATAAACCAATTCCAGAACTGATGCTCAAAGGAGGAAAAATATGGATAAGCTGATCATTACTGCGGCCGTGACAGGGTCAGGGCCTACCCGAAAAAATAATCCCAACATTCCCTATACCCCCGAGGAGATTGCCAACGAGATCGTACGCTCCTTCGAGGCGGGGGCCTCCATCGCCCACGTCCACGTGCGGGACCCCAAGACAGGAGCCCCTTCATTCGAGCTCGATTATTTCCGGGAGGTTCGCGACCGGGTCCGTTCCCGCTGCAACATCCTGCTCAATTTCACGACCAGTGCCGCCAACCTGACGGGCGACAACCTCATCGAAAGACGCCTCGGGACCACGACCCTTGGCCCGGAGCTCTGCACCCTGGATGTTGGCAGCATGAATTACCAGAACCGTGTCTTCATCAACCCCCCGGAATGGGGGCCGATCGGGGCCAAAGTGGCCCGGGAAAGGGGAGTGAAACCAGAGCTGGAATGTTTCGATGCCGGCCACGTCCGTATTGCCGTGAGCCTGATCGAAAAGGGGGTGGTCGATCCTCCTTATTTATTCCAGATTTGCCTGGGGGTGGAAGGAGGGATGGATGCCGGGATACGGCAGTTCTTGTTCATGAAAGACCTCCTGCCGACGAGAGATGTCGTCTGGACGACCCTGGGCATTGGCCGGCACGAGTTCTCCACGGTTACCCTCTCCATCCTGAATGGGGGGCATGCGCGGGTGGGCTTTGAAGACAACGTCTACCTCTCCAAGGGGGTCCTGGCCAAAAGTAATGCCGAGTTGGTGGAGAAGGTGGTCCGACTGGCCCGAGAGTTGGGTCGAGACATTGCCCAACCCGACGAAGTTCGCCAGATGCTCGGGATAGGGAAAAAATGAGGCATGCGAATAATCCCCGGAAAACATAGGGATCGAGGAGTGAAGGGAGATTTCTTCCTCAGACCTATCGATAAAGAAGATTTCCTAGAAAAGAAGAGAGGAGGTCGGCAAGATGAAGAAGGCAAAGGCAAGGTGGGTCGTTTTAGGGCTCTTTCTGGGGGGCTTGTTGTTTGTGGCCGGCCTATCGCCGGCTGCCGAAAAAGGTTCCGGTTTGCCGGGAATGATGACCTGGACTGCCTTTGACGTGGGTTCGCGGGGCTATGTGCAAGGCGCAGCCATATCCAATGCTCTAACGAAGAAATATGCAACCAAGGTCAGAATTCTACCTTCGGGCACATCGGTTGGAAGGCTCATTCCCATAAAGACAGGGGCCGCCACTTACGGGCTGCTGGCGGATGAGACCTATTTTGCAGCTGAAGCGCTTTATGAGTTCTCTTTTCCGAACTGGGGACCGCAGGATTTGAGAGTTTTATTGGCCCACCCTGCGCCCATAGGCATGGCAGCTACCGCTAAGAGCGGAATCAAGACCCTTAAGGATTGCAAGGGGAAAAAGATAGGGTGGATCCCGGGGGCTTCCACGAACAATGTAAAGACCGAAGCCTTTCTGGCCTTCGCTGGACTGACCTGGAAGGATGTCCAGAGAATTGACCTGCCCAGCTATGCGGCCGCGGGGAAAGGTTTGATCGAAGGGAAAATCGATGCCATCAGTTACGGGATCACCGCCCCTTTACTGTATGAACTGGAAGCTTCTCCCCAGGGGATCTCCTGGCCGGAGTTCCCGGCATCCGATGTAGAAGGGTGGAAAAGGCTCCACCAACTAACCCCTTGGCTGAGCCCAGGAAAATACGATATAGGTCCGGGCCTTAAAAAGGGCCAGCCCAAAGAGATTCCCTCTTATACCTATCCCCAGCTGGTCTGCTATGCCAAACAGGATGCCAATGAAGTCTATGCCCTGGTAAAAGGCTTTGATGAAACCTTCGATATGTATAAAGATGCCGACCCAGAGCTGCCTGAATGGGCTATTGCAAGGTCTGGAAGAGTCCCGGCTGGGGCGCCCTTTCATGAAGGAGCGATTCGGTACCTTAAAGAAAAGGGAATCTGGACTGCACAATCCGACCAATGGAATAGGAAGTTTTTGGACCGCTTAAAGAAAGTCCAGGGAGCCTGGAAAACCGCCATGCAAGAAGCGACCGCGAAAGGAATGCCTGAAAAGGACTTCACTGAATTCTGGTTGAAGAAGAGAGGTGAAATTACAGAATAGCATTTTCTTGGGTTAACAAAAGGGATTCTTCGACCCCCCACCCTGACCTTCCTCCCTTAGAGGGGGGGAGGGTGGGGGTGATGTTCTTGGTGTTTTTTTGCAGCGTTTGGGATTTTCTTGGTGGAAGCCTAGCTATCGAAGGGGATACTGAATTTTATGGGCAGCCGGTTTGAGAAGATTGGCCAGTTTTGGCACGTTATTTTCGTCGTCTTTTCTTCGCTGGGCATATTGCTGGCCGTAAATCAGCTTTTCCGCTTGGAGTTGTTCGGTTTCAATCCCCTGGACACCTCTTATCTTTATTATAATCTTACCCTTTACCTTTCAACCGCCTTTCTTCTTTATCCTGCGGCAAAATCCGCTGGAGACAAGGTGCCCTGGTATGACGTGGTTCTCTTCTCGGTCGTGGTAATAATCAATATATATTTCGGGATTCATGGAATCGACATTATTGAACGGGGCTGGGAATATCGATCTCCCCTGCCGGCGACCATTTTTAGCGTACTTTTATGGGTTCTGGTCATGGAAGCCGTCAGGCGATCGACGGATATCTATATGACCCTTATGTGCCTGATATTTTCCGCCTATCCTCTATTTGCCGTTTATCTTCCCGGGTTTTTGCAGGGGCAGTCCCACGACTTTTTGACTTCAGCTCGGCTGTATGCCATGGGTTCGAGCGGTATTCTGGGAATCCCCCTAGATGTAGTCTGTACGCTGCTGATCGGATTCATGGTATTCGGCGTCGTCCTACAGAATACCGGCGGAGGCACCTTCTTCTTCAGGCTGGCCCAGTCCCTGCTGGGCCATACTCGCGGGGGAGCGGCCAAGATCAGCATTTTGGCAAGTGCCTTTTTCGGCATGATCAGCGGGAGCACGACTTCCAATACGCTAACGATCGGGGCGATGACTATCTCGGCCATGAAAAGCACCGGTTTTCCGCCCCACTTAGCTGCGGCCATTGAAGCCTGCGCTTCTACGGGGGGGCCGATCATGCCTCCGGTGATGGGAGCGGCAGCTTTTATCATGGCCTCTTTCTTGAATGTCCCTTACGCGGTGGTCGCAATCGGGGCGTTTATTCCCGCCTGCCTGTACTATTTGGGCCTGTTTGTTCAGGTGGATGGGTATGCGGCCAAAGCCAATCTGAAGGGCTTACCTAAGGGTGAACTACCCTCCTTCTGGGGGACCCTGAAAGAGGGCTGGTTCTATACTTTAGCCATTGTATTGTTGGTCTATTTTCTGCTGACCTTGCGATTGGAAGCCAGGGCCCCTTACTATGCAAGCGCTGCTTTAGTCGCCTTATCCATGATCAAAAAGGAAAGCCGCCTAGATTGGAAGAAGTTCATAGCCATGATAGCGAATATCGGGAAAGTCGTGACCCAGCTGGTGGCCATCTTGGCCGCTGCCGGGCTCATCATCGGCGGCCTTTCGGTTACCGGTGTGGCTTTGGCCTTTTCCCGTGAGCTAGTCGGGGCGGTGGGAGATAATATTTTCCTGATTCTTCTGATGGGGGCCTTTTCCAGTTTTGTATTGGGATTGGGTATGACCATCACGGCCTGTTACATTTTCCTGGCCATCGTCATGGTGCCCGCACTCATCTCCCTGGGGATTGATCCTCTGGCCGCCCACTTGTTCGTATTTTACTGGGGGGTTTTATCCGAGATAACTCCGCCGGTAGCTCTCTGTGTCAGCGCCGCCTGTGGACTGGCCGGCTCGAATTTTATGCAGACGGGATGGGCCGCCATGAGGCTCGGGGCGGTAAAATACATCCTTCCTTTCTTCTTTGCCTATAACCCCGCTTTGTTGACTCACGGAGTCTGGTGGGAGGTTTTGCTAGTCACCTTCTTTGCGGTGGTTGGCATTTATTACTTGGGCTCCGCTTTGGAAGGCTATCTCTGGGGAATCGGCCAAATCAATTGGCCCATCCGTATTTCCCTGATTACCGGGGGTCTATTAATCGCCTTCCCGGAAATTTATACCACCTTGATTGGCCTCGCTATCGTAGGTTGTGTGAATTTAATTTGTTATTTTACTTCGAAGGGAAGACCTAAATTTGGGGTCTCGCCCTAAGATAACTTTACAGAGCGACCCAAAGGGGGGAGGGATTTCTGGGAAGGCCTTTTTAAAGCGCTAGAGTCTTCCCTTTTTTGTAAGGTGGCTCCTGCAATGATGAATAACCGATGGAGGGGAGACAAATGAATCGATTGATCGGCTGGAACTCGAAAAGGAGGTTCGCTCATGATTCGGTTTGAAAAATGGGGCGTTCTTTGGGTTGTTTTTATCGGGGCTATGATCGTAGGAGGCTTATCCTTCGCCCAGCAGCCCAAATACGGTGGCACGCTGGTGGTGGGGACGGTCACGGATATCGTGGGGATCGATCCCCATAAAGTGACCGGAGAGATATCGATGATCGTGCTCAACAACATTTATGAAAGACTGGTCGACCTCGACGAAAAAAACATGCCCATGCCCGGCCTAGCCTCCAAGTGGTCAGTCAGCCCCGACGGGCTGGTTTACACCTTCCACCTGCGTCAGGGGGTGAAGTTTCACAACGGGCGCGAGATGAACGCCGATGATGTGGCTTACTCCTACAGTCGGCTCATGGACCCCAAGACGAAATATCCCTTCGTGACCCAGGTCCAGAACATCAAAGACATCAAGGTGGTCGACAAATATACTGTCCAGTTCACGCTGAAGGCCCCGACGATCACCTTAATGGTGTACATGTCCAATCCCTATGGAACTCATGCCATCGTTCCCAAAGAAGAAGTGGAAAAACAAGGCGGCACCCTGACCCGGCCGGTCGGTACTGGGCCCTATAAATTCGTGGAGTATATTCCCGATAAGCATGTGATCATCGAGCGGAACAAAGACTACCAGGGATCGAACTTGCCCACCTCCGGAACGGGTGGAATGAAGCCCGCCTATGCCGACCGGATTAAGTTTGTTCCCATCAAGGACGCGGCAGTGCGGTCCATGGCCTTGAAGAGCGGCGATATCGACTTCACCCTCCGCGTGGCCTGGGAGGAGATCGATGAGTTCAAGAAAGACCCCAACATCGTAACCTACGTGAGCCCGGGCCTTGCCTACGTGATGTTCATGTTCGGGGTCAACACCAGCACTAATAAATTCATCCGCATGGCCGATTTCCGCCGAGCCGTGGGCCACTGCCTGGACCTCCAAGAGCTGGTGGACGGGTCGGTGTTCGGCTATTCCCTGGTCAACCCGTCGCTGGTCAATGTGGTCGATCCCTTTTACTCCGACGTGCATAAAAAGGGATACGGGAAAGACCTGAAGAAAGCAAAGGAGTTGCTGAAAAAAGTGGGATACGACGGCACGCCGGTCAAAATAGCGGTGACCAAGGTTTATCTGAATACCTACAAAACCGCCATCCTGGCGGAGCAGATGCTCGGGGAAGCGGGGATCAAGGTGCAACTGGATGTGAAGGAATGGCCGGCCCTGCTGCAGGATTACAACGCGGGGAAACACGATATCCTTTCCTTCATCGCCTCCGGCATGACGGACCCCTGCCTAAACATGGTGCGGGTCCACTCCAAGCGGAACTTCGTGGGATACAAGAACGAGAAGGTCGACGCCCTGGTGGAAAAGGCCGAGGCCACCAGCGATTTTGCCACCCGCAAGAAGCTTTATGAACAGATTCATGAGATCATGCTAGAGGACGTTCCGCTCCTCAAGCTTTATGACCACTCGGTTGCTCCCGCGACCCGAAAGTATGTCAAGGGGTTCAAGCCCATGCCCTACACGGCCGACGCCCGCCTCTGGCATGTGTGGCTGGATAAATGAGCTTTTTTTCATGGGGTGGCCGCCAGCCGATTCGGACCCCGAAAGAGGAGCATTCGGTACGGGCAATTCATTAATTGCCCCTATGACGGCTTAAGCAAGGATAATGAAGACCTATGTAATCAAGCGCCTCTTGCAGGTGATCCCGGTCCTCTTCCTCATTGCTGGGATCGTCTTCTTCCTCCTGCGCATGATTCCGGGAGATCCGGCGGCAATCTACGTGGGCACCAACGCGGAGCCCGGGGTGGTCGAATCCATCCGCCGGGAAATGGGGCTCGACCAGCCCATCTATGTCCAGTTTTTCATCTGGCTCTCCCGGATCATCCGCGGGGATTTCGGCGCCTCGATCTTCTACCACCTGGATGTCATCCAGCTCATCCTGCAGCGGCTGCCGGTGACCCTCACCCTGGGATTCCTCTCCATGGTCTTTGCCCTTCTTCTTGCCGTACCCTCGGGGATCATGGCCTCGGTCAACCAGAACAACTACAAAGACTACCTATTCACCCTTCTGGCGGTCATGGGAATCTCCATTCCCGGCTTCTGGCTGGCTCTGATGCTGGTCATCTTCTTCTCGGTCAAGCTGGGCTGGTTTCCGGCGACGGGTTACGTTTCCCCCTTCGAGAATTTTCTCAAGGGGATGCACTACCTCATTCTGCCCAGCATTTCCCAGGCCCTCCTGGCCTCAGCCATCATCGCCCGCATGACCCGCTCCACCATGCTGGAGGTGCTTCGGCAGGAGTACATGACTACGGCCCGTGGCAAAGGATTGCCCAAAGTCTGGGTAGTGGGCAAGCACGCCCTCAAGAATGCCTTCGCTCCTACTCTAACGGTGATCGGCTTCCAGCTGGGGAATATCCTGGGAGGGGCGGTGATCACCGAGACCATCTTCAGCCTTCCCGGCATCGGCCAGCTCATCTACACGGCCATCGGCCAGCGGGATTACCCTATCATCCAGGGTTGCATCCTGCTCACCGCCTTCGGCTTCGTGATCATCAACCTGATCGTGGACCTCCTCTACTCCTATTTTGATCCCCGCATCGTCTTCGAGGGCTGAGGGAAATGTTTCTCAGGCGCCTGATCCGGAACAAACTAGCGGTCCTCGGGGCGGTGCTTCTCCTCTTCTTAGTGGCGATGGCGGTACTCGCCCCGTGGGTGGCCACCCACAATCCTTTTAAATTGAACATCAAAGAGCGGCTGCAGCCGCCCAGCTCATCCCATGTCTTCGGCACTGACGGCTACGGGCGCGACCTTTTCAGCCGGGTGGTTTACGGGGCGGCCATTGCCCTGCGGGTAGGGTTCCTCTCCATCATCGTGGCCATGACCGCGGGCATCCTCCTGGGATTGATCAGCGGCTATTACCGGGGGTGGATTGACACAGTGGTCATGCGAATCATGGACGCGATCCTCTCCTTTCCGATCATTCTTCTGGCCATCGGCATCATGGCCGTCCTGGGAGCCGGGTTTGCCAACCTGATGATCGCCCTGGGGGTGGTCTACACGCCGCGCTTTGCGCGGCTGGTTCGAAGCTCGGTTCTCTCCATCCGGGAGAAAGAGTACATTGAAGCGGCCCGGGTGACCGGGTGCAGCGACATTCACATTCTCTTTGTCCACATTTTGCCTAACTGCTGGGCCCCGGTGATCATCCAGGCAACGATCTCCTTCGGCTACGCGATTCTCTGGGAGGCCGCTCTTTCCTTCCTAGGATTGGGAGCTCCCCCGCCTTCCCCCAGCTGGGGAAGCCTTCTGGCGGATGGGAAAGAAGTCCTGAGCCGGGCGCCCTGGCTGACTTATTTCCCGGGGGCGGCCATCGCCCTTGCGGTTCTTTCGCTGAATCTTTTCGGGGATGGGCTGCGGGACGTCTTGGACCCCCGGTTCAAAGAGTAAAAACCTGATGGGACACAGATAATTGCAGATGAACGTTAAGTTTAATGCGGAAAAAGCTTAAAGACAAAATTATTCAGGGGGCGCGGGTGGAGCGCGGATCAACACGGCTAAAAAGAAATATTTGTAAAAAAATTTTTAAGAGATAAGAACCTTGGAAACGCTACTCCGGATTCGAGATTTGCGGACCTACTTTTTCACCCTGAGCGGGATCGTGCGGGCCGTGGACGGGATCAGCTTCGATCTCGCCCCTGGAGAAACGCTGGGCCTGGTAGGAGAGTCCGGGTGCGGGAAAAGCGTGACCGCCCTTTCCATCATGCGGATCCTTCCCGAACCCGCGGGCCGGATCGCTGAGGGCTCCATTCTTTTCCGGGGAAAGGAATTAACTGGTCTACCGGAAAAGGAGATGGAAAAAATCCGGGGTGAAAAGATCGCCATGGTTTATCAGGAACCCATGACCGCTCTCAACCCGGCGTTCACCATCGGGGATCAGCTGGGGGAGGTGTTCCGCTTCCACCAGGGGCTGGGTAAACGGGAAGCGCTCGAGAAAGCCGCCCACCTTCTTGATCAGGTGGGAATGCCTTCGCCCGCAAGCCGCATCAAGGACTATCCCCACCAGCTAAGCGGGGGCATGCGGCAGCGGGCGGTCATTGCCATGGCCATGGCCTGCAACCCGGAAATTCTCATCGCCGACGAGCCGGTGACCGCCCTAGACGTAACCATTCAGGCGCAGATCCTGGACCTGATCCTGAAGCTGCGCTCGCGTATGGGCATGTCCCTCATCCTCATCAGCCATGACCTGGGGGTGGTGGCGAACATGGTGAAGAGGGTGATCGTCATGTATGCGGGGCGGATCGTGGAGTCAGCCGGGGTGGGGGAGGTCTTCCGCTCTCCGCTCCATCCCTATACCCGCGGCCTATTTCAGTCCATCCCGCGGATCGGGCGCAGGGTAGACACCCTGCCGGAAATTCCGGGGAGTGTTCCCAATCTCCTGAACCTCCCCGCAGGATGCAAGTTCGCCAACCGCTGCCCGGAGGCAATGGACCGCTGCCGCATGGAGGAACCTCATCTTTTTGAGCCGGGACGGGACCATTTCAGCCGGTGCTGGTTGAACGAATGCGGAATCGGGAATGCGCCCTGATCCAAGCAGGGATCAAGGCTGCCTTAAACCCAACGTAGTCCATGGCGGAATTCGGAAAAACCATTCTTTTGTAACATTGAAGTGGGGTGGTTCGCGAACCGACCCTGCAGGCGGACGCATCTATTGGACATAAACGGCGAGACAATTCTAAAAGTTGAAGGCTTAAAAAAGTTCTTTCCCATTCGCCGAGGTGTCCTCTCCAGCGTTGTCGGTCACGTCCGGGCGGTGGACGGCGTGGACCTTGAAATCAAGGGGGGGGAAGCCCTGGGGCTGGTTGGAGAAAGCGGCTGCGGCAAGACCACCATCGGCAAAACCCTCATCCGCCTCTACCAGGCCGATGCCGGCCGGGCAGTTTATGACGGCCTTGATGTTTTTGCCCTTAAGAAGCAGGAACTCAAGGAGCTTTGGAAGCGCATGCAGATCATCTTCCAGGACCCCTACAGCTCCCTCAACCCCAGGATGACGATTCAAAGGATCGTGGGTGAGCCGCTGAGACGGTTCCATCTCGTTCCCGCCAGCCGGATCAAGGAGGTGGTCGCGGAAATCATCGCCAGGATCGGGCTGAATACGGACCATCTGGAACGGTATCCCCACGAATTCAGCGGGGGCCAGCGCCAGAGAATCGGCATCGCCCGGGCTCTGGTGGGACGCACGGTCACGGATTATCCCAAGATGATCATCTGCGACGAGCCGGTATCCGCCCTGGATGTGTCCATCCGCGCCCAGATTCTGAACCTTCTGAAACACCTCCAGAAAGAGTTCCATCTCACTCTCCTTTTCATATCCCATGATCTCAGCGTAGTGGAGCACGTTTGCGACCGGGTGGCGGTCATGTACCTGGGCCGGATCGTAGAAGTGGCAGGGAGGGATGATCTCTATCAGAATCCCCTTCATCCCTACACCCAAGCCTTCATGTCCGCCATTCCGACTCCGGACCCTAATGCCGAAGGGCTCCAAAAACGGATCATCCTTAAGGGGGATATCCCCAGCATCATCCATCCCCCCAATGGCTGCTATTTTCACACCCGCTGCACCTGTGCCTTTGAACGGTGCCGAAAGGAATATCCAGAGCTGCGGAGGGCGGCAGAAGGCCACCGGGTGGCGTGTCATCTGATGAAGGAGAGTAAGCAGAGCTAGTGAGTTATTTCTAGACAAGAATTTTAAAATTGCGGATTGCAGGATTCGGAGAAGGTTTAGGAATAAGCCTCCCCCGGGCATGCCGTGGGTGCCCCTATACTCTCCGAACTGTTTCATGCGCTATTGCCTAGAAGGGATTTTTCAGTTAACATCACTATTATTTCGTTAATGAGAGGTGCTGCCATGATGTACGATGTGGTAACTTTCGGTGAAGCCATGCTGCGGCTGTCGCCGCCGCATTTTGCCAGGCTGGAGCAGACCCATTCTTTGGATGTGGAAATTGGCGGGAGCGAATTAAACGTAGCGGTTGGCGTGGCCCGGCTGGGAATGGCATCGGCCTGGGTTTCCAAGCTCCCCAATAACGCCCTGGGCAAGATGGTCCGCAACCGCGGCCGAGAGTTGGGCGTAGATACTTCCCACGTGGTTTTCAGCGATCAGGGACGCCAGGGTCTTTATTTCGTGGAGTATGGGGCTGCGCCGCGGGCCAGCTCGGTTCTTTATGACCGGGCCAATTCCGCCATCAGCCTGATCCAGTCCAACGAAGTGGACTGGAAGAAGATTCTTTCCAAGGCCAGACTCTTCCACGTGAGCGGAATCACCCCGGCACTGAGCCCCTCGGCCGCCGAGACTACGGCCACGGCCATGAAGGCGGCCAAAGAAGCGGGATGCCTAGTCAGCTATGACCTGAACTACCGGAAAAAGCTCTGGTCTCCCGCTGACGCCAAGAAATGCCAGGAGCCGCTGATGAAGCTGGTGGACATCATCACCACCACGGAAGAGGACACGGGGGTGGTTTTTGGGATCCGGGAGCAAAATTATCAGAAAGCGGCCGAGACCCTGTCCCGGACCTTCGGATTCAAAGCCGTGGCCATCACCCTGAGGGAGGACTTGTCCGTCTGGAAGAACAACTGGACGGCCATCGCCTACGCCGACGGGAAGGTCTACTCTGACCGAACCTACGCGGTTGAAATCGTGGACCGGGTGGGGGCGGGTGATTCTTTTACCGCCGGGTTCATCTACGGCTACCTTACCGGTGGAGCCGAAAAAGGCGTAAAATACGGAAATGCCCTTTCGGCGCTGAAACACAGCATGCCGGGCGATTTCAACTGGTCCACCCTGGAAGAAGTGGAAGCACAGATCAAGGGGGCAGGACTCAGAATTTCAAGATAAATGCGGAATGCGGAATTTTTTTCATTCCGCATTTGAGTGGGAGGTTCTATGAATGAAGTGCTGTCCAAAATAGTCGATGAAGGAGTGGTCCCGGTCATCCGGGTGGCGTCGGCTGGGGAAGCCTTCGAGGTGGCCAAGGCGATTCGCGACGGCGGAATTTCGGTTATTGAAATAACGTTTTCGGTTCCCGGTGCCCTGGACGTGATGAAAGAGGTCACCCAGAAATTCGGCAAAGAGGTTCTATTGGGGGCCGGAACAGTCCTCGATCCGGAGACGGCCCGGGCGGCCCTCCTCAGCGGAGCCAAATTCATCGTCACTCCAACCCTGAACCTGGATGTGATCAAGATGTGCAAACGCTACAGCGCGGTGGTCATCCCCGGAGCGCTGACCCCCACCGAGATCCTGACCGCCTGGGAGGCGGGGTCCGACCAGGTCAAAGTTTTTCCCATCGCTCAGGTGGGGGGCCCGGCCTACATCCGGGCCCTCAAAGGCCCTCTTCCCCACATTCCCCTGGTCCCCACAGGAGGGGTGAATCTTCAGAATGCCGGGGAGTTCATCAAGGCCGGAGCCGCGGCCATCGCCGCCGGCGGAGAATTGGTGGATAAAAAAGCGGTGGCCGAGAAAAAATTCTCGGTGATCGCCGAAAACGCCCAAAGGTTCCTGGGCGAGGTGAAAAAAGCCCGAGGGAAGGGTTGAATCAAGGGGCAAGGTAAGGGAACAGGGTAAAGAGGCTGCGGGCGGAATTCCCTTCTGCTTCATCCGTTTCCAAGACAAAGATTTCTCGTCTGAACCTTGAGCGACTTGCTGTTTGCTCTCCTTGCGGCGATGACTGTGGTTCTTAATTAATGCCCCTATTCACATTGTTTCAAAAGGTTCCACGCAGGGCAAGATGAAAGACCACGTCGGGAGAGGTCAGGGTGACCACGTCTTCCGTAACCCCAACATCCAAGGAGATTCTCTCGGAGAAAGCCAGGGTCCCGCCGATCGTCAATTGGATGGAATTCATGTTAAGTTCGCGGAGCTCACTGTCTTTATAAAAGGAGGTATGCCCGTTGGCCTGGAGCTTAAAGGCAATCCATCGGGCCGGACTCCACCCACCCCCCAAGCATCCAAATCCCACCCAATTCCGTTGCTGCTCTTTCAGGACATCCCCATTGGTCATACCCATGATCCCCGCCGCCCCGTAAAGGGTGAAATGGCCGACGGATATTTTATAGTCGTCTCCGGCGGTCGCCCATAGAGAAAGATCGGCACTCCCGCTTCCATGGAGTTGTTGGCTATCTCCGGTAGGCAGCTTGAGGGAGGTCCGGAGGGATATGGCCTGGGAGGGTTTATCGGGATTTCGATAAAGTTGGAAGGCTCCCGTCAATTGGATATCTCCGATCCCACTGCTGGACTGATCGACGTTGAGGCGCACCTGCTGGTCTTTTTGGTACTGGTAAAGCAAGCGATTCTTCGGGGCGTGGTCTCGGCCTCCCGCAGGAAACCCGAAGGTATTGTGATACCAGTCAATAAAGCCATCCGTAAAGCCGCCCCCCTCGATTATGTAGGGAATCACCAGCCCGACTTCAAAATTCTTGGCGATTCCATAACGGGCATCCAGGCTGAACCGGGTGCTTTGTCCATCCAGGACGATGCTTTCGTTTGAGGTCTTATCGTTCACAAAATTATTGGCTAAGTCTACGATCAACCTAAGATCGGCCTTTTGGCTGGGGACTACGGAGGCCTCACCGATGGAGGGCAAACCGAAAATCTGAACCAAAGGACTCTGATTCTGAGTGTAGAAAGGGGTCATTTCAACCGCGTGAAGATAGGGAGAAAGAAAGAGAAATCCCCAGCCTATTGCCACACCAACACAAAATGGAACACCCTTATGCATCGGTTTATCCTAATTATTAAAATTTTCTGAGAAAATATTATCAACTAGCTTTTGTCTTGTCCAGGGAAATGATCGGCAAAATAAGGCCTAGAAAGAAATTGCCTTTTCATAAGCAATCCATGTTAGAATTTTAAATCTTTTTTGTTTTTGGACTGCTTCCAGCCGGAGGAAAAACTTTTGAAAGTTCATGTTCTTCTCCTCTTCTTCCTTTGGGGGCTGCTGGAGATGGGTGGTTTTCGGGTGGCCATGGGCTCCGATGCATGGCCGGGGAGGGTGAAAGAAGTTGAAGATCATCGCTGGGAAATAGACCCAACGGAAAGCGAGGCTTATGGGCCAGATTTCTTCCAGAATGTCTATTTAGAGTGGAATAAACCCGCCTTCTTCGGTGCGCAAATTTTCAGTTGGCTGAGATCTGCCGAAGACCCGAGTCAACCACTCTTTTTCGCCCAAGCTTCTTTGGGAAAGAGCGAGCACAGGTATACCTTGGTAGATGAAGGGGGGGCACCTTTATCCGAATCGAGCCAGAAAGAGTCCAGCAAACCTCAGCGAGATTGGAAAGGGATTGGAATCGATACCGCTTTTTTTCTGGGTTACCAAGTGGTTTTCGCCGGAGTTCTCTGGTTTCTACCGGAAAGTGTGACTTCTTGGACCGAAGATCAGAAAAAAGCAACCTTTGCAAAATGGAAGGTAAACGTTCAAAATCCGGTCTGGGATCATGATAAATTTTGGATCAACTACATTGCCCACCCCTATTTTGGGGCTACCTACTATACGCGGGCTCGGGAACGTGGGTTCGGAGAATTTGGTTCCTTCTGGTACTCGGCTTTGCTTTCTGCGTGTTATGAATTCGGAATCGAGGCCTTTTTCGAACCCCCCTCCAAGAATGACCTGATTGTCACCCCCGTGGGAGGTTACATTGTGGGGAAATATGTCTTCGAACCCATCCGAGATGTGATCAAGGCCAAACCCGAGCTGAAATGGTATGATCATGCAGGTTTAATTCTGACCGATCCCCTTGGGGCATTGAACAGCGTATTCTATTGGTTGTTTGGGATCCAATCGGACATTCGAGTACAATTCCATTCTCCCGTCCTTGCGCGGCAAGTGGGCGTAGACCCTTCTGAGGAAAGGTCCTTCATGGGGCAGGAGGTAAAATTTTCCCGTCCTCAGGGAGTCAACCTTCAGTTAAATCTCGACTGGTAGACAAATGAAAATTTGACCTGGGCATTGCCCCCAAGAATCAGCAGACCCGAAGATAAGTCGGGTGTGTAGGCCGAACAAGGGAGAGATGGGCAAGCATCTTGTATTAGTTGGGGGTGGGCATGCTCACCTCACGGTTCTTTTTAACACCTCCCATTTCGTCCAGCGCGGGCATCGAGTCACTCTGATCGGGCCTACTCCCTACTATAATTATTCCGGTATGGGACCGGGGATGCTCTCGGGAATCTACCAGCCGCGGGAAGTTCGTTTCCACGGAAAGAAAATGATGGAAGACCGTGGGGGTATTTTTGTCGAAGACCGAGTGATCAGGATCAATTCGAACCGAAGAACCCTGAATCTCCGATCGGGCAAACAAATCGATTATGAGGTCGCATCCTTCAATACAGGGAGTGAGGTACCCCTGAAATTTCTGGTCTCCGCCTCCCGGGAAAATATCGTCCCGGTAAAACCGGTTATTAATTATGGGCAACGGGCGGGGGATTCTGGGGAAGAAGAATTTTGTGTGGGAAGGGCGAACGGCTTTTTTGCTGAAGGATTGCATCGATCGAAAGTTCATGGAAAAATTTCAGGTGTCAGGGGAAAGGGATGAAACGGAGTAAAAAAACCGTTCCTGGTTGATTGTTCCTGGTTTCTCGTTACGGAGGTGAAAGATGGGAATTTTGGATTTTTTCAAACCGGTGTCCACTTGGCCGCCGGATCGGGTCCGACAGTTTCTGGATGAGAAGAGCCCGCAGGAGTACAACCTGGTGGATGTTCGGACCCCTAAAGAGTACGAACAGGAGCATCTCCCCGGGGCGCGCCTGATTCCCGTGGCAGAATTGGAAACCCGTTGGAAGGAGCTGGACCGGAACAAACCCACGATTACCTACTGAGCAGCCGGGGTGCGCAGCCGGGCCGCTGCCGCAGTTCTCGCGCGGGAGGGCTTCGAAGAAGTGTACAGCATGGAGGGGGGCATCCATGCCTGGAAAGGCCTGCGGGCAACCGGTGCTCCAGATGCCGGGATGGCCTACTTTGAGCCGGCCAGAAAACCGGAAGAGTTGATCGCCTTGGCCTGGATGCTGGAAGAGGGGTCCCGCAAGTTTTACAAAGAGATGGGCACAAAGGAGAAGATTCCGGGGGCGGTTGACCTTTTCCAAGAACTATCGGTTGATGAAGAGAAACACAAGTCTTCCCTCTTCAAAATCTACCAGAGAATCTCCCGGAAAGCTTCAGACCCGGGTTTTCCCCGTTCGCTGGTTTCCCTAGAAACCGGCGACGATTATCTGGAGGGGGGAATGGGGTTGAAGGAAGTCCTGGAGTGGTCCCGGGGAAAAGAACTGAAAGATATCCTGGAGTTCTCCATCTCCCTCGAGGCCAACGCCATCGACCTCTACATCAAGATGGAACGCAGAATAGAGGGAACAGAGGCCAAAGAAGTTTTTCTGGCCCTGTCCAACCAAGAGAGGAATCACCTGAAGCGTCTCAGTGCAGCGCTGGAAAATAGTTGAGAATCGTTGCCGGCTACTCGTTCCTTGTTTCCAGTTACGACCCCTTTTCATTCACCCTGACTCACCCAAGCCTAAGTAGCCATTGACGAGGGACCAGTAACCAGCAACGAGTAAAGGCCAACTAGCAACCGGGAACGAGCAAGCAGAAACCATGATGATCCCGGAATTTCCCCAGTTCCGACTCATTCAACTGGAAGATCGCGAGGTCATAGGGGAGATCATCTGGAGATATCAACCCCAGACCTCGGAGTGGACTTTTTCCAACCTCTTCATCTGGCGGTCCTATTACGGGTTCCAGTGGTCCCTGTATCGGGATTGGCTGCTGGTCCTGAGTACCGCTGGTCGCCAAGGAGCCTTTTTTCTCCCCCCCATCGGCCCTCCTTCGCGCCTGGAGGTGGTCCAAGAATCTCTGAAATGGCTTAAGGAAGAGAAGGGGAAGAAGAACCCCCGCATCGAACGAGCCGACAGCCGTTTGGTGGATGAGATTCAGGATAGCCCGGACCTGGTCGCCGAACCCACTCGTGAACAATTCGACTACCTCTACCGAAGCCAAGACCTCATCCAGCTGGCCGGGCGTAAATACCACGGGAAACGAAACCACATCAATAAATTCCTCCAGACCTATGCCTTTACCTACTCTCCCCTGGAAGAACGCCATTTGCCGGAATGCCTGGAACTTGGGGGATTCTGGTGCGAGGTTCGCAGGTGTGAGGGGGATATGAACCTGATGGGGGAGTGGGAGGCGGTACGGGAAGCCCTTACCCATTTCACGAAATTACGGATTCAAGGAGGAGTTCTTCTGATCCAGGATAAAGTGCAAGCCTTCTCCCTGGCTGAGTTGCTGAACCGGGAGACAGCGGTCATCCACCTGGAAAAGGCAAACCCAGAAATTCCCGGACTCTATCCCATGATCAACCAGCAGTTCTGCGAAAAATCCTGGTCCCGTGTTCTTTGGATCAACCGAGAACAGGACTTGGGGGAACCCGGACTTCGCAAGGCGAAGGAGTCCTACTTCCCGGATCATCTTGTGGATAAATTCCGGATTCGGATGGTCGAGAGAGCATAGGAATAAAATTGGGGAGGAGCTGATAAAGGAAAGGGGGGGCGAAAGGATGAATGATGATCCTCGAATGGAATGGGTGGCCATTACGGTCATTGGCCGGGACCGGCCGGGGATCGTGGCCAACGTTTCGGGAGTCCTCTACCGCCATCGCTCCAGTATTGAAGAGCTCTCTCAAACTGTCATCCGGGGACAGTTCGCCATGATTCTGATCGCCTCTCTGGGAGAAGGAGCATCGGTCCCGGCCCTAAAGGGCGAACTCCGTGACCTGTCCAGGGACCTGGACCTGGATATCGACCTACGGCGGCTCAAACCGGAGGACCTGATTCCCTACCAATCCGGGGAGACCGAACCTTTCATCATAACCGCACGCGGTAAGGATCGGCCAGGTCTGGTCTATGGCATCACCGAGTTGCTGGCTGAACGGGGGATCAACATTACCAACCTGGGTGCTCAAGTAGCCAGGCTGGGGCAGGAACTCGAATACATCCAGGTCTTCGAAGTAGATATTCCCAAAAACTTAGACTACGGCCTTCTTCAGGAAAAGATCCACCAGCGGGGGCAAGAGATGGGCGTTTCCGTGGACTTGCAGCACAAAGATATTTTTCGGGCCATCAATCAAATCTGAAAAATCAGTTTCGAGTTTGGGGTTTCGGGTTTCGAGTTGAAACGGCTACTTAACCCAAAACCTGAAACTTGAAACCCGAAACAAGAGGTTTATATGCTCAGTTCCGAAGAAATCATCCGCACCGTGGAGATGCTGAAGAACGAAAACCTGGATGTCCGAACAGTTACCCTGGGAATTAGCCTAAGAGACTGCGCCAGCCCTTCCGCGGACGAAGTCTGCGGTCGGGTCCGGGAGAAGGTCCGGAGACATGCTCGGAACCTAGTTCCCACCTGTGAACGGGTCGCCACCAAGTACGGGATTCCCATCGTAAACAAACGGCTGGCGGTCACTCCCATCGCGTCGGTGGCTGAAAGCCTCAGGGGCGAGGATTTTTTGATGGTCGCCCGGACCCTGGATCAGGCCGCTCAAGAAGTGGAGGTCAATTTCATCGGCGGGTATTCGGCGTTGGTGCAGAAAGGCTTTACGAGGGGAGACCGAACCCTGCTGGATACGATTCCCGAAGTCCTCTCCAGTACGGAAAGGGTGTGCGCCTCGGTGAACGTGGCCTCCACCCGTGCGGGGATTAACATGGATGCCGTATCCCTCATGGGACAAGCGATCCAGGAAACTTCCCAGCGCACAGCCGACCGCGACGGGTTCGGCTGTGCCAAGCTAGTGGTCTTTGCCAATATGCCCGAGGACAACCCCTTCATGGCCGGGGCTTACCTGGGGTATGGTGAGCCAGAGTGTGTGATTAATGTGGGGGTTAGTGGACCGGGAGTGGTGAAGAGAGAACTGGAACGGGCGGTTCAATCGGGCAAAAAGCTCACCCTGGGGGACCTGTCGGAGATCATCAAGAAGACCAGCTTTAGAGTGACCCGGGTAGGAGAGCTCATCGCCCGGGAAGTAGCCCGAGAGATGGACGTCAGCTTCGGCATCGTAGACCTATCGCTGGCTCCCACTCCAACGGTGGGAGATAGCGTGGGGGAGATCCTTCAATGCCTGGGCCTCGAATCCATCGGGGTCCCTGGCTCAACCGCAGCCCTTGCCCTGTTGAATGATGCGGTGAAAAAAGGAGGAGCCTTTGCCTCCTCCTCGGTGGGCGGGTTGTCCGGGGCCTTCATCCCAGTGAGCGAAGACTTGAATATCTCCCGGGCCGTCCAGCAGGGTTACCTCACCCTGGAGAAACTGGAGGCTATGACCGCCGTCTGCTCCGTCGGCCTGGACATGATCGCCCTTCCGGGAAAGGTGGATGCGGACACGATTGCCGCACTCCTGGCCGATGAAATGGCCATCGGAGTGATCAATCATAAAACTACGGGGGTCCGTTTAATTCCGGTTCCGGGGAAGGATGTAGGAGATAAGGCGGTCTTTGGAGGGCTTTTTGGAGAAGCCTACATCCTCGAGGTGAGGAACATCAACCGCTCGGGCAATTTTGTCCGCTTCGGCGGCCGGATCCCCGCCCCGCTCATGAGCCTGAACAATTAAATCTCCCGACGAATATTTAGTCGGGCTTACAGCCTCAAATTAGGCCCCGATCCGATTCTCGCCTTCACCTTAAAATAAATCTGGAGATCAATGGTTAGGGGCAGAAATCAAATCTCCCAATTGAGTGTATGAAGATCATATTCGAAAACTTCTTAGATGGTCTGAAAGCAGTGAGTAGAACTTTTCGCCTAAATGCCTGAACCTTTGTAGGTTGGGAGACAAAAAGGCAAGGTCAGAAATGGCCCTGCCTTTTATATTGTGGGGGACCGACATCAACTGCCTTTATACCGTGCAACCTCTTCAAAGCACCTAACGCGATGGAGAATAATCGGTCAGCTTCATGAATACACGCTCGGGCGGTTTCGCCAAGATCTTGCCGTCAGCCTCGCTGGCGTCGCGCACCTTGATCCATTCAGGATCGGCATAGAAGGCCTTCCAGCTTCGGTCCGCTGCTTCCATGCTTTCATGAGACACAACATAGATAAGCGTGTTGTCCTTGCGCGCGTCATCGATGGGCACCCAATACATTTCGTTCCGTATGCCATGCTTCTCGAACAGCTTCATCGTGTGCTCGGCGAACCGCTTGTGAAGGGCCGGCAGCCGTCCTGGTAGCACCGTGTACGTCCGTAGCTCGTAGACTCTGGTTTTCTTCTCCTGGCCTACCGACACGTCAGCCCCAAAAGCTATCCATCCCACTACGATCGTGGCGATCGCACCCAAGACGAACTTTTTCGCTTTCACCGTCGACCTCCTCTCGTTACTTTTCGTTGAGTGCTGTTCCAGGCGATTCGACGTCCCTCGAAGGGACGGCTGGCGGAAATTGGACACCTGCATTTTCCATCATGCCGGGGGTTTTAGGATTCCATGTAAGAACACACGTCTTGAGCATAAAAAAGGCCCCAAAGGGAATTTCTGAATCCCTTGGAGCCTATCCTATAGGCATTTTCTGGGAAACCCACTTCATGAATCCCCCGGAGGTATAAAGTCAGGTTGAAAGGTTAATCATCTGATGATAGGGCAACGACGATGCCAAGATATCAGAATTCCCAACCAGAATCAATAACGAGAGGGGGTCGCGGAGAGAGTGCCAATCTTCGCATTTCCCACAAAATTTCGTTAGGGGATTTTTATTATGCCTTTCTCAACAATTATTGATTGAAACCTGCACCGGTTGCCAGACTCTGTCGCCCGATGTATTGAGGAAGTACTCCTCATCCAGCTTTTACCCTACCCTACTTTACCTCTTTTGCAGCCTTGTATTAATCCATTCGGTGTTCAAAAATGTCACCAGGATAAAGGGTTCCAAGCTATTACCCTTTGAAATTATTGGATAATTATTTGCGTAGGTTTGGCATTCAATTCGCATCAATACGAAATAAGGCTTTCTCCCAAAAGGAGGACATGAGATGGGCAAATTTTTTATGATCAGCCTCATTCTGGTCACAATGGTTCTGTCCTTCTATAGCCTTAGCTTCGCTGACGAAGAAGCAAAAGGGATATTCCCTACGAACTCTTTAAATGAGCTGATCTATGGAAAATGGTTATTGCAGCGGAAAGGGCAGGATCCTTTTTCATCGTCCCCAAAAGCAGGATTGGGAAGTACTCTAAATGGCGCTAAGCCAGGCAAGGCCATCAAAAACCGAGAGCATCCCTTGGGTCCGGAAATTACAGATCCCATGCACTATCCTGCTGCAACTGAAATTCAAGAAAGAGAACTGTTCCATTCCGAGAACAGCCAGCCATCGAAAGAAAAATCCGGCTATCATTTCGGGAAAATCCATCTAACCAAAAACAATCTTGACCCTTCATTGGATTTCATCTCTAGGTTGTCTGTGGCTCAATTTAAAGAAGAAAGCCCTCCATCCTGGACATTAGAGAAGTTTAAAGAGAACGATATCTTCAAATCCCTCGTAATCTTTTTGGAGTTAAAATTGAACTTCTAGCAGTTTGCGAAAAGACTCAATTCTGCCGGTTATTGCAAGGAGCGTTAGCGGCGCGGGAATCTCCAAGTATTTGACTTTTATGTGATTGGAATTGCTTCGCTTCACTCGCGATGACATCCCCGTGAAGTTTTTCAGCAAGCCGCTGGAATCCTAAAGAAATAAGCCAAGCCAAAGCTTTCTGGGAATTTTCACCTATAATCTACCTTTTTTTCAAAAAGCGGGTTCCTAGCGTTTTCAGGAAGAAACTATGATCCGAATTTACAATGGAGAAAGGCGCCAATGGAAAAGATTCTGTTCTTGCTATTGGAGATAATTGAGAATAGATGCCCCATCCCTTCTCTGAATATTTCTTAAGAGAAAGGAGGGTATGGTGGAGAATGAAGACCATCCATTTCCCGAGAGAGGACAACCAAGAAAAAAAATTAGGTAAGGCGGATTCTTAAGTAGAGGTCACCGACTTTCCCGCCCTGATTTTTCCCTCTCCCCCGCAACCGAAGCAAGGTGCCGTCCCTGATTCCCGCGGGGATCTTGACTAACAGCTTTTCCTGTTTTCCATTCCGCTGAAAAGAAAATTCCCTTGTGGTCGCCGTGGAAACCTCCGTACGGGAAAGAGGAAGGGTATAGGTGAGGTCCAGGAAATTGTCTCCCTTAGGTCCGGACGGGGAGGGATTGGGCATGAGTCTGCTTAGGAAGAACCCGATCCCTTTCCGAAAGACCCAGGAAGCGATTCTTCCCGTCAGGGTACCTCCTCGGGGGACGAGAACATTTTCCAGAATGGGGGAGAAGACCTCCGCAGCGTTCCGGGTCTTTTCCTGCGACCCTCCCGAGGATGAATACCGGAACCCTCCGGGGCCGCCGAGGATGAAGAAAAACCCCTGCCCCCCGAAAAAGAGGTGGTCGAAGAAACGTTCGTCGAAACGGAAACCCATGCGGGCGAACTCCCGCCCCAGTTCGGAAAAGACGTCGCTCGCCTGGGGGTTGTTGAAAATATCCCGAAAGATCTCTTCCTGAGTGTAGGAGAAATCAGGCCGCCTGCCGGCTTCGAAGGGGAACCGGGAGAGGAGGTCGTACTGTTTCCGCTTATCCGGGTCCATGAGAACCCCGTAGGCCTCGCTGATCTCCTTGAACTGCTCTTCGGCTTGCCCGTCCCCCGGATTTCGGTCCGGGTGGAATTTCAGGGCCAGCTGGCGGTAAGCCTTCTTGATTTCCTCGGGCGCGGCCTCCCGTGATACCCCCAGAATTCTGTAATAATCCTTGTTCCCGTTTACTCTAGCCATATAAATAAACTTATCAGAAAAAAGAGGTTTAGGGAATCCTTCCTTTGGGTTTGACCTGAGCAGGGGCAGTTTCCATCCGAACCCGGAAGAGGGAGAAGCAGCCGAGCAAAACAAAGGGTGCGGATGAGGACGGGAAAGGGAGATGAGAATCGGAGGGGGAGGAGATATTCAATGGTATCTTAGGATTGTCCAGATGGCTCGAACCCCATCCTTCCAGGTGATCTTTTTCCCCTCCTCATAGGTGCGACCCGAATAGCTGATCCCGACTTCATATACCCGGGCTCCCGATTTGGCGATCTTGGAGGTGACCTCCGGTTCAAACCCAAACCGGTTCTCATGGGTTTTGATTTTGCGGATAAGGTCCCCCCGAAAAACTTTAAAGCAGGTCTCCATGTCGGATAAATTCAGGTTGGTGAAGAGATTGGAGAGGGTGGTGAGGAATCGGTTACCCAAATAATGCCAGAAGAGAAGAGTGCGTTTGGGATCTCCCCCCATGAACCGGGACCCATATACCGCGTCCGCTTTGCCTTCCAGGATGGGTTCAAGCAATTTGCCATATTCCCGCGGGTCATACTCCAAGTCCGCATCCTGGACCAAAACGATATCTCCGGTAGTTTGGGCAAAGCCCGTTCGAAGGGCAGCCCCCTTCCCCAAGTTACGGTCATGCAGGAATAGCCTAAAGGAATCCGTCGAGCCATATTGGCGGAGAATCTCGCGCGTGCCGTCGGTGGAAAAATCATCCACTACAATGATCTCTCGTTCGAGCCCTTCAGGCAGGGCGGCCGCTTGAACCCGGTCGATGACTTCTCCTATGGTCCCGGCTTCGTTGAATACAGGAATCACGACCGATAGCCGCTTAGCCGGGCCCTTTTGAATCAAAGGGTTCAGCGTCTGATTTCCCCTTTCCCGGGCATTTCTATCTTTGGCAAACAGCAGCATTCAGGAAGCCCAATTATAATCGGGGACCGGAAGGGAGTCAAATGGATTGGGAGCCTTTCCCACATTCACTTTTAAGATCGCTTTTTTCTTGGCCCGGGTTCAAGGTCCAGCCTCTGGCGGGACATGATGAGGCGTGGTTTCATTCATCGGTACGGGCGGTAAGGGCCTGTGAGGCGCAGATGGCTATGCCTTTCCCGTCCCTCCCCCCGGAAGGAAAACGACCTTCCATCGGGTCTCTGACCCCCGCCGATCCTGTCCCGCCAGAGGCTGGACCTTGAACCCGGGTCGGGCAAGGCCTCCAAGTTTATGATATTTAAGCGATTTATGGAAAATGAAGGGGGGGGCAAGATGAGACAGGGATTGCTTTGTATATCCATTTGGAATTATAATGTATTCATTATAGGGAAGGACTGTCGATAATGAAAGTATCATTCCTAAGGGCGATTCTATTCCTCTTTCTTCTGGGGACTGGAGGACATAGCCTGGCCTCATCGGACTTCCCTTGGCAGAAGGTCGGCGAAGGATTTGATTACAAATTCTTCCGGGTGGAGGGTCTGCCCTACCAATCGCTCGTGAAACTGACAATCCTGAGGATCGGTTGGGACCAATTCCAGGTCAGGATCCTGGATAGCCGGAGTCATGGTGCGGACCGGATGGAGATCAAGGCCCTGGCCCGAAAAGCCCAGGCCTTGGCGGGGATCAATGGGGGGTTCTTCCTTCCTGGGTATCGACCGCTCGGATTGTTGATCGTTGACGGAAAGGAAGCCAACCCGCTGCGGAAGGCTGATTGGGGAATTTTCTTGGTTCAGGATGATCTGCCCCGGATCATCCACACCACGGAGTACCAAAATGGATGGAATATTTCCCAGGCTTTACAGGTGGGCCCCCGGCTGGTGGTTAATGGACGGGAACTCCAGATGAAAAAGCAGGTCGCCAGGCGGTCGGCCTTGGGCGTGACCATGAAGAACCAAGTCATCCTCCTCACCTCGGAGGACACAGATGTC
>DASPRR010000493.1:0-6487 GCA_035624375.1 Thermodesulfobacteriota bacterium | reverse complement strand
CACATCTTCGCTGGTAATAATGTTCAGATTGCTCACTTCGGCGATGAGGCGGAGGATGTTGTGAATGTCCGCATCCTTGAAATCCAGGGAGATCTTGCTTCCTCTATATCCTCCGACCGGAGCTCTCTCCGGTTCGGGAGGTTTGGTCTCCGCGTTCAGGGCTTTCTCTTCCTTGATCGAGGGTTTTTCCGGGGCGGGGGGTGTGGGAGCGGCTTCCTCCTTGGCCTTGGGAAGAGCCTCTGCCACCATTACAGGTTTGGGGGATTCCGGGGGAGGAGCCTTCTCCTCTTTTATCGCCGGTTTTTCCGGTACCGGGGCCGCAGGAGCGACATCTTCCTTGGCTTTGGAAGGAGCTTCTGCCACCTGCTCTGTTTTAGGAGGCTCTGCGGGCGGAGTTTTCTCGGTCATCGGCGCTTCTTTCTTGACCTCTCCCAAAATCAATTTCAGCTCGGCCCCCTCCTTGGCCAGTTGATACTGCGGAATTTTGGCGTCCGGGAAGGTAAAGACCACCCGAATCTTGTCGGCGTGCTGTCCGATGCGAATCTCTTTCAGCAGCCGGTTGCCCACATTGATGTTTGCCTTGCCCGAGGCATTGGTCATCTTGGGAATGTCTACAGCGAGCCGAGTAGGCCGGGCAAGCTGGAAACTATTATATTCGGGGATCAACCCATCCCCCCTCAAGTCCACTTCCACCCAATCCGCCTTCGCCGAAATATCCACTCCCCGCAAAGACCGGGCCTTCATCAAGGGCTTGGCCGGGGGGGGAGGAAATTCTTTGGCCGGTTCCTCTTTCTTCACCGCTTCCTTTGCCACTTGAGGCAGGGGGATGGCTGGTCTTCCGAAGTTGATGTAGAGGAACTTCCCCTCGGGATTTACATCATATTCCACCAGTTGTTCCAGGCCGATCTCAATCCGGGCCCCGCGCTTTTGGGGGTCCCCCACCTGCCGGTTCTGGATGACGCTGATCGTGCCGTCGCGAACCTCCATCGGGCCGGCCAGTTTTCCCAGCTGGGCCTGGGGCAAATCAATCACCACCCGGAGAGGATTCGCCAGGCGAAACACGGTATACTCGAATGACTTGGAGCCTTCAACGGATACTCTGGAACCGGATTCCGTTTTGGTAACCTCTATCCGTTGAATGGCATATCCCTCCGCTGGTCCGGGCGGACCCTGGGCGAAGGAGGGGGAGGCAAGGGAAAGAAAAACCCAAGCCCCCAAAGAGATGAGACAAAAAATTATCTTCCAGCGATTTCCTTCCATACTTCCTCCTTCATTGATCCGCGTACAAGCGAAGGGGAGTCTCTAGGGTCCGCAATTTCCCATCCGCGCCTTCGACCTTTTCGGTGATGACTACTCCGGCTGAGGTAATCTGAGTCACTTGCCCGTGGTTCTTTCCTATCCGGGTTCCCAAAGAGAGAATGTACCCTTTCCCCGTAGAGTCTTCCACCATGGCGCGGGGATGGGGGATATTCCAAACCACAGCCACCAGCTTCAGAGCGGGTAGGTCCAGCCTCTCCAGGGGGGTACCCGGCTCTTCCTTCTCCCTTTTGGAAGCCTGTTCAACTTTCTTCTTGGGCGGGGGGCCTGACGGTTTCTCCACGACCAGGGGCTGGAAGGGGTTGGCTTTCCCCTGCGGGTTGTAAGCATACGACGTTGCCAGGGGCGGCTCGACGGGAACCTCGGCAGCCGGTTGAGGGACCTCTTTGCCCGAAACCTTGGCCACCGGCTTGGGCGCCGTCGGAGGAATGGGAACTTTCGTCGGTTTCGGGGCTTCTCCCCCACCACAACCGACACTGACCAGGAAAACCCCCAGCAATAAAAGGATGCTTGTTTTTCCCATCATAGCGTGCTCTCTAGGGCTTCTTCGGTGGAGTTCCCTTGGATTCACCGGTCTTTTTTTCCTTTTCTTTGGCCAGTTCAGCGGGACTCTTCTCGATGAACTTGAAAGTGGTTGCCGTGCAGGCGGTGCTAATCTCCCAGCGCCCAAGGGTCTCTTTGGCATTCTCCATGGAGACCTCTGAAATGTTCACGATGCGCGGGAGCCTCCCCACCCTGTCAAAAAAGAGGGCCACGTTATGGTAGGTCCCCTTCACCCTGATTTCTACCGGGATTTCAGCATAGAATTCGCGGTTCACCTCGGCCGTGGGTCTGAAGAGCAAGAATTCCAGCCCCGCGTCTTTCCCCAGCTGGGAGACGTTGGACAGCAGAGTCGGGATCTCCTTACTGGTAGGCAATTGGGTGATCGCCACCTGCAGTTCCTCCCGAAGTTTGGCGGCCTCGGCCTGGAACCGTTTCATGTTGGCGGCCACAATTCGCAACTCCCGCACCTGATTTTCCAGAGAACCCATTTCCGCTTTCTTCTTCTTCAGCAAGTCCAAGTTGGGCCAGTAAATCAAGTAAATATAGAGCCCGATCATGGCTGCGACAATCCCCGCCAGGATGAGAATCTTCCGGGAGGTGGGCAGTTTGACGATGCTTTCCAAGGTGATCGCCATCTCTCACCCCCCCTTAACAATGCCGACTGGCAGGTTGGCGTAATCAACCTGGCAGGTCAGGGTGAATTCCATGAGTTTCAGCTCTTTTCTTTCCAACTGCTGGGACACCACCAGTTCCACGTTGCGGATGACTCCGGATTTCTCCAGATTGGTCATAAACTTGGCAATGTCCTGGTTGTCCATAGCGATTCCCTTGATTTCCATCTTGCCGCTCTTCTCCCGCAGGGCTACCAGCCAAAGCCTCCCGGGAAGGGACGTGACCAGATCGTCCAGCACTCGAACCGGCCCCGTCTTGGCCCGCTGCAGGGTATAAATGATGTTTATTCGCCTCTGGAGGTCTTCTTTTTCGGCCTTGAATTTGTCGACATCCTTGGTGTCGATCTTCAGCCGCTTGATCTCATCGTTGTAGGCGGTGATTTGTCGCTGGACCTCGTTGATTTGGCTGTACAAGGAAAAATGGAAGAAGGTGATGACCACGGCGACCAGGGCCAGGGAAAGAATGAGAAGGGAAACCATCTTCCGGGTACTTTCCTTCTTCTTCTTCTCGCGTACCGGCAGGAGGTTGATCCGGATCATTTCAGGTCCTCCCTCCGAAGGGCCAGCCCGACAGCCACGGCAGCCAGAGGGCCCACCTCTCTGATGTATTCGGGGCTGAACTCATCCGTGTTGTATTCAATCTTGGCGAAGGGGTTGAAGACCTCCACCGGGGTGCCGATCCGCTCTTCGATGAGGGCCGGGAGCATGGGGATCTTGGCACAGCCTCCGCTGAGATGGATTTTCTTGATCTCCCCGAAGGAAGAGGAGGCGGCGAAAAACTCCAGGGACCGCCGCACTTCCGTGGCCAACTGTTCGGCCGTGCCCTGGATGATTTTATCCACTTCCGCGCTCTGAGCTCCCGCATCTCGTTCCTTGACTTTTAGGGCTTCGGCCTCCTCGTAGGTCATTTTCAAACGTTTCTGGATCTCTTCGGTAATCTGCCGCCCTCCAATGGAAATGTCCCGGGTGAAGGCGGAAGTCCCCCCTTGAAGGATGTTGATATTCATCACGCTAGCCCCGATGTTGACCAGGGCCAACACTTCATCCGGAGGGGAATCGTTGGTTAGATTGAAGGCGTTTTCGATGGCGAAAGAATCCACATCCACGATGGTTGGGGCCAACCCGGCTTCTTCGATCACCGCCGTGTAATCGTTGATCATATCCTTCTTGGCGGCCACCAGAAGGACGGGCATCTGGTCCGGCGTGGTCTGGGCGTCCAGGATCTGAAAATCAATGTTTACGTCTTCAATGTCGAAGGGGATCTGCTGCTCGGCCTCCCACTTGATGCTCTCCTCGAGTTGTTCCTTGGACATGTTTGGAACGTTGATGGTTTTGATGTACACCGAATGGCCAGAGATCGATACGGCCACGTTCTTGGTCTTAACCTTCAGGCCCTCCACCAAGCTGCGGATGGAATCCACGATGCTCGCCGAATCCATGAAGGCTCCATCCACGATGGCCTCGGGTGGAAGATGGATCATCCCGAAGATTTTAAGCCGGGGGCTTTTCTTGCGCCAGTCCAGCTCAACGGCCTTAATGGAGTTCGACCCGATATCTAATCCGAGCAGCTCATTTTTGGAAAAAAGGCCCATGTCTTCTTACCCTCTCGGCAAAATTTCCAGACCTTTGCCGTTTAGCTGGTAGATGCTGATCCCGGGGAAGGTTCGGTTCCGGATCCTCTCTTTTTCGCTGGGGACAAAGAACGACAGGATGACCACGGTTGTGGCTCCCGGGTAGACTTCGACTTCGGCCGTCTCTGAAAAAGTTTGGCCATTCTTAAAATCGATGAACGAGCCGGTCAATTGGTACTTCATGGCAGGAATCATTTCATCGAAGTAGACCTCATTGGTGGCGCACTTGCCGTGGAGGAAGGAATGCTCCAGACGCTTGGGCGAATTCATCGGAACCTGCAATGGATGAAGAATGACCTTGCCAGCCCCGATTTGGACCTGTTTGGGCATCGCGTATTCTTCCTTTCCCACGACCAGGGCATAGGGGATTTGGTCCCAGGCAAAGGGCTGATCCTTGCTGAACTGGTTGAGGTATTCGGTCTCCACAAGAGGATATCCCCGGGTACTAGCCAGAATTAAAAGCCTCCCTTCGGTAAAAGCATGCTTTTCTCCGCGCACCACGACTTCGCTGACCTCTTGCAAGGCCTGTTCCGTGGGCAAGGGGACTTCCCCGCTCACCGTCAGCAGGTCAATGAGGTTCTTCTCCAGCTCCCGTTCCCCCAGGCGTTGCTCAAAGTTAGTCAAGTAGGCCTGGACCTGCATGGTTCGCCCGGTGCCCTTGGTGATTTCCCCGGTCAACAAAACATGAATGCCATTTCCCGGGTCCATGGTGTTGATCCGTCGTTGCAGCAAGAGCAAGCCGGCGGCGTCCAGTTTCCCCACTGTACCCAGGCTGTTCCAGCTTAGGTATTGGCTCACCCGATCACGGCTGACCAAATCGAACTGCGGCTGGGGGTAAAGCCGGCGGGCGATCCGATCGGCCCAGTCCACTCCCCCTTTCACCACGTTGCCAGCTCCGTCGGTAAAATCCAATATGGCCACCCGGATGACCGGACGGATTCGAAAATCGAAGAATTTTTGGGCCAGAGTCGCCTCGAGTTGGGAAAGAAATTTTTCCGTGGCCACTTCCTGTTCCGTAGGCGAAGGGGGAAGAGCGGGCTTTTCTGCAGCCGTGGCTCCACCTCCCAGGAGAAAGGAAAAAAGGAAGATGGGAAGAAGCACCCACTCCAGGAGCGCTGCTACCCCGAGGATGGGCTTCGGCGTTCCCTTTCTCCCGACAGCCCTGATTCCCACGTCTGGAAAGAACTTCGTTCTCATAGGTCTTCCCCTAATCTTTGAATCGGTAAATGAAATGGCCGGGATTATGTTTTGATTTCAGTGAAGATCTTCCCCCGGTCCGCCAGCTGCAATCCCAAGGCCAAAATAATCTTCCGTTTGGTCTCCAGGCGGCAGCTCTTCCCTTTTTCAATCCGGTCTATGGTCAGCGCCGAAAGGCCTGCCTTACGGGCCAGTTCGGCCTTGCTCATCAATAGTCTTTCACGGTATTTCCGTAAGGAGTTCATCTTCGATCTTTTGGGGGTCTAAAACCCTCTTCGACACAAGAGACAGAAAACCTAAGTGCAAAAATAATTCCATAAGCCATCACATTTGTCAATATTTTTAAATTTTAAATAATTTTAATAAAATTATTAATAATTATATATCTTTATTACTGACCAAATATCTAATTTTTATAGCTTTTTATGGTTGAGGGAAAAATTCAATTTTTGAAGGCCGGACCCCGACTCTGATCGCTGCTTGTTGAAGATCGCGCTATTTCATATTTCCTGGGTGTCCATGGAAGTTCATATCTGTACTTTTTTGTGCCAAAAACCCTTGTCCCCCCGAGTCAATTTTGACACAAAAACGTGAGGATGGATGACGCAAGGCGTGGCTAGCAAAGATAACAATTGAGAAGGATGAAAAGGGAAATCAGTTGATTTGCGTTCCGGTTTCAGAAAAAAAGCGTTCCGCTTTGGCGGCTTGTCTCTCACTTCTCGAACTGATAAACAATCTCTCCCTTGCCGACAAGCTTCATCTCCTCCCGGGCGACCCTTTCAATTTCGTCCTTATCCGTTCGGAGCCGTTGGATTTGCTCGCTCAATTTTTTATTTTCATCCTCGAGCCGGGTGTTGCTCATCTGGATTCGGTCCCTCTCTTCCCGCAGTTGATAAATCTGCATCAGGCCCCGGCTCCCGAAGACCGCAAAGAGGAGCACCCCCAAAATCAAAAGGGCAAGAAAGACCAGGTATTTCTTCTCAAGCGGCCCGAAGAATCGCACCGAGTGAAGGCATCTCCTTTCAAGCCTTTTGAAATCATATGCCTTCTCCATTTCAAAAGTAAAGTGGATTTTTCAAACCCCGATTCCTTCTTCCATGTTTGCTTCTGAGGGGAGGGCAAAGTCTT
>DASPRR010000463.1:0-6180 GCA_035624375.1 Thermodesulfobacteriota bacterium | reverse complement strand
ACTCCGGTCTGCTTCAGAATCTGCTCTACACAATCCAGGACCATGCCCTGAAAACGCTTGTACCAGATGTCCGGCTCGTTCTTGATCTGGGCCACCGCGCAGATCGCAACCCTTCTCGACATAACGTCCCCTTTCAAATTTGGAATGCGGAGTACGAGATGCGGAATTAAGAAACTCCATTTTTGTCTTTAATTCTATTCCGCATTATCGAAAGCAGTTCCAGAAATCTCCCCTCTTTATTGCTCTCAGAATCGAGTCCTTGTTTCGTTCGGCTTCCAGCTCAACCCAGGCCCGGCCGATTCCTTCCCGACTGTGGGAGTCATCGGCGGCAAGCTTGGGGTAGGGGATCTCGAGAATTTCCCACTCCTGGCAGCGGAACCCCTTCGAGGTGATCTCCACCGTGTCCAGAGGAAACATGCCGCCCAGGGTCCGGATCCGGTCCATCATCTGCTCGCGGGACAGGTTGTAGTCTCCCAGATGATTCAGAATGTGGAGGACCTCCTTCTCCCCGTTTACCCGGCTCACATGGATGTATCCTTTTGCAAAGACCGTCAATTCAACGCCGGAGAAGATGATCATGTCCGACTTCACCTTTTCATAAATTCCATCGGTCTCCGGTTTCAACAGATAGTCATGGTCCGTGAAAGCGATAAAATCAAACCCCTTTTCCTGGTATGCGCCAGCGACTTCCTGAGGAGTCAGCCTGCCGTCCGAGCAGGTCGTATGGATATGAAGGCCACCTTTGAGCAGCATCCTTAAAACTCGGCCTCCGACATGGGCATCTTATATTTACCTCGGCATTGCCATGACGGGGCAGGATGCCTGGGTTTGATTTTCAATAGCGAATTGCGAATTGGCAATTGCGAATTTCATTATTGCAAAATATCTTAGTTTTAATTCGCAATGCGAAATATGCAATTGCCCAATCATTTAAAGCCTTCCCCCAGAAGATTGAGGGCGATCTTTCGGCGCTGCATCTCCGAGGTCCCGTCACGGAGTTCTCCCAGTTTGGAGTCCCGGTAAAGCTGTTCGACTTTGACCCCTTTTAGGAATCCATGGCCGCCATGAATCTGGACGGCGTTGGCCGCGCACCAAGTGGCGGCTTCGGATAAGAAGAGCTTGGCGATGGAAAGGTCCGAGTCCACATCCATCCCCTCATCCATCATCCACGCAGTCCGGTGCAGGAGGAGGCGGCCGGTGTCCACAAACATCTGCATGTCCGCAACTTTGAAGCTTATCTCCTGAAAGTTGGCGATGGGTCTTCCGAAAGCCTGCCTTTTCTGGGCATAGCGGATCGCCTCTTCCAGGCAGGCCTGGCTTACCCCCAGGCTGAAGGCCGCCGAAGAAAGGCGGCCGAATTGCTGGACTTTTTCCAGCAGGGAGTATCCTTTCCCTTTTTCGCCGAGCACCCGGCTCCCTGGGAGGTTACAGTTTTGCAGGATCAGGTCGGAGGTGGGCGATCCTCTCGCGCCCATTTTATCCAGAGGTTGCCCGGCAGAAAAACCGGGGGTTCCCTTTTCTACCAGGAAGGCACTCATCCTTTGGTTGGGAGCAGCGCCCGCATCGGTGACTGCCACCAGAACCGCCCAGTCGGCGATGGGACCATTGGTCACAAATGCCTTCGTCCCGTTGAGCACGTAAGAAGTTCCCCCCCAGCGGGCTTCGGTCTTTATGGCCGCCGTGTCGGAGCCGGTCTGGGGTTCGGTCACGGCCCAGGCAGCGATTTTCTCTCCCCGGGCTAATCCGCGCAGGTATTTTTCCTTCTGTTCCCCGGTCCCGAAAAAGTTAACAGCCACTCCAGGCAAAAGACAGCCGATACCGCTGGACAGGTAAGTGGATGGACAGGCCCGGGCTACTTCCTCCCACGCCAGAACGCAGGCCAAGAGAGACTTTCCCCCTCCCCCGTAGGGCTCCGGGAAAGGCAAGCCTAGGAATCCGATCTCCGCCAATTTGTGATGGTTTTCGTAAGAAAAGGCCCCTTCTTGTTCTATTTTTATGGCCTGGGGAGCAATCTCTGTCTCGCAGAAGGAACGAAAGTCGGCCTTGAATTTTTTTTGCTCCTCGCTCAATTCGTAATCCATGCAAAACTCCCATCAGCTACGAGCTATAAGCCTTCAGCTATTAACCATAAGCTATTACGCTCTACGCTTCTTTTTCCGTCCCTGCCCCTGTATCCTTTCAAGTCTCTTTCTCGTGCCTCCAGCCTCAAACTTCCTACCTCCAACCTGGCTTATATCGGTTTTCCCGCGGCAAAGATGGATCGCGCGATGATGAGACGCATGATCTCCGACGTTCCCCCGCCGATGGAACCCAGCCGGGTATCCCGGTAAAGCCTCTCTACAGGGTACTCATGCATGAATCCGTAACCGCCGTGAATCTGCACGGCGTCATGGGCGGCCTTCATACCCAATTCCCCTACATAAAGCTTGGCCACAGCCGCTTCCACCGGGTTTATCCCTTTTCCCTGGTCTTTCAGCCAGGCCACCCGGTAGATAAGGAGGCGCATGGCTTCGATGATTACTTTCATGTCCGCCAGCTTGTGCTGGATGGCCTGGAAGGAGGCAATGGGGCGGTCAAATTGCCGGCGTTCCTTGGCGTAGGACACGCAAGCTTCCAGGGCATACTCCAATCCTCCGAGCGAGGGAGCCAAGAGGGTTGACCGGTCCCACTCCACTGTTCCGAGAGCGATCAAAAACCCCTCTCCTTCCCTCCGCAAGATGTTTTCCGCCGGCACCGGGCAGTCGTCAAAAACCAGCTCGCCGGTAGTGGAAGCCCTTACTCCCATTTTTTTCAGTTCCCTGCCGACGGAAAACCCGGCATAATTTTTTTCCACAATAAAGGCTGAGATCCCGGCCCCTTTCTTTTCCTTGTCCGTGACCGCGATTATAACCATGACGTCCGCTATGGGGCCATTGGTGATGAACATCTTGGTCCCGTTCAGGTAGTAATAATCACCCTTCCGGACGGCGGTGGTGCGGACCGAGGCGGCATCCGACCCGGCTCCCGGCTCGGTGAGACCCATGGCCCCCACCCATTCCCCGGAAGCCAGGTCGGGTACATACTTTTTCTTCTGCTCTTCGGTGCCATGGCGCAAAATCGTGTCACCGCAGAGGTAGGTATGGGCTCCCCAAGCCAAGCACAGCCCCCCTTCCGCCCCTCCCTGTGCTACCGCCTCCCCGGCCAGGCAGGCCGTTACTACATCTGCCCCGCTTCCCCCATAGGCTTCTGGAAAAGTTATGCCCAGAAGTCCGAAGCCCCCCATCTTCTTCCAGGCCTCCCAGCAGAACTCCGCCTTCCAGTCCGCCTCCTCGGCCAGGGGGGCCAGTTCTTTTTGGCTGAACTTCAGCACCTGGTCCTTAAAAGCCTTCTGTTCATCCGAAAAGCGGAAATCCATCTTTCCTCCGTTCTCTAATAGAAAGCTCTTAGCGGCGACCGCTCGGTCACCCGTGCGGAGTCAGAAATTGAAAATTGTCCCTGGCTGCTCGTCGCGGGTCACTGGTTCCAGGGCTGATGGCAACTACCGAGAAAGGAGCAACCGGAAACCCGGAACTCGAAACATCAAGGGTTCTGTTTTACGATCTGCTCCTTGAGCAGCCGTTTGAGTACCTTCCCGCTGGGGGTCGTCGGCATGGAGGAGACAAAGATTACTTTTTTGGGCACCTTGTATCCGGCCATGCTGGCCTTGCAGTAGGCGATAATGTCTTCTGCGGTCAGAGTGACCCCCGGAAAAGGAACCACCACAGCGGTCACAGCCTCTCCCCAGATCGTGTCGGGCATCCCGATCACCGCTGCCTGCATGATCTTCCCCTGTTTGAACAGAAGTCCCTCCACTTCCTGGGAGGAGACATTCTCTCCGCCGGTCTTGATCATGTCCTTCTTGCGGTCGATGAAATAGAGAAAGCCCTCGTCGTCGAAGCGACCCAGGTCTCCCGTATGGAGCCAGCCGTTGCGCAGGGTCTCGGCGGTCTTCTGCTCGTTTTTGTAGTATCCCTTCATCACGCAGGGGCCCCGCAGGACGATTTCCCCCACTTGCCCGGTTGGAACTTCATGATCATTCTCATCGAAGATTTTCATCTCGACCCCAGTGTGGGGTGTGCCGATGCTGCTGATCTTCCGTTCAAAATTCTCCGGCTGTAAAGTGGATCCCAGGGGGGAAGACTCCGTTTGACCGTAGTAATTTCTCCATTCCGCCTGGGGAAGGATCTGCTTCCACTGCTGCAGCAGGGCCACCGGCATCAAAGCTCCGAAGGCGACGCATTTGCGCAAGGAAGAAAGGTTGAATTCTTTGAAGTTCGGCATGGCGGGCAGAATCTGGTACAGAGTCGGCGGATAGACCCAAGAGGTGACCTTTTCATTCTGGGTCAACTGGAGAATCTCGGTGGGGTTGGGGGCATATTGCAGCACCACCGCGGCCGCGATATTGATCGATTCCAGAAGGAGGTATTTCCCGGCGACATGGTAGAGAGGGATGGTCAGGAGAGTGATGTCATCTTTACTGATGTTCAGGTCCACGGCCCCGCTCATCATGGTCGCGTAGTAATTCTGATGGGTGGTCATGACTCCTTTGGGAAGGGCCTCCGTTCCGCTGGTGTATAGAAGGGTCGTCATCTCATCGCCATGGATTTCGCTCTCAGGTTCATCCATCCTTCGCGAGGAAGTCAAAAAATCGTCGATGTTCAGCCACCCCTCCGGCCTTTTCCCACCCGTGAGAGGGATGACCCCGAATTTCTCGACACTCTTCAACTTTCCAGCTACCTCCGACACCGGGGGGGCCAGGCCGTCTTCCACAAAGAAGTATTTGGGTTCCGCATGGTTGATGATGAACTCGATCTCGAAGGGCTTCAGCATGAAATTCAGGGGAACAATGGCGCATCCGATCTTGGCCATTCCCAGCCAGGCGTAGATGTACTGGAGACAGTTGTGGGTGAGGAAGGCGATTCGATCTCCTTTCTTCGCCCCCAGTTCCTCGAAGGCATGGGCAAAGCGGCAGCAGCTTTCATTCAGTTCCCGGAAGGATATTCGTTTGCCTTGGAAGATAATGGCAGTCCGGTCAGGGTATTTGGCGGCCGTTCGTTTGGGAATGTCGCCGATGGTCGCCCGGGAGAGAAGGTTCATTTCCAGAGAGGATGCCGTGGACATCTTGAAACCCTCCATGGTGAATCGCTACTGCTGTTAGATGGAAAGAACCGGGGCTGATATTTCTTTCTTCCTGGCTTACCCTCCTCCATTGCTTAAATTATTCAGCACTCTTTTAGCAAAAAGGGGGGGGAAAAGTCAACTCCGCGAAAAAACGACCGCCCCGCTTGAGGATCGGCCCGCCATAGGCAAAGCTTGAAAACCAGGCTCGTCCTCCAGGATCAGCCCTGCGGGCCTTGAGGCAATAACAAAGAATCAATGTCTTTTGGGCCTGCACCCTATGATGGCTCTCCTCTAGAGGTACTTGCCCCTCAGTTCTTTCTTCAGCACTTTGCCGGTGAGCGTTCGCGGAAGGGCTTCGGCAAAGATCACTTTCTTGGGGATTTTATACTTAGCCAGTTTCCCCTGGCAGAAGGTCAGAACCTCCTGGTCCGTTAGACTCATCCCGGGTTTGGTCACCACCACAGCCATCCCCACCTCTCCCCATTTTGGATCCGGCATCCCAATGACCCCCACTTCCTTCACTTGGGGCATCTTGTAAATCACGTCTTCCACCTCGGCCGGGTAGACATTCTCTCCCCCGCTGATGTACATATCTTTCTTGCGGTCCACCAGCCAGAGGTAGCCCTCCTCATCCAGGTACCCCATGTCTCCGGTATGGAACCACCCTCCTCTTTTGGCCTCTGCGGTCTCTTTGGGCAGGTTCCAATACTCCTTGAAGACATTGGGCCCCCTCAGTACCACCTCCCCCATTTCCATGGGCGGAAGCGTTTGGTCGCGGTCATCTACGACGCAGAGATCTAAATGGAACATGGGTTTTCCTGCCGACCCCAGCTTCCGTTCCGCCTCTTCCGAGCGAAGGGCTGAAACCCCTGGGGCGGTTTCCGTCAAACCGTACCCCTGGTTGAAAACTACTCCTTTCTTGAGATAGATTTCGATCAGGGATTTGGGGCAGGGCGCTCCGCCAGCGAGAAAATGGTGGATGGAGGAGAGGTCCGCGGATGAAAACTCCGGGACCAGGGCCATTAACTGGAACATGACCGG
>DASPRR010000446.1:0-4078 GCA_035624375.1 Thermodesulfobacteriota bacterium | reverse complement strand
CTCCTTCATGAGCCGGCCTGCGTTCTTTATCGCCTCATCCACGCTGGTCTGGTAGGACATGAACGGCATGTCGCAGACCACCAGGCAACTCCCAGCCCCGCGGACCACGGCTTTGGCATGGTGGATCATCTCTTCCATGGTTACCGGGAGGGTGTTGGTGTACCCCAGGACCACCATGCCGATGGAATCCCCGATCATGACCATATCGACTCCCGCCCGGTCGGCCAGAACCGCCGTGGGATAGTCATGAAGGTTGATCTTGGTGATCTTCCGGCCCTCTTTTTTCATCCGCAGAATATCCGGCACGGTAACTTTCTTTCTTTCCATGGCAAAACCTCCCCTGCTTTCGCTTTCGAAGTCATTTTTTTCCGCTTCATCGATCCTGCCTATCTGGTAGCACAAGCTTTGGCGATTTGCAACCAGCCTTTTCGTTTGACAGGCCGTTTCTCGCTTTCTATAATCAACTCGCCTTCATCAGAGAGAAAAGCGGGGTGGTTCGTGAACCGCCCCTCCATCGATGATTTTATTATTGCCTTGACTCGCTCGGAGGCCGCATGAATCTCTTGAATGACGAAAACTTGACTATTGCCAAGATGGCCCCCCTGATCCGCAAGAAGAAGATCTCCCCCGTCGAGGTGACCGAGACCTTCCTCGGGCGAATCCAGCAGCTTCAGCCGAAGCTGAATGCCTTCATAACCGTCACCGCCGACTTGGCGCGGAAAAAGGCCCGGCAGGCGGAAAGGGATCTCCTGAAGGGGAAATACCACGGTCCCCTCCACGGGATCCCCATATCCCTGAAGGACCTGTTCTACACCGCCGGAATCCGGACGACGGGGGGATCTAAAATCCTCCGCAGTTTCGTCCCTCGGGAAAACGCCGCCGTGGTGGACCGACTCTATGCGGCCGGGGCGATCCTTCTAGGAAAGACCAACCTGCACGAATTTGCTTATGGGGTGACCAACAACAACCCCCATTATGGCCCGGTCCGCAATCCCTGGGATTTGAAGAGGGTACCTGGAGGCTCCAGCGGCGGAAGCGCGGCGGCCGTGAGCGCGGGTCTGGGAATGGCTTCTCTGGGAACCGACACGGGAGGATCGATCCGGATCCCTTCCGCAGCTTGCGGGGTTGTAGGGCTGAAGCCCACCCGGGGCCTGGTCTCGCTCCATGGAGTCATCCCCCTGGCCTTCAGCCTCGACCACGTAGGCCCGATTTGCCGCTGCGTAGAAGATACAGCTCTTATAATGGAAGCCATTGCCGCGCCAGGTGGGCCAAACACCGGCAACTGGCCTCAGGTCGGCCGTCTGTTCACCCGTTCTTTGCGCGGAGGGGTCAAGAAAACCCGAATCGGAATTCCCAAGCAATACTTCTTCGATCGTTTGCAGAAAGAGGTCCGCGAATTCGTCCTGACCGCTTGCGCAACGCTGAGCCAGCTGGGAGCGGAGCTGCGGGAAGTGGAATTCAAGGGGATGATGGAAGCGGCCCCACTGGTGGGGGTCATCACCGTGGGGGAGGCCCTGTCCTACCACTGGAAGTGGCTCCAGTCGAGGGCCAAGGATTATGGACCGGACGTCCGGGAACGGATGGAGGCCAACCGAAACCAGCGGACAATCGAATACCTCCAGGCGCAGGAAAAAAGGCGGACTTACACCGAGGCTTTCCTGAAAGTTTTCGACTCCGTCGACGTGGTAGCCGCCCCCACCCTCCCGGTCCTTCCGCCTTTCATCGGGCAGAAGGAAATTTTTTGGGGGCGGACCCGGGAGGATGTCCGGGCCGCCCTTTTGCGCATGACCCGCCCAGGAAACTTGACCGGACTTCCGGCTGTCTCTCTTCCTTGCGGATTCACCGCCGACAGCCTTCCTGTGGGATTGCAGCTCTTCGGCCGCCACTACGATGAGTCGACCCTATTGCGCGTGGCCTACGCTTACGAACAGGCCACCCCTTGGCACAAGATGTTCCCGCCCCTATGAGACAACTTCGGATCGCGGATTTCGGATTTCGGAATTTTTTCCCTTCCTCTTTTCCAATCCGCAATCCGCAATCTGCAATCCGCAATTCAGTTAAGGAAGATTTCCCCGAACAGACGGGTCAGAAGGCCCAAGACGGTGGCGATCCCCAGGGTGAATCCCATGGCCAGAAGGGCTCCCCTTTTCCCGATTTCCTTCCAAAGAACTCCGACTGTGGCCAAGCAGGGGATGTAAAAGGTCACAAAGATGGTAAAGACCAGGATCTGAGTGTGGGTCATCACCGTGTTGACCTGGGTCGTTCCCAGGGCCTGGGTGAGCATGATCAGGGAGAGTTCTTTCCGCAGGAGGCCGAAGAGGAGAGTGGTTCCCACGGCGAAGGGAAGGTCGAGAATCCGGGTCAGGGGGAGCAGAAGGTAATTGATCAAATGGTCCAGCTTCCAGTACTCGATCAGAGAAAGTACCGCGCTTCCGATGATCAGTAGAGGCCAGGCAATGACGATGAATTCCCGAATGCGACACCACGACTTTTTCAGCGTGGTTTGGAGGGCGGGAAATTGATAAGAGGGCATTTCCAGGATGAACCCCAGGTTGCTCTCCGGAGAAAAGTGGGTTAGGACCTTGCCAAAAATGGCCACGATCAGGAGGTTGAGGGCAAAGATAGCCAGGGCCGCGTTGGCCCCGATAAAAAAGGCGACGAGTCCGAAGATGATAGTAATCCGCGCCGCGCAGGGGATCATAGTGGTAAGGACGGATACGATGAAGCGATGCTGGGGAATCTCCAGGATCTGGGTGGACATGACTGCCGGGACGCTGCAGCCGTAACCCAGAATGAAGGGGATGACCGATTTCCCGTGGAGGCCGATGCGGTGCATGAAAGTATCCATCAGGAAAGCCACCCTGGGCAAGTAGCCCACATCTTCCAGGAGGGAAAGCCCGATCAGAAAGGGGACCAGGTAGGGAAGCACGATGGCTATCCCCCCCGAGATTCCGTGCAGGATCCCGTGGGCCAGAAAGAGGGACAGGCTGCCCGTAGGAAAAAGACTCTCCAGATTATTATTGAGTCGATCAAAGAATTGAATGAGCGGGCCTTCGATGAGCCCCCCGATTCCGAAGATGAAATTAAAAAAAGCGAAGAAAACCAAGGCTAGGATCCCGTAGCCGAAGAACCTATCCATGACCCAACGATCAAGGGCCGTGCGAAGGTCCCTCTTGGGGGAACGGATGATCCGCGCGACCTTTTCAAAGATGTTCATGGCCAGAGCGTGGCGTTCCGAGGAGATGACTTCATCGGAGGGCACCCCGTGGCTCTCCTGGAGTTTTTCCTGGAAGGGAACCACCTGGTGGTAAAAGTCCCCTGCCTGCTTGACCTCCTCCACGAAGGACTCGTCCTTCTCCAGCAGCTTGATCGCCAGAAAACGGGCGGGGACTCTCTCGTTCACCCGCTTTTCCGGCTCCAGAAGGGCAACCAGCGGCTGGATCTCTTCTTCCACGTCCTTGCTGAATTTCTGGACTCTCCCCTTTCTCTTCTCTTCCCATACCCGGCTGACCTGGGCAAAGAGCTCTCTTACCCCCTTCCCGGTGGTGGCGATGACCGGGACCACGGGGATGCCGAGGACCTGCTCCAGCTTCGGAATTTCAATCTGGACCCCTTTCTTCTCCGCCTCGTCCATCATGTTGAGGCAAAGAATCATGGGGACTTCCAGTTCCAGGAGCTCAAGGGTCAGCTCCAGACTGCGGCTCAGCAGCGAAGCGTCGACCACATTGATGATTAAATCAACCTCCCCAAAGAGGAGGTGCTTGCGGGCTTCCAGTTCGGCAGGTTCTTGGGAAGTAAGGGAGTAAGTACCGGGAAGGTCGATGCAATTGCAGGTCAAACCATCGATCCGGGTACGGGTCTCGGTGAAGGTGACGCTGGTTCCCGGAAAGTTGGCGGTCATCGCCTTGTACACGGCGATGTGGTTGAAAAGAGTGCTTTTCCCGCTGTTGGGCTGGCCGGCCAGGGCGATGGTCATTCCCCCGGTTGCGTCCACAAAGACCTGAGAAGCGACCCCTCTCCCCAAGGCCAATTGGAAACCATGAACCTCAATGGCAATGGGTCCTCCCAGAGGACCCTG
>DASPRR010000435.1:0-2476 GCA_035624375.1 Thermodesulfobacteriota bacterium | reverse complement strand
GGGGCAGAGGGATTCAAGGCGGGCGATCGGGTCTTTCTAACCGGAACAGTTAGCGGGGCTTACGCCGAAAAGACTCTTTGCCGGGATCATCAGGTTCATCCGCTGCCCGAGGGGGTTTCCTTTTCCCAGGGAGCAGCGGTGAACACCCCTTATTCGGCAGCTTACCACGCCCTCTTTCACCGGGCCCGGGCGATTCCCGGAGAATGGGTAATGGTCCACGGAGCTACCGGAGGCGTGGGTATCGCCGCAGTCCAACTGGCCAGAGCGGCAGGAATGATGATCATCGGAACTGGAGGGACCGAAAGAGGCAGACGTCTGATTGCCGAACAAGGGGCCCAACATGTGCTCGATCACCGCGCTCCGGACTATCTGGATTTAGCCCTGAAGTTGACCCAGGAGAGGGGGGTGGACGTCATTGTGGAGGTTCTGGCCAATGTGAACCTGGGAAAGGACCTTCCGGTGCTAGCCCATGGCGGGCGGGTGGTTGTGGTGGGCAGCCGGGGGACGGTGGAGATCAACCCCCGGGAGGTGATGATCCGGCAGGCGGCTATTCTGGGGATGCTGGTGGCCAATGCCTCCGAGAGGGAAACCCGGAGCATTCATTCCGCCCTAACCGCGGGGCTTGAGAATGGCACGCTGCGACCGGTCATCGGGCATGAGCTCTCTCTCCTGGAAGCAGCCCAGGCCCATCGAAAAGTCCTTGAGCCGGGGGCCTTTGGCAAGATCGTACTGATCCCTTAAAAAGGCGGCTGGAAGCAGGGGGAGAGAGGCTGAGGCGAGAAAAGGAGCGAGTCGATGATGGATGATCGATTGAGCAAGACGCTGAAGGTGATTACCGGCCAAGACCTGGGAGGCGATGCGCAGGGCCGCTGCGAGATAAAGGAAGCAGGAAAATCGGATGTGGACCTTCTCGACGCTTACTCCCGTGCGGTAATCCATGTGGCGGAGGCTGTGGGACCGGCGGTGGTCGGGATTTCCATCGGGAAGGAGATCGGGGAAGAAGCTTTCACCAAGACGGGAGCCGGTTCAGGGGTGGTCATCGCTCCCGACGGGTATATCCTGACCAACGATCATGTGGTGCATCAGGCTGACCAGTTAACCGCGACCCTCGCGGATGGCTCGAAGCTTCATGCGGCCCTGGTGGGAACGGACCCGGGGACAGACTTGGCCCTCATCCGGGCTGTTGCTTCCAACCTTCCCTATGCAACTCTGGGGGATTCTTCTCTGCTGCGGGTCGGACAACTGGTGATCGCCATCGGCAACCCTTTCGGATTTCAATCTACGGTTTCGACCGGAGTCGTGAGCGCTCTGGGTCGGGCGTTGCGAAGCCCGCAGGGAAGGCTCATTGAGAACATTGTCCAGCATACCGCCCCGCTGAACCCGGGGAACTCGGGAGGCCCCTTGGTCGATTCCCGCGGTCGGGTTGTGGGAGTGAATACGGCCATTATCGCCATCGCCCAGGGAATTGCCTTCTCCATCCCCTCCAACACCGCCAAGTGGGTGGTTTCCCAAATCTTGAGCCACGGCCGCGTTCGGAGGGCCTATCTGGGGATTGCCGCCCGCCAGCGGTCATTGAATCGCCGTCTGGTCCGGTTCTACAAACTGGCCAAAGAAGAGGCAGTAGAAGTGATCTCCGTAGACCCGCAGGGACCTGCGGGGAGGGCGGGGATGAAGGAGGGAGATTTCATCCTCGCGGTAAACGATCAGGCCGTTACCAGTGTGGATGACCTCCACCGCTTTTTGGCCGAAGGGTTCATCGGGAAAATGGTTACCATGAGCGTCTTCCGCGGACAAGACAAATTCCAATTGGAGGTTATCCCGGGAGAAGCTTCTCCGAACGGGTAAAACCCGACATTCCCTCCTCCTGCCTCGCGGATGAAAGTGTCTTCAGAACGGGTCCTCTATTGTCGCTGACCCAAGAACGAAAACCGGCCTCCCCCTGGGTCTCGGGCTTCAGGGGAAGGGAAGACCCTGCAATTTGAACATTTGACCTAGTGAAAAAGCCTAACGTATACTGGCCATGATTATCCTTGCGAACCCGATTCATGAATCGGCATTGAGCTACTTTGCCTATGATTTCTAAAGATTTGATCGAAACAATCCTCCGGCAATATTCGCTTTCTCCGAAGGGCATCCACGGCTTGCCCCACTGGGCGAGGGTCCTGGAAAATGGGATGAGTTTAGCCCGACAGACCGGAGCCAGAATCCCAGTGGTCGAACTTTTTGCGCTTTTCCATGATGCCCGGAGGATGAACGATGGATGGGACCGTGAACATGGATATCGAGGAGCGGAGTTGGCTGCCCAGTTCCGCAGAACCCATTTCCATCTCTTGGATAGCGATTTTGACTTGCTCTACGAGGCGTGTCGGGACCACACCCTTGGGAGTACCACGGCAGACATCACCGTTCAGACCTGCTGGGACGCAGACCGCCTGGACCTGGGGCGGGTGAAGATCGATTTGGACCGCAAATATCT
>DASPRR010000432.1:0-14477 GCA_035624375.1 Thermodesulfobacteriota bacterium | reverse complement strand
CAGGTCTCGAGAGTCTCCAGCTCTTTTTCCTGAAAGCTCTGGCCGTCGTATTCCACCACTGCAACGCGGGTCTTCTCCGTTTTCTTCTCTCCGATATGGACCAGCGTCCCGGGAGGAAGCCCCGCTTTCTTGGAACTTCTTCTAATCACCTTGGCCATAATCAAAAGCAGGTTAGAGGTTTAAGGTTTGAGGGACGAGGCCGTAGCAGCGACCCATCAGGGATTTGTTGTCATCCCTGACCTATGACCGCATGACCCATTTTCTATTTACCCAGTATTTCCTGCACGTTGACATGCTTCTGGAACAGCGCCTTCAGCATTTCAACCTTCTCCCCGTCGTCTTTGGTGAGCAGCGGTTCCAGGCTCTCAATCTGCTTGGCGGTCTGGTAGGTATCGGAAAAGACCATTAAAAGAGGAATGTTCCGCTCGGAAGCCTTGCTGATGATGTTCGAGGGTGGAAGAATATTATTCGTCAGAATGATTCCCGAGGTATCGCTTTCCAGGGAAGCCAGGATCATATCGGTGCGGTCCCCGCCAGTGATGACCAGCTTGTTCTCTTTCTTGAAGATGGGATTCTGGAGAAATACATTGGCCGACCAGGCCCCGATCAGAATGTTCTTCACCACCCGGGTGAGTCCCCCTTCGCCGCAAAGGACTTTGGCGAAGAGACGCTCGGACAGATAGGATACTGTGAAGTGGGTGAGTTCACTCTGATAGGGGATCACCCCGATTACCTGATGACCCATCTGGCGGATGGCCGGAAGGTGGGTGCTCTGAAACTCTTCGAGGTTCTGCACCTTGTTTATGATGACCCCGTTCAGGTTGACCCCGGAAAGATTCACATGTTGTTTCAAGAAGAGGAGATCGTCGAGGATCGAGTCGTCGTCCCCGCTGACCACAATGTAGAGCCTTCCCCCGATGTACTTGGCCAAGGAGAGAGTGTCCAGGTGGACCGAAATTCCGTAGCTCAGGTCCCTCCCTCCCTCGATGAAGAGCACGTCCCGGTCGTTGGCCAGGTTGGCGATGGTCTCCATCAGCTTCTTCCGGGTCCCCTCTTCATCGTACATGTAGCGAAGCTTGGAGTGGTCAAAACCGATACTCATGTCCACGGGGTCCTCTTTCAGTCCGAAGAGGGCGCTGATCAGCGAGGAATCGTAGTCCCAAAGCCGCTTCTTCCGGTAGAGCATCCTCTCCCCGAAGGGTTTGACATAGGCGATCTTCTTCTTCGCCGCAGCGGTGATCCCCACAATGGCGCTGGTTTTGCCCGCGCTCCTGCGCATCGAGGCGATAATTACTTTTTCCATTTATACTCCCTTCCTCCCGCTGGTTAGCAGAATCCGCACATCCACGGCCTTGACCCCCCGCCCCTGTTCGTAAGCCATGAGGGGATTGATCTCGATGTCCGTGATGCGCTCGCATCGCTGCAGAACGGTCCCTACTTTGATGATCGTATCCACCACGCTGTCCAGGTCCTTTTTTTCCTCTCCCCGCACCCCCAGGAGGAGCGGGTAAGCCCGAATCTCCTTGACCATGGCCATGATTTCTTTCCGGTTGATGGGCAAAGCCCGAAAGGCCACGTCTTTCATCACTTCCACGTAGATGCCGCCCAGGCCGAACATGATCAGGGGGCCGAAGGTCCGGTCCCGCCTGGCCCCGATGATCGTCTCCATCCCCTTCTCCACCATCTCGGAGACCTCCACCCCCTCGATGTTGGCATCAGCCTTGTAGGCCCGCACGTTGCGCAAAATGGCCTGGTAGGCGTCAATGACCTCCTCCTTGTCCTCCAGGTCCAGGGCTACTCCGCCGGCGTCGCTCTTATGCAGGATGTCCCGGGAAACCACCTTCATGACCACCGGAAAGCGAATGGCTTCCGCGGCCCGAACCGCCTCTTCCAGACTGCGGGCAATCCGGGTCTGAGGAATGGGGATTCCGGCGGCGCGCATGACCGCCTGTCCTTCGTGCGCAAGTAAAAAGGACCTTCCCTCTTTCAGGGCCTGGTCGATCACCCGGTTAATGGTTGGCGGGTCAATGGCCGCCTCATCCACTGCTTCGGAATATTCTCTTAAATAATGATAATACCGGTAGATCGAGCCCAGGCAGGAGACCGCTTGGTAAACGTCCCCGTATACGGCCGCTTCCCCTTTCTTCATGGAAAGCAGGCAGCTTTCGATCTTCTCCCCCCCAAAGATGGAAAAGACCAGGGGCTTTTTCTTTTCTTTGTACCGCTGCGTATTTTCCACGATCATGGAAGAAAGGTTTTCCGCGTCGAAAATGGCGGTTTCTCCGTACAAGGCGATCACCGAGTCGATCTGGGCGCTCTTCAGGGCCTCTTCCAGGGCCGAGTTGTAATGAGTGGAGGTGGCTCCCCCGGTGAGGTCTACCGGGTTCTTGGTGGAACCGAACTCCGGCGTGACCGTGGAGAAAATTTCCTTGAGGGTCAGGGTATCATCGTACAGCCTCACCCCAAACTTCTCGCAGGCGTCGGTGGCCATTACCCCGATTCCGCCCCCATTGGTGACGATGACCGTGCTTTCCCCGGCGGGGGAAGGGGTATTGGCCAGGAACTTACACCAGTTGAAGGCTTCCTCCACGTTCTCTGCCCGCAGAACCCCGCATTGCCTCATGATGGCGTCGAAGATCTCGTCCGATCCGGCCAGGGAACCGGTATGGGAGGCGGCGGCGATGGCCCCCCGTTCTGACCGCCCGGACTTGATGACCACCACGGGAATTTTCCGGGTGGTCTTCTTAACCGCCTGGATGAGCCGCTCCCCGTCCCGCACCCCTTCGATGTACATCAAAACGATCTTCGTATGGGGATCGGTCACCAGGTATTCCAGAAGGTCGGCCTCGTCCACATCGGTTTTGTTTCCCACGGAGACGATGGCCGAAAGGCCGATGTTCTCCACCGCGGTCTTGCCGATCATGGCGATGCCCAAGGCCCCGCTCTGGGTGATAATGGCCACCCTCCCGGGGCTGATGCCCGAGCTGCCGAAGGTGGCATTCAAGGAGGCCGCGGCCGAGTAGACCCCGAAGATGTTGGGCCCCAGGACCCTCATGTTGTGGGCACGGGCGTAGGACACGATCCGGCGCTCTTCCTCGTTGTTCCCGATCTCCGAGAAGCCGGAGGAGATGATGGTCAGGTACTTGACCTTCTTCCTGGCGCAGCTCTGGACCGCTTCATAGACGAACTTGGCGGGGATGACGATGCTGGCCACATCCACCGTTTCGTTCACTTCCTCGACGGAGCGGTAGGCCTTCAGGCCCAAGATTTCGCCCCCCTGGGGATTCACGGGAAAGATTTTCCCCTTGTATCCGCCGGTCAGAATATTCTTCAAGATCTTGTAGCCTATTTTATTTTCATCCCGCGCCGCTCCGATGACGGCCAGGGTCTTGGGTTCAAACAGGTTTTGAATATCTAAATTTGGGCTTTCCATCAGGCTCCTCTGAAACCCATCTGCAGTTCGTACACTCCCTGCGAGCTTCTCTTCTGGATATCGAACCCCATCTTTTCAAACAGATGGAGCATGGGCTTGTTCTCCACCAGGACTTCGGCGGTGAAACCGTATAATCCCTCCCGTTTGGCCAGAAAGGTCAGGTAGGAAAGAACCTCCGTCCCCACACCCTTACCCTGGTAATCGTCCCGCACCACCAAGGCCACCTCGGCGGTATGGTTGGCCTCGTTGATCCCGTACTGGCCCAACCCCACCACCTTTTCCATTTCCCCCTCCCGCACCGTGGCCAGGATGACCGTCTCCTTGGTGTAGTCGATGACCACGAACTCCTGCAGCCGCTCGTGGGGCATGTCCTTGCGCATGGAGATGAATCGCCGGTACAGGCTCTGGTCGGAAAGCGAGTAGAAGAAGTCCTTGAGCAGCGGCTCATCGCTGAGCCGGACCGGCCGCATCAGAACTTCCAGACCTTTGATCGTGGTGCGGTAGCTTTCCAGATGCTCGGGGTACTCCCCCCTTTTTCCGGGGATGAAGGCCTGATCCCGGTAGATCAGGTTGGCCTGCTTGGCCTTTTCGATCAGCCAGGGGCGGAATTGGGGATGGGCGATGGAGATCAGCTCCATGGCCCGTTCGCGGATATTCTTGCCGTGGAGGTAGGCGATCCCGTATTCGGTGATCACGTAGTGGACATCGCCCCGGACCAGGGTCACGCCCGTCCCCTCGCGCAGGAAGGGAACGATGCGGGATACCTTCCCCCATTCAGCCGTGGATTGAATGGCCAGAATGGTTCTTCCGCCGGGGGCCAGGGTGGCCCCTCTCATGAAATTGGTGTGCCCTCCCGGTCCGCTGTAGAAAGTCTTTCCCAGGGATTCGGAGGACGTCTGCCCGGTCAGGTCGATCTCCAGCGCGCTGTTGATGGCGGTCATGTTTTCCTGGCGGGCGATCACCAGGACGCTGTTGGTGTAGTCGATGGTCCGAAACTCGAAGGCCGGATTGTCCTGGAGGTACTCATAGGTGGATTTGTGTCCCAGGCAAAAGGTGGCCACCGTCTTGCCCCGGTTGAGCGATTTGCGGCGGTTATCGATAACCCCCTTCTTCATCAATTCCACCATCCCGTCGCTCAGTAGCTCGGAGTGCACCCCCAAGTTGTTCTTTTGGCCCAGATTGGCGAGAATTGCGTTGGGCAGCGCGCCGTACCCCACCTGAATCGTGTCTCCGTCCCGGACAATGCGGGCCACGTACTTGCCGATCTGCTGGGCCACAACATCCGGGGCGATGGCTTCGTACTCCAGAAGGGGTTCATCATGGCAGAGGATATAATTCACATCCTTGATGTGAATAAACCCATCCCCGTGCACCCGGGGCATGTGGCGGTTCACCTGGGCGATGACCACGGAGGCTTTCTCAACCGCCGCTTTGCTTATGTCCACGCTGATTCCCAGGCTCATGTTTCCATGCTCGTCCGGGGGGGAAGTCTGGATCAAGGCCACCTGGATGGGGACCATTCCCCGGCCGAACAATTCCGGCACATCGGAAAGAAAGAGAGGGGTGTAGTCGGCCATGCCCCGGTTCACCGCTTCCCGGGAGTTGTCCCCCACGAAAAAGGAGTTGTGGCGGAAATTGTACTTGAATTTCTCATCGGTGTAGGGCGCCACCCCCAGGGTCCAGACGTGGACGACCTCGGCGTCGAAGAAGGCTTTGGGATGGGATTCCACGAACTTAATCAGCGCTTGGACCAGATACTGGGGTTCGGCGCAGGCGGTATGGATGAAGATTCGATCCCCTCGATGGATGCGGCTGAAGATGTTCTCCTCGGAAACAAACTTCTCCGGGTAGACCTTCTTCATTTCTGCGCAGACTTCATCGCTGAAATCCTTGGTCATTGCGGAAGACACCTGATTCTTCTCCTCATTTCCTTCATCGGGAGAGAGCCGGCGCCAGTTTTTGCTACAGCGAGCGGCTTTCCCGTCTTTTTCTATGCCTCTTCTATTTCATCTGAATTCTATTCTTATAACCGATCACCCGTCAAGGGGAAGACCGAACTTCCCCCTTCCCTTTTCGGCAAGTGGGCTCGAGCCCTATTGAATTTCGGGCAATGCCCGGCCCGGAAGTGAGGGGGCAAGGAAGACCGTATTAAAGAGGAAAGGGGGAAATGGAGGTTATGCGGGGCTGGGGTTTTGCCGTGCTAGGGCCCCCAGGTGGGAGGACCCGACACGGGACCCTCTCCGAACTGCAGAATGCTTTTCCTTCATCCCTGCGCTCTGCTGGGCGGGGTTCTTCTATTCGGAGGCATAGATTACGTCGATGGCGGTGGCGTGTTTTTTCCCCACAGCTCGGAAGGCGTGGGGGAGGCTGGAGTCAAAATAAAGGCTATCCCCCGCCCCCAGGGAGTAGATTTCATTCTCATAGGTGAATTCCAGCTGCCCGTCCAGAACATAGATGAACTCCTCACCTCTGTGGGTGAGGAAGATGAGGTCTTCTTTTCCCTTCACCTCAAAGGTCACATGAAAAGGCTCCATGTGTTTGTCCGCCTTGGGATAAGCCAGGGATTCGTAGTAATAACCCACCTTCGAGGGGTCCTCATGAATGCGCCGGAAGACCCTCTTGCGATCGCTCTTGGGGACGACGATGGCCCTCTTTTCGGCATCCTGGTCCTGGAAAAAATACCCGATGTTCACGTTCATGGCCCTGGCGATTTTCAGCAAGGTCGCGACTGGTGGAGCCACGACTTCCCCCTCGATCTGCACCAGCACCGGTTCGGAGAGATTTGCGTTCTCGGCTACTTGTTGTAAGGTGAGCCCCTTTTTCTGTCTCAAGTTTTTGATTTTCTGACCGAGATTCAGGTCCTTCAATTCCTCTTTCACATCCTTGACCATCTACCCCTCCGATCAAAAAATTGGAAATATTCCTGGCTTCCGCTCAAGCGTTGCTCAAATCTAACGTGAACATGTAATTTTTTCAACAAAAATTTAATTCCTCTAGATTTTACTCCTCCTTTGCTGGTTTTTGACTTCTGTTCCGCTGATTCTTCTCTTTTCCGTATCCTCCTTATTTATCATTCCGAATTTTATGGCCCGGCCTTGACGGAGCGGGGTTTCTGAGCTATAAGTGAAGATAGTAAAAAGTCATTACGGGCTGCTCGTGGGTGGTTGGCAGGGAATCAAGTAAAGAGAAACAACGATCGGGCAACCCGGAACCAAGAAAAGGAAAGGAAATGGTGGTGGCTAAAGTCCTTAGAAATAGAAGACCCCGCACTGTGGGAGAGCTCAAAAAGGCGAACATTCCGGTTTATTCCGTCAAGACGGAGATGCGTAAGAACCTGATCGAGAGGATCCGTAAGGATCAGGATTTTTTCCCGGGGATCATCGGCTACGAAGAAACGGTAATCCCCCAGCTGGAAAATGCCATCCTTTCCGGACAAGACGTGATCTTTCTGGGTGAGCGAGGACAGGCGAAGACTCGCATGATTCGCAGTTTGATCTACCTTCTGGATGAGGAAATTCCGGTCATCGCCGGCTGCGAGATCAACGATAACCCTTTTTACCCCATCTGCAAAAGCTGCACGGAGAAGGTCCAAACCCTCCAGGATAAGGTGGAAATCGCCTGGCTGGGAAGGGATCAGCGGTACGCCGAGAAGCTGGCCACTCCGGACGTGACCATTGCCGACCTCATCGGGGAAGTAGACCCCATCAAGGTGGCCGAAGGCCGCTACCTCTCCGATGAGCTGACCATCCACTATGGACTCATACCCCGGACGAACCGCGGGATCTTCGCCATCAACGAGCTTCCGGACCTGGGGGAGAAGATCCAGGTGGGGCTTTTTAACATCATGGAAGAGCGGGACGTCCAGGTTCGCGGGTACAAGATCCGTCTTCCCCTGGACGTTTACATCGTAGCCAGCGCCAACCCGGAGGACTACACCAGCCGGGGCCGAATCATCACTCCCCTCAAGGATCGGTACGGCTCGGAAATTCGGACTCACTATCCCCGGACGCTGAAGGATGAAATCGAGATCATGGACCAGGAACGGGCCCGGTTTGATGATGACGGGGCCTTCGCCACCACCATTCCGCTTTTTTTCAAAGAGCTTATCGCCGAAATCACCGCCCTAGCCCGCAAGTCCCCAGAGATCAATCAGCGCTCCGGCGTGTCGGTTCGAGTCTCTATTTCCAACTACGAAAACGTAATCAGCAACGCCCTGCGCCGGGCCATCCGGGTAGGGGAAGGGGAAGTGGTTCCCCGGGTCAGCGACCTGCCCTATCTGGCGGCTTCCACCAGCGGGAAAATCGAGTTCGAGACAGTGGAGGAAGACCGCAATCAGACCTTGATTGAAAAACTGATCGACAAGGCGGTGCTCAATACTTTCAACCGGTATTTTCAGGTACAGCAGTTTGACGCCTTCCTTTCGCGGTTCAAATCAGGATGGTCCCTGGAAGTTTCCGAGCGGATGAAATCTTCCGAATACCAGCTCAAAGCCCAGGAGACATCCCCCCACATGGCCGAGATGAGGGGGCTGCTGGAGGGTTTGAAAAAATTGGATTGCGATCAGAGTCCGGCCCAGGTGGCATCGGGGCTGGAGTTTATCCTGGAAGGGCTTTACCTCCACCACCGCCTGAACAAAGAGAAATTGCCCGGTAAAGCCGCTTACCGCGCCTAAAGGGGAAAGAAAAATAACCATGGGATCTTCCAGTAAGGAGCCGCTTGAAAGAGACGAACCTTCAGCCAAGGCCCTCGGCGAACTGATGGACCTCTTCCTGAAACTCAATTCCAAACTCCGGGAAAAGATTTCCCCCCGCCCCAAGGAAGAAAAAGGGAAAACGGAAAAAACGGAGATGATCATCATCATCCTGAACAGTTCTTCTGAAAATACCCCCCGGCCCTCCCGCCAGGAAAAACCCAAGCTTTCCAAGCCCAACTGGATCGACGAACTCTGCAAAGATATCGAAGGGGAAGACGGCAAGGAAAAGTCTTCTTAGAGGGATCGCCTTTGCGGACTCGTTTTCTTCCGCCTTCCATTGGAAAGGGAAGCTGTTCATTCTCCTCTTTCCGGGAAAAATTCCTTGACAGCCCCCTCTCCATTGACTAATATCATCATCGCCGATTCGAGTGGTCCATCAATAGCCGAATTTCATTCGCCAAAAAGGAGGAGGAGAGATGAAAAAAATCTTCATCGTCTTTTTAATCCTGTCGTTGTGCGCCGGTCTCCAATCCACGTCTTGGGCAAAAGAAAAGGTCAAAATCGCGGTCATGCACTCCATCACCGGGTCCCTCGCACTGGCCGGAGGTTTGGCCGGGCAGAGAGGCTCCCTCGTGGCCATCGACATGTGGAACGCCCGGGGAGGAATCCTTAACCAATACGACATCGTCCCGGTGGAGGCTGACGCCCAGTCCAACCCTGACGTGGCCATCCGCGAGGCGGAGCGGCTGATCAACATGGAAAAAGTTCCGGTGATTCTGGGGATCTATTCCAGCGCTATTGCCACCCCCCTCGCGCCGATCTGCGAGCGAAACAAGACGATCCTCTGGATCACCATCGCCATTTCCGACGCGGTGGTGGAAGGCAAGAACCTCACCTATACCTTCCGTCCGCAGGTTATGGGGTCCCAATACGGGATCAGCGCCGTGGAGTATCTCAAGGACAACGTGGCCAAGCTCGGCTACAAGGACCCCAGCGAGATCAAGATCGCCATCACGTATGAAGACGGGCCCTACGGGGTAAGCTGTAAAACCGGAGGCCTCAATCAGGCCCAGAAATATAAAATAAAAGTGGTCCTGACCGAAGGCTACGACCACAAAACCAAGGACCTTTCTTCTCTCGTCCTGAAACTGAAGGCGGCCAAACCGGATGCGGTCTTGAACACCGGGTATTATCCGGATATCGTCCTCTTTATGCGCCAGGCAAGGGAAATGGGCTTTCAGACCAAGGCCCTCATCGGTCATGGCGCCGGGTACGGCAATTTCCCGAACCTGGAAAAACAATTGGGGCCGGAAATGATTCAGTACGTGTATAACATCGATCCTGCTCCGGCCCAGAGTTTGAATAGGAGCCAATTGCAGAAAGAAATGGGGCCGATCATCGACGAATTCCTGAAGCGTTATAACGAAAAATACAAGGAAGCCTCCCCCCCGTCGCACGCCACCATGGGCTTCACCCATGCCTGGGTCCTTCTCCAAACTATGGAACTGGCCGTTAAAAAATACGGCGCCCCCACTGCCGATAACATCCAAAAAGCGGCGCTGCAAATCGACATCCCGGAAGGAGGAACTACCTCGGGTTACGGGGTCAAGTTTAATCCCCCTGGCCACCCATTCTCCGGCCAGAACTTTCGTTGCTACCCGGTCGTGATGCAATGGGTCAAGGGTAAGGTGGAAACGGTTTGGCCCAAGGCACACCAGACCATCGAACCGCTGTTGCCGGCCCCTAAAGACTGGCCCCTGGCGGTCAAATAAAATCTTTAAGGATAGAGTGTTTTTAAACCGTAGGGGCGGGGTTGAAATCCGCCCCTACTTGCGTATGAACCCAGGAAGGTCCTTTCTGCCGGCGCCATGTTAGAGCTCATCCAGGTGGACCGATTCTTCGGCCACTTCCAGGCCCTGAAGCAGATCAATCTCAAGGTTGAAGAGGGGGAGTTCCGCGGCCTCATCGGCCCTAACGGGTCCGGAAAGACGACCATCTTCAATGTCATCTCCGGAGTTTACCGGGCCTCAGCCGGGCAGGTGAAATTCATGGGCCGAGAGGTCACTGAATTCACGCCCGATATGATTTGCCACGCCGGAATCACCCGGTCCTTCCAGATTCCCAGGCCTTTCCGGGAGATGACCGTGGTGGAAAACGTGATGATCGGATCCCTCTTCGGAAAGGGGAAGGAGAACATCGTCAAGGGAGATCCCCGGGCTGAAGCCGTCCACTGGCTGGAGTTCGTGGGTCTCAAAGTGGATGAGCGAACTATGCCTGGCGAATTGACCGCCGGGAACCTTCGCCGCCTGGAACTGGCCCGGGCTCTGGCCACTCACCCCAAACTCCTTCTTGCCGATGAAATCATGAGCGGTCTCAACCAGGAAGAGATCATCCTGGCCTCCCAGGTCCTGAAAAAAATCCGGGAAGAATTGAAGATCACCATCATCTGGGTGGAGCATATCATGAACGCCCTCATGAACCTGGTGGAGCGGGTGACGGTCCTGGACTACGGACAGATCATCGCCGAGGGGACCCCGGAGGGGATCTCCAAGAATCCCAAGGTTATCGAGGCCTACCTGGGAGAGGAAGAGACCGAAACCCATGCTTGAAATTCAAAGTATAAACGTTTATTATGGTGAATTTCAGGCGCTCTTCAGCATCTCCCTTAGCGTTTCCGAGGGGGAAACGGTGATCACCGTTGGGCCTAACGGGGCGGGGAAATCGACCCTTCTCAAGACCATCTCCGGCCTCCTCCACCCTCGCTCGGGAAGCATCACCTTCATGAAAAATCGGATCGACCGAGTCCCCGCTCACGAGATCGTCGAACTGGGAATCACCCATGTGCCGGAAGGAGGGCGGCTCTTTCCGCAGCTGAGCGTTTACGAAAACCTCAGGGTGGGATCCTACTTGAAAAGAGCGAGGGGGGAGGCAGCGGCGACCCTGAAGGAGATCTACCGCCTCTTCCCCATCCTGGACGAAAGGAAGAAACAGCTGGCCGACACCCTGAGCGGCGGGGAACGGCAGATGCTGGCCATCGCCCGCTGCCTCATGTCCCGGCCCAAGCTGATCCTTCTCGACGAGCCCTCTTCGGGCCTGGCCCCCCGGGTGGTATCTCGAGTTCTGGATTTCGTCCACCAGATCAAATCTCAAGGGTATGCCATACTGATGGTGGAGCAGAACGTGCGCAAAGCCCTCAAGCTTTCCGACCGGGCCTACCTCATGGAGTCTGGCCGGGTGCACAAAGAAGGGACGAAACAGTCTTTCCAGGACGATCCCTACATTAAAAAGGCTTACATCGGATTGTGATTCATGCTTGACCTTTATCTCAATGCGGTTATCAACGGGATCTTGCTCGGCGGGGTCTTGGCCTTGTTGGCCTTCGGGATGAACCTGATCTTCGGCGTGGTCAAGATCATCCACATGGCCTACGGCCAGTGCGTCATGCTCGGGCTCTACTTTATCTACACCCTGGTCACCCATCTGGGGTTCCCGATTCTCCTGGCCTGCATCGCCACCCTTCCCCTCATGGGAGTAGTCGGTTTTGGCCTGCAGGTCCTGGTGATCAATCCCCTGCTCCGGGCCAAGGCCAATCCCCTCACCCAGCTCCTCGCCCTGGCAGGTTTGACCATCGTGCTTGAGAACCTGGCCCAGGTGATCTGGGGGGCGGACCTGAGGGGGATCAATGTTCAACTCCCCATCATCAGCATCGGAAATGTTTTTCTCCGGACCTCCAATCTCATCGCCTTCTTCGGAGCCCTGCTGACCCTGTGGGGCCTGTACTTGTTCCTGAATCGCACCTATATGGGACTGGCCATTCGATCCATCGCCCAGGACCTGGACAGCGCCAGGCTCATGGGAATCAACCCCCAGGCGATCTATTATCTCACGATGGCGGCCGGGGGATTGCTTACGGCCCTGATCGCCGGTTTCTTCTCCCCCATTTATGCCGTCCACCCTCATTTCGGCGGGAGTTTCACCATGATGGCCTTCATCATCGTCGTGTTGGGGGGAATGGGAAACCTCCTGGGAGGGTTCATCGGCGCCTTTATCATCGGCATCGTCACTTCCGTATCCGCCGCCATGACCTCCACGGAGATCGCGGACATCGTTGCCCTGGTCATCTTCATCGCAGTGATTTTGGTCCGGCCTCAGGGCCTTCTGGGAATTCGAGTGGCCAAGTAGGAGGGACTTCTTGCGCACCCCTTTGATTTTGATCATTCTCCTCGCCGCCATCGGCGTCTTTCCCATCTTTTTTCCGTCCCCCTACTTGATCCACATCGGAACCTTGATCTTCATCTGGTCTTTCATCACCACCGCTTGGTCGTACATGGGAAGGTTCGGGCTGGTATCCCTGGGGCATGGTGCCTTTCTAGGCCTCGGAGCTTATACTTCGGGCCTGCTCTTTAATTTTTACGGGCTCTCTCCCTGGATCGGAATGCTTCTTGGGGGGGTGGTCGCGGTCCTCTTTGCCATGCTCATCGGCTACGCCTGCTTCCGCTTCGGAGTGATCGGCGACTATTTTGCCCTGGTCACTCTGGCCCTGGGGGAGGTCGTGGCCCTCACGATCATCGCCTTCCGGGATATCACCGGCGGGTCACTGGGGTTTACGCTGAAATCCAAAGGAACCTCTCTCTTATATTTTCAATCCGAGCAGAAGATTCATTTCTACTACATTTCCGTCGCTTTTTTGATCATCGCCCTCCTGGTCTGGAAATGGATCGACCGATCCAAGATGCAAAAAGCCCTCCGGGCCATCGGCGAGGACGAAATTGCCGCTTCCACTCTGGGGGTGGGGATCATCCGCTACAAGATGATCATCACCTCCATCAGCGCCTTCATGACCGCCATTGGAGCGGTTCTCTACGCACAGTACATCACTTACCTGAATCCCCATACCCTCTCGGGAGTCCCGCCTTCGCTCGAAATCGCCTTCAAGGCGATCCTGGGAGGAATGTTCAGTCTATGGGGCCCTGCGGTGGGCACGGCCCTTATTGTCTCGCTGGAGGAGTATTTCCGGGTGGCCTACGGGAGCACCTTCGTGGGATTCTCGCAGATCATCTACGGGCTGGCGCTCGTCCTGCTGATCATCTTCCTGCCCAAGGGAATCTACGGAACACTTCAGGAGCTGTTCAAGAAGAAAAGAGCCTAGAACTTGTTTCTGCTTACTCCTTGAAGGCCCAATCCCTTCGCTACCTGAATAAGCGACAAAACCGAGGCAGGTCGTTACGTTGCGAGTTTGGCCACCGCGCCCAGGAGGAGATCGGCCCCCGTCCGGAGGTCTCTTAGGTCCGTCTCCTCCTCGGGGCAGTGGCTTCTTCCGGCCTTGCTCGGCACGAAAATCATCCCTACTTCGGTCACTTCGGGGAGGATGGAAGAATCATGAAGGGCGCCGCTCGCCATCCTTAAGGCCTGGACCTGCTTCTGTTGAGCCGTTTCTTCGATCAGCTGGACCAGTTCCTTTGAGAGGCGAACCGGAGGGGTATCCGACCGGGGTTTGATATCGAAGGTCAGGCCTCTGGCCCGGCAAATCGTTTGAATCACGGATAGGATGCGCTGGGCGGCCTGGTCGATCCGTTCTCTATCGAGGTCGCGAACGTCCACCGTGAACTGGACTCTGCCGGGGATGACATTGGCCTGGCCCGGATCGCAGGTCAACATACCGACCGTGGCTACGGTATTTGCCCCCAGGTCCTGGATGGCAATCTCTTCTACAGCGGCAATCGCCCTGACTGCCCCTTGAAGAGCGTCGTGCCGAAGACCCATGGGGGTTGCGCCCGCGTGGTTGGGAACACCGGTTATAGTAACCAGAAACTGCTTGATCCCGTTGATCCCCTCCACCACACCAATCGGGAACCCCTTATTCTCAAGCACAAGGCTCTGCTCGATATGGAGTTCGATCATGCCTTTTACCATGCCGGACCTCAGCAAAGGGCCATCCCCGGGGTTGAGGCCGGCCTTTTCCATGGCTGCAAAGTAGCTGGTCCCGTCCGCATCCTTAAACCGATTCAGGTCCTCCGAAGAGAGTTTCCCGATCCAGGCCCTGCTGCCGATCATCACCGAGCCAAACCGTGATCCTTCTTCCTCCGCAAAGACGACCACATCGATGGGATGCCGGTGGGGGGTCTTTTCCTCCGCCATCACCCTGGCCACCTCCAAGGCGGCCACCACTCCTGCCGCACCGTCAAACCGCCCCCCTCGAAGGACGCTGTCAATGTGAGAGCCCGTCATCACCGAGGGAATTCCTCGGATGCTCCCTTCGAGGCGGCCGCAAAGGTTTCCCCCCACGGTGGTCGAGACCCGCGCGCCCATTTTTCTCAATTCCTCGCTGACATACGCCCGGGCCCGCATGTA